>NZ_FYDV01000015.1:3433-137485 GCF_900187535.1 Pseudomonas sp. Irchel s3a18 | reverse complement strand
GGTCACCCGCGACACCCTTGCCTCTGGCTAACACTTCCCCTTGCCGGGTGTGTAGAGGACTTGCACCTCCAAGTCACCAGCGTGGCCACCATAGCCAAACTGGTTGCGCTTACGCGCAACGCGCCATGCCTGGCGCACGCAATAAAAAAGGGAGACCCGTCGGCCTCCCTTTGAGAACTTCGTCCGTGCTCGACGCTTTTGACGCCGGCTCACCTCACGCCGTCTTGTGGACAGTGTGTAGCCCGGGGGCCGACTCAGCTCCTGTGGGAGAAGGTGGCCGCGGCTGGCCTGATTCGGCGGGCCGCTGTGGACTGTTTGTCCGGGCAGTGATTCTGGTGATAAGAATAGGCTTTGGCCCGCGGCAGAGGATTGCGAAGATTGCTCAAATAAACATGACTTGCGCAATTTTTCACCCAGGATAGATAATCCACCGCAATTGCTATGACAAAGGCCTGATCCATGAGCAAACTCGACCGATACGACTTGAGCATTTTGGCTGAATTGCAGCGTGACGCTCGCATCTCCAACCAGGAGCTGGCCGAACGCATCGGCTTGTCGCCATCGCCCTGCTCGCGACGCGTCAAGCAACTGGAGGACGACGGCTACATCTCCCGCCAGGTGGCGCTGCTGGACCGCAAAATGCTCGGCCTGAGCCTGACCGCCTACGTCCTGATCGGCATGGACCGCCACACTCCGGAGCGTTTCGAAAACTTCGAGGCCGCTATCCGCACCCTGCCGCAAGTGCTCGAATGCAGCCTGGTGACCGGGATGGACGCCGACTACCAGCTCAAGGTCGTGGTGCCGGACATGGACCACTACCAGAAACTGCTGCTGGGGCACCTGACCCGCATCGAAGGCGTGACCAGCGTGCGCTCAAGCTTCGTGCTCAACCAGGTGCTCAACAGCACCGAGCTGCCGTTGACTCATCTGCGTGGCTGAAGCCCACTCACCCCCTAGGCAGTAAAGCCGCCCAATCAAGTGTTCGGTGCTCCTCTACGTGACGCAGCGCGTCACAGGATGTGTTGGCAATCGATCAGGCGACGAACCGCTGCGGCACACCGACGCAGGCCAATACTCCACCAATCCCCCATGGCGTATACTCGCCCCGCCCTTTTAGCCCTGCCCGCGCTGGAGATGTTCGATGGATCCTGCAGTATTTGAAGAGTGGATGATGACCGGCCTGGTGACCATCCTGATCATTTTCATGGGTTTCATCGTCTGGGATCTGGCGAAGAAGTCCAAGGCCGGACGCTTCGGTTCGTTCATCCTGTTCTTCGTACTGGGCCTGGGCGTGGCCGCGTTCATCATCAAAAGCGTGGTCATCGGCCTGATCGAATCCGGCACGCTATAAGCGCGCCGGCACTTCCTTCCACTGGCCCTGATCGAGCCCCTCGATCGTCCAGTCGCCAATCCGCACGCGCACCAGACGCAGGGTCGGCAAGCCAACCGCGGCGGTCATGCGCCGCACCTGACGGTTGCGCCCTTCACGGATCACCAATTCCAGCCAACTGGTCGGCACGCTTTTACGAAAGCGCACCGGCGGGTTGCGTGGCCACAGCTCGGGCTCTTCCAGCTGGCGCGCCTCGGCCGGCAAGGTCATGCCGTCATTGAGCTCCACACCGTCGCGCAAACGCTGCAGTTGCGCGGCGTTCGGCTCACCTTCCACTTGCACCCAATAGGTCTTGGCCAGCTTGTGCTTGGGATCAGCGATGCGCGCCTGGAGTTGACCATCGTTGGTCAGCAACAACAAACCCTCGCTGTCGCGGTCCAGCCGACCGGCCGGGTAGATCCCGGGGATCTCGATGAAGTCCTTGAGGGTTGCACGCCCCTCACCGTCACTGAACTGCGTCAGCACATCGAAGGGTTTATTGAACAGAATCAGTTTCGGCTCGGCCGGCGGTGCCTTGGCCACTCGCCGAGGGGCGGAAGAAGATTGCGCGGGCTTCACACCCGGGCGGCGGGAAGGTGGACGAGGGGGACGCGACATGGCAAACACAACATCTAACGGTCAGGACCGACAATGCTAGTGGCCTGACCGTTAAATGACCACCTCCCGATCAGCGGAACGGCGGCTCGTCGAAGCTGCGCAGTTTGCGCGAGTGCAGCGAGTTGAGTTCGGTGCGCAGCAAATCCACGGCAGCAATGCCGATCTTCAAGTGCTGGCTGACCGCGCGCTCATAAAAGGCGTTGGCCGAACCTGGCAGCTTGATTTCGCTGTGCAACGGTTTGTCCGACACACACAGCAAGGTGCCGTACGGTACCCGCAAGCGGTAGCCCTGCGCGGCGATGGTGCCGCTTTCCATGTCCACCGCCACGGCTCGGGACAGGTTGATCAACGGCCGTTCCTGGGCCCAGCGCAGCTCCCAGTTACGGTCGTCGTAAGTCAGCACAGTGCCGGTACGCAGGCGTTTTTTCAGCGCCTCGCCCTGCTCGCCAGTGACATTCGCGGCCGCTTGCTGCAAGGCCAACTGGACTTCGGCCAACGCCGGGATCGGAATGTTCGGCGGCACCACGCGATCGAGAATCCCGTCGCGACGCATATACGCGTGCGCCAGCACATAGTCGCCGATGGTTTGCGACTGCCGCAGGCCGCCACAGTGGCCGATCATCAGCCAGCAATGAGGGCGCAACACCGCCAGGTGGTCGGTGATGTTCTTGGCGTTGGAGGGGCCGACGCCGATGTTCACCAGGGTCACGCCGTGGCCGTCCGACGCCTGCAGGTGATAGGCCGGCATCTGATAACGGTGCCAGACCACGCCGGCCGCAATGGCCGACGCTTCGCCGTGGTCCATGGACTTTTCGATGATCACGTTGCCCGGCAGCACCATGCGCACGAAGCGTGGATCGTTGCGCAGTTGCTCCAGGCCATGAACGATGAACTGGTCGACGTAGCGATGGTAGTTGGTCAGCAGAATCCACGGCTGCACATGGCGCCAGTCGCTGCCGGTGTAATGCACCAGGCGGCGCAGGGAAAAATCCACCCGGGCGGCATCGAACAGCGCCAGTGGCAACGGATCGGTGTTTTCCCAATCGTACAGGCCATCGGCAATGCCATCGCTGGCGGCGGACAGGTCGGTACTGGGGAAAACCCGCGCCAGCACCGCGGCGGTCACGCCGGAGCCGGCCAGTTCGTCACCTTGCTCGACCACGTACGGGTACGGAATGTTCTGCGCGCTGACGCCCACTTCCACCGTCACGGTGAAGTCGTGCATCAGGGGTTCCAGTTGCTCCAACAGGTACTTACGGAACGCGGCCGGGTGGGTGACAGTGACACTGTAGGTCCCGGGCAACTGCACCTTGGCGTAGGCACGCGTGGTTTGCGGGACTTCGCCCTGGCAATGGTAGGTCAGACGCAGTTCAGGGTAACGAAACAGTGCACGCTGCTCGGCATCGGGTTCGATGCGATCCTTGAGATAACGCTTGAGCGCTTGGTTCAGCGCAGAAGTGGCCCGCTCGTGCAGAGCGGCAAGACGGTCCACGGCTTGTTCAGCGGTTTCGACGACAATAAACGCTTCGGTCACGATCAGCTTCCTGTGTTCTGACTTGCAGACCTTCATCTTGCCTGCAACATCGGCGCACGGGAACCCTGCGAGAGCGGACTTACCCGCCCCCACACAGGATCCGTGATGTTCATCAACCGTTGGTCAGAACCCGTGAGGGGTCGAGCGGGCGACGATTGCTTCCACATCCAACCCTCTTGGCAAGGTGCCATATACTCGGCCGGCCGTGCCCAGTCGGCTGGCGATGAACGCATCACTGACGGCGGCATTGCCGGCTTCGAGCAATAGCTTGGCCTGCAGGCCCAAGGCAATGTCTTCGGTCAGTTGTCGGGCACGGTATTGAATGTCGCCGGTGTCCTTGAACGCCGCCTGCAGCTGACTGATGTGGGCGGCCAGGCGCTTGTCGCCATGACCGTCGCCCAGTTCGCTGAACAAGGCATCCAGCACGCCCGGTTCCTTCGACAAGGCACGCAGCACGTCAAGGCACTGCACGTTGCCGGAACCTTCCCACGTCGAGTTCACCGGCGCCTCACGGTACAGCCGGGGCAGGATGCTTTCTTCAACATACCCCGCGCCGCCCATGCACTCGGCCGCTTCGTTGATCATGGCCGGGGCACGCTTGCAGATCCAGTACTTGCCCACCGCTGTTACCAGCCGGGCAAACTTGTCTTCCCGCGCGTCGTCCAAGTGATCCAGCGCCCGGCCCATGCGCAGGCTCAAGGCCAGCGCCGCCTCGCTTTCCAGTGCCAGGTCGGCCAGTACGTTTTGCATCAGCGGCTGTTCGCTGAGCACCTTGCCCCCCACCTTGCGGTGAGCGCAGTGATGGCTGGCCTGGGTCAGTGCCTGACGCATCAACGCGCTTGAGCCGACCATGCAATCGAAACGGGTCATGGCCACCATCTCGATGATGGTCGGCACACCGCGCCCCTCTTCACCCACCATCCACGCCAGCGCACCGCGAAACTCGACTTCGCTGGAGGCATTGGAGCAATTGCCGAGTTTGTTTTTCAGGCGCTGGATGTAGAACTGGTTGCGGGTGTCGTCCGCTCGATGACGGGGCAACAGGAAACAGGTCAGGCCCTTGTCGGTTTGTGCCAGTGTCAGGAAGGCATCGCACATCGGTGCCGAGCAGAACCACTTGTGGCCCACCAGTTCATACGCCTGCCCCGGCCCCGCCGCGCCGACTGGATAGGCCTTGGTGGTGTTGGCCCGCACGTCGGTACCGCCCTGCTTCTCGGTCATCGCCATGCCGATGGTCACGCCCGCCTTGTGGGCCATGCCTACGTTGCGCGGGTCATACTCGGTGGCGAGGATTTTCGGTAGCCACAGCCTGGCGATGTCCGGTTGCAGGCGCAGTGCCGGGACGCTGGCGAAGGTCATGGTCAACGGGCAGCCACTGCCGGCTTCGGCCTGGCTGTGCAAATAGGACATGGCGGCGCGGGCCACATGGGCCCCGGGCTTGGGGTCCGTCCAGGGCAAGGAGGTCAAACCGTGCTCGACCGCCGTGCGCATCAGCTCATGGTAGGCCGGGTGGAACTCCACCAGGTCGACGCGGTGACCGTAACGATCATGGCTGGAGAACACCGGTTTGTTCTGGTTGGCCAAAAAACCGGCTTCCATCAACGGACCACCGGCCAGCGCGCCATAAGCATCGATGCGCGAGTCCGCCCAACCGGCCCCGAATCGCCGGGCCCACTCTTGCAACGGCAGGTCGATGCGATAGAGGTTGGCGCCGTCCAGCGAAGGTGGCTGGTTGGTGACTTCGTGGGTTTCGGCGAACTGGTGCAGGTTCATGGCGGGGCCTCCTCGGGTCCGTTGAGACCCTCAGTTAAGCACCGCCTTGTCCGTGGACAAAGTGGCATATCCGCCTAAATATCGGCGCTTTCACCTTGATTCTGACACAGCACTCGCCGGTAGAGTGCCACCTGCAACTCATCGAATTTCACCGGCTTATTCAGGCAATCGGTCCACCCCGCCTCCAGGTCAATGCCCTGTATCGAGGCCACGGCCGCCAGCACCGGCAACCCGGCATACCCCGGCAAAGCGCGGATCTGGCAGCACACCGATGAACCGTCGACAGGCGATACCAGACTGTCGAGCAGCACCCCGTCAAACCGCTCGCGGCGCAAGCTGTCCAGTGCCGCCGGGACACTGTCGACACTGCGCACCCGATAACCCAGCTTGAGCAACATGCCGCGCATCACCAATTGATTGATGCTGTTGTCATCGATCAGCAACACCGTGCAATCCTGCGGGGCACGCACGCTCATGGTTTCCGGGGGCTGACGGGAAGGTGCCGCCACCTGGCGCACCGTAACCACGTCGAACTCGACATCCAGCTGGAAACGACTACCGCGCCCGGGTTCGGAGCGATGGGTCAAGCGCCCGCCAATCAGCTCGACCAATTGCCGGCAGATGGCCAGGCCAACGCCCAGGCCGCCGTATTCACGCGTCATGGATCCATCGAGCTGGAAGAAGCGCTGATACATGGTCGCTTCCCCCAGGTCGGTAAAACCGATACCCGTGTCGATCACCGCGAAGGACAGTTTCTGGCGTCCAGGCTCGGCGGATTTGCCGCTGACCCGCAAGGCCAGCCCACCCACGCGCGTGAACTTGATCGCATTGTCGAGCAGGCACTCCAGGCACTGCACCAGCTTGGCACTGTCACCGTTGAGCCGGTCCGGCACACCCGGGGCCACCTCAACCTTGAAATCCAACCCCTTGCCCGTGGCATTGGCTGCGAACTGCCGCCTCACGCTGTCGACCACCGAGCGCAAGCTGAACGGCTCGGGACTGGCCTGGAGTCGACCCGCCTGCAATTCGGTCAAGGTCAGAATGCCGTTGACCATGCGCATCATGTCGCGAGCAGAACCAGCCGCCGTCTGCTGATACTGCTCAAGCTCCGGGTCGAGCTCGACGGTCTGCATCAACTCCAGCGAACCGATCACGCCGTTCATCGGGGTGCGCAATTCGTGGGTCAGGGTCGCGAGGAACTCATCCTTGAGCTGGTTACTGTGAGCCAGTTGCTGGTTCAACACTTCGAGCTTCTGCCCGGCATCAAACAGCGTCTGCGCCTGCTGTTCGCGCATGGCGTTGATACGGTCGGCCAACGCCAGTGACAGCAGTGCCACCTCGATCGCCGAGCCAATCTGGCTGGCGTACATGGTCAGGAACACGTTAGGCAGGTAACCCAGCACCATCAGGGTATTGACGATGCCGCCCAGCAAGAACGCCGACCAGGCAATGATGAAGTAACGCGCCACCCGCAGGCCTCGCCACCAGACGAAAATCCCCGCCGCGAAAATCACCACGGTGAAGATCAAAGCCAAGGCTGTGGCCAGGCGCAGGGCCAGGGCGTAGCTGGTCATCAACGACAACCCTACCACCAGGGCGCCGTACGCGATCAGCACCAGCAACAGGCGATCCATCCAGCGACTGTGTCTGGCAGTCTGCAAAAAGCTGCGGGCGAACTGGCTTCCGAACAATCCGGCACAGCCGATGAAGAACGGCGTCGAGGCGTTGGCCCACCACGGGTTGTCCGGCCAGAAATACTCCACCGCCGCCCCGTTGACCGAGAGCTGATAGAGGCCGAACGAAGCGATATAGAAGATGTAATAGAGGTAACTGGTGTCGCGCACACTCAGGTAGATGAACAGGTTGTAGACCAGCATTCCGAGCAGCACACCGTAGATCACCCCCAGCACATAGAGGCGCACTGGCTGCTCTTCCAGATAAGCGGTACTCGACCACAGCGTCATCGGCGCTTGTATCGAGCCCTCGCTCTGCAGGCGCAAATACAGGGTTTTTTGCTCGTTCGCGGCAAAGTCCAGGTCGAACAGATAATTGTTCTGACGGATCTCCCGGCTGGCAAAGGGCAAGGCGTCACCCGTGCGTTGAGTCAGTTGATAGCGGCCTGCCTCATCGGGCTGGTACAGATCGAGATGATCGAGGGGCGGATAGGCCAGCTCCAGCAACCAGGTGCGCCGGGCATCAGGATTGTTTGGACGATAATGCAGGTCGATTTTCAACCAGAATGCGGAGCGCGAGTAACCGGCGTTCAGCGTGGCTTTATCGTGGGGCTTGAACTGGCCGGCCGCGGCTTGCGCGAGGACATCGGTAATCGTCGCAGTGCCGGCGACGTCTTCGTAGACCTGCATGCTGTGACCCAAGGGGAGGCTTTGGGTAAGCTCGTTAAAATCAGCCGCGGTCGCCAGCAAGGGCAAGCTCAACAGCAACATCAGCAAATAGCGCATAAAGCCCCAGCATGGCCTGTCCGGTTGCGTCAGGAAGCCTCCCCCATTCCTTTTGAGTAGACGTAAAACCGGCATTACCTGTTATTGATTTGGATCCACTCTAGCATAGCCGGTGGTGGCGTTTGAACACCACCAAAACCTTTAGTTTGAAGGCTCTAGAACGGGCGTTACAGAGCACTTCACCCGTCAGGACAGGCTCCGCAGGCCAAGACATCAAAGCGCCATTACGACCATTGGATACAGGTGGCGAGCGCATTACTCGGCATGGCACACCGAAAAAACAGGTTTGGTGGTAAGCTCGCGCACCATGAATATCTACAGCTCTCGCCCCGTTGTCCTCTGTCTCTCCGGCCACGACCCAAGTGGTGGCGCCGGCTTGCAGGCAGATATCGAAGCCCTGCTCGCACAGGGTTGTCATGCGGCCCCGGCCGTCACTGCCCTGACCGTGCAAGACACCGTCAATGTCAGTGATTTCCGCGTCCTCGACCGTGAGTGGGTGTTGGCACAAGCCAACGCCGTGCTCAACGACTCGCAGGTGGCGGCGATCAAGCTGGGCATGCTCGGCTCACTGGAAATGGTCGACACCGTGGTCGAACTGCTCCAGGCGCACCCGCACCTGCCGGTGGTCTGCGACCCGGTGCTGCGCGCCGGTGGCGGTGGCCGCCTGGGCAAGGATGAGGTCGGCTACGCCATGCGCGAGCGACTGCTGCCATTGGCGATCATCGCCACCCCCAACCTTCCTGAAGCGCGCATCCTTGCCGAACTGCCTGAAGGCACGGCCGACGAATGCGCAGAAAAGCTCCTGCCTTACGTCAAACACCTGCTGATCACCGGTGGCCATGGCGACGAACACGAAGTGCATAATCGTCTGTACAGCCGCGACGGGCGCCGTGAAACCTTTACCTGCCAACGCCTGCCGGGCAGCTATCACGGCTCCGGCTGCACATTGGCCAGCACCCTGGCCGGTCGCCTGGCGCAAGGCGAACACCTGGCGAGCGCAGTCAAATCGGCACTCGACTACACCTGGCGCACCTTGCGTGACGCCGAGCAGCTAGGCAAAGGCCAATTCGTGCCGCGCCGCCTGCCGCTGGACTTCTGCTCGTAACGTCATGAGGCCTGCCCGATGAAACTACGTGGCCTGTACGCCATTACCGACAGCCAGTTACTGGCCGGGAAATTCCTTCAGTACGTGGAGGCCGCGCTGGATGGCGGCGTCACCCTGCTGCAGTACCGCGACAAGAGCAGCGACGACGCCCGTCGACTGCGCGAGGCGCAAGCACTGCATGATCTGTGCGGGCGCTACAAGACCCAGCTGATCATCAACGATGACACCGAACTGGCCGCGCGCCTGGGCGTTGGCGTACACCTGGGGCAAACCGACGGCCCGTTGACCCCGGCCCGCTCGCTGCTGGGTCGCGAGGCAATCATCGGTTCGACCTGCCACGCGCAGCTCGAACTCGCCGAACAAGCGGCAACCGAAGGCGCCAGCTATGTCGCCTTCGGCCGCTTCTTCAATTCGAGCACCAAACCCGGCGCGCCGACCTGCAACCTCGATCTGCTCGATCAGGCCCGCAGCACACTGCACCTGCCGATCTGCGCGATCGGCGGCATCACCCTGGACAACGCCGCCCCGCTGGTGGCCCACGGGGTTGATCTGCTGGCGGTGGTGCACGGCCTGTTCGGTGCCGAAAGCACCCGGGAAGTGACGCGCCGCGCGCGCGCCTTCAACGACTTGTTCAAAGCTTAAGTATTCAACTACCGATTTTTGAGAGCCCAATCATGTCTCGTTCCGAAACCCTGTTTGCCAACGCCCAGAAACACATTCCCGGCGGCGTGAACTCGCCCGTTCGTGCATTCAAGAGCGTCGGCGGCACGCCGCTGTTCTTCAAGCACGCCGAAGGCGCCTATGTGACGGACGAAGACGACAAGCGCTATGTCGACTACGTCGGTTCCTGGGGCCCGATGATTCTCGGCCATAGCCACCCGGACGTACTGGACGCCGTGCGCAAGCAGCTGGAACACGGCCTGTCCTACGGCGCCCCTACCGCGATGGAAACCGAGATGGCCGACCTGGTCTGCTCGATCGTGCCGTCGATGGAAATGGTGCGCATGGTCAGCTCCGGCACCGAAGCCACCATGAGCGCCATTCGTCTGGCTCGCGGCTTCACCGGTCGCGACAGCATCATCAAATTCGAAGGCTGCTACCACGGCCACTCCGACAGCCTGCTGGTCAAGGCCGGTTCCGGCCTGCTGACCCAGGGCGTGCCAAGCTCCGCCGGTGTACCCGCCGCCTTTGCCAAACACACCCTGACACTGCCGTTCAACGACATCGATGCCGTTGAAAAAATGCTCGCCGACGTCGGCCAGGAAGTGGCGTGCATCATCGTCGAGCCGGTTGCCGGCAACATGAACTGCGTACCGCCGGCCCCGGGTTTCCTCGAAGGCCTGCGCAGCCTGTGTGACAAGCACGGCGTGGTGCTGATTTTCGACGAAGTGATGACCGGTTTCCGCGTGGCACTCGGCGGCGCCCAGGCGCATTACGGCGTGACACCGGACCTGAGCACCTTCGGCAAGATCATCGGCGGCGGCATGCCGGTTGGCTGCTTCGGCGGCAAGCGCGAAATCATGGCGCACATCGCACCTCTGGGCCCGGTCTACCAGGCCGGTACCCTGTCGGGTAACCCGCTGGCCATGGCCGCCGGCCTGACCACCCTACGCCTGATCAGTCGCCCCGGCTTCCACGACGAACTCAGCGACTACACCAGCCGCCTGCTCGACGGGCTGCAACAGCGTGCCGATGCGGCGGGCATTCCGTTCGTGACCACCCAAGCCGGCGGCATGTTCGGCCTGTACTTCAGTGGCGCCGATGACATCGTGACCTTCGATGACGTGATGGCCAGCGATGCCAACCTGTTCAAGCGCTTCTTCCACCTGATGCTCGAAGGCGGCGTGTACCTGGCGCCAAGCGCCTTCGAAGCCGGCTTCACCTCGATCGCCCACGGCGAAGCCGAGCTGAAACTGACCCTGGACGCTGCGGAACGCGCATTCGCCGCCCTGAAATAAGGGATGTGCGCTGACGTCGACAACCTTTGTCGACGTCAGCTTTACCCTACATTTCTATTTATTTTCTGACCTGACAGGCTCAATTACCCTTAAATGCGGTAGATATAGTCCCCACGCGGCAGAAAAACGAGTAAAGACTTTGTAAGGATGGTCCTGCTTATTTCATAATGCGCGCTTATTGGATCCCTCGACGGGTCCACGCGCCCTCCAGAGGTAAGTCGATTCCCATGAACCGCACCGGCCGCACCCTTGCATTGGGCTGCCTGTTGCTCCTTCAGCCCCTGCTCGCGCACGCACAAGCAGGCGGCAACTCGTTGTTGATCCCGGCAATGGGTCGTTGCACCCTCAATACCCAGCCTGAAGACCTGAAGGAGGCACTCGATGCCTGCCAGAAAGCGTCGGATGCCGGGGATGCGGAAGCGCAATACGAGTTGGGCGAGTTCTACTACGAAGGCAAAAGCGCGCCACGCGACCTCAATCAAGCCCTGAGCTACTTCGAAAAGGCCTCGCTGCAAGGCCATGCCCAGGCGCAATTCAAACTTGGCACCATGTTTTTCCGGGGCGAAGGCGTACCGGCCAATAACATCCAGGCGTATATCGTGCTGAAAATGGCAGCGGTCAACGGTGCGGAAGATGCGCTGGACACCGCCGACGAAGTCGCCGAACACATGCAGCGCGATGAACTGGAAGTGGCCACCCAGGTGCTGGGGCAAATTTTCCGTAAATACCTGATGGAACTGCAAAGCGCGGATGGGCGCACGCCTTTCGCGCCACTGCCCTGACTTCCCCTGCCGTCCGCTAGCTCCCACGCTCTGCGTGGGAACTGCAGCGGCATTCCCACGCAGAGCATGGGAACGATCACTGACAGGGACAACCGCTTACTTCTCAGGCATTGGCATCGGAAACGGCATGACATTGCCAACCGCGCCACGGGCTTCGCTGATTTTCGGGGTGCCCAGGCGCTCGACTTCGTCGATGCGCACAATCGAATGCATCGGTACAAAACTGCGCACCACGCCTTCGAACTGAGCCTTGAGCTTTTCCTCGCTCGGATCGACGACCACTTGCGTGCGCTCGCCAAAGACGAACTCTTCCACTTCCAGGAAGCCCCACAGATCACTTTGATAGATCTGCTTGGCGTACATTTCGAACACCTGGCCCTGGTTGAGGAAAATCACCTTGTAGATTGGAGCTTCACGTTTGGTCATGGTGGGCGGGTAACACATCGAGGGATAAAAATGAGGGCGCGAACTATAGCATAGCCGCTGGACGCACGATGGTAGGAACCTGGGGACTTGTTCCCTATAATGCGCGGTTCTTTGAATCACGTGATGACTCCCTCCATGGCCAAGAAGCTTTACATCGAAACCCACGGTTGCCAGATGAACGAGTACGACAGCTCGCGCATGGTCGATCTGCTGGGCGAACATCAGGCCTTGGAAGTGACCGCTCGCGCTGAAGATGCGGACGTGATTCTGCTCAACACCTGCTCGATCCGCGAGCGCGCCCAGGACCGGGTTTACTCCCAGTTGGGCCGCTGGCGCGAACTGAAGCTCGCCAACCCGGACCTGGTGATTGCGGTCGGCGGTTGCGTGGCCAGCCAGGAAGGGGCGGCCATTCGCGACCGCGCACCCTATGTCGACGTGGTCTTTGGCCCGCAGACCCTGCACCGCTTGCCGGAAATGATCGACGCCGCGCGCATCACCAAATTGCCGCAAGTCGACGTCTCGTTCCCGGAAATCGAAAAGTTCGACCACCTGCCCGAACCGCGTATCGACGGCCCAAGTGCCTACGTATCGGTGATGGAAGGCTGCAGCAAGTACTGCACCTTCTGCGTGGTGCCGTACACCCGGGGCGAAGAAGTCAGCCGGCCGTTCGACGACGTGATCGCCGAGATCATCCACCTGGCCGAGCATGGCGTGCGCGAGGTCACCCTGCTGGGGCAGAACGTCAATGGCTATCGCGGCACCACTCACGATGGTCGCCTGGCGGACCTGGCCGAACTGATCCGGGTGGTGGCCGCCGTCGAGGGTATCGACCGCATTCGCTACACCACCTCGCACCCGCTGGAGTTCTCCGACAGCCTGATCCAGGCCCACGCCGAAGTACCCGAGCTGGTCAAGCACCTGCACTTGCCAGTGCAATCGGGTTCGGACCGGATTCTCACCGCCATGAAGCGCAACCATACCGCGCTCGAGTACAAGTCCAAGCTGCGCAAGCTGCGGGCCGCCGTACCCGGCATCTGCATCAGCTCGGACTTCATCGTCGGTTTCCCCGGCGAGACCGAAAAAGACTTCGAGCAAACCATGAAGCTGATCGAAGACGTCGGTTTCGACTTCTCCTACTCCTTTGTCTACAGCCAGCGCCCGGGCACTCCGGCCGCCGATCTGGCCGACGAAACGCCGGAAGAACTGAAAAAAGAGCGCTTGAATGCCCTGCAACATCGCTTGAACCAGCAAGGCTTCGAGATCAGCCGACAAATGGTCGGCTCGGTCCAGCGAATCCTGGTGACCGATTACTCGAAAAAAGACCCCGGCGAGCTGCAAGGCCGCACCGAGAATAATCGAATCGTCAACTTCCGCTGCGACACTCCAACCCTGATCGGCCAGTTCGCGGACGTCCACATCGACGCCGCACAGCCGCACTCGCTGCGCGGTTCACTGCTGTAGGAGCGAGCGAGCTCGCGATGATCGTCAACGATGACGCTTGCATCCTGAATGAGCGTGGTGCTCTCGAGTCCTTCGCGAGCAAGCTCGCTCCTACAGAATCATCGCCGGCTACATTGCTCCGTATAAGAGCTTTCGCACCCAGCCCTCTGGCGTTATCCTTGATTTCATCTCCATTGCCCAAGGGCGGCTAAAAACAACCTTGAACGCACCCATAGAACCCCATCGTTTCATACTCGAGCCCTTTGAGGCTCATCGCTTTGCCAATCTGTGCGGGCAATTCGACGAGCATCTGCGCTTGATCGAACAGCGCCTGGCGATCGTGATCCGCAATCGCGGCAATCAGTTCGAACTGATCGGCGAGCTCAAACACACCACCTCCGCGGAACACCTGTTGCGCCGGCTCTACCGTGAAACCAAGGGTAGCGAGCTGTCGCCGGACATGGTCCACCTGTTCCTGCAGGAGTCGGCCGTGGAAGAGCTGAACAATCACTCGCCCGCCGAACCCGCCGTCGCGCTGCGCACCAAAAAAGGCATGATTCGCCCTCGTGGCTTGAACCAGCAGCGCTACGTGAAGGAAGTCTTGGCCAACGACATCAACTTCGGCATCGGCCCGGCCGGTACCGGCAAGACTTACCTGGCCGTAGCCTGTGCGGTCGATGCGCTGGAACGCGAGCAGATCCGCCGCATCCTGCTGGTACGCCCGGCGGTCGAGGCTGGCGAGAAACTCGGCTTCCTGCCCGGCGACCTGTCGCAGAAGATCGACCCGTATCTGCGCCCGCTCTATGACGCACTGTACGAAATGCTCGGCTTTGAACTGGTGGCCAAACTGATCGAACGCCAGGTGATCGAAGTCGCGCCGCTGGCCTACATGCGCGGCCGCACGCTGAACAACAGCTTCATCATCCTCGACGAAAGCCAGAACACCACCGTCGAGCAGATGAAAATGTTCCTGACCCGGATCGGCTTTGGTTCGACGGCGGTCATTACCGGTGACGTCACCCAGATCGACCTGCCCAAAGGCACCAAGTCCGGACTCATACATGTGACCGAAGTGCTGAAGGACGTGCCAGGTATCAGCTTTACTCACTTCAAGCCCAAAGACGTCGTGCGTCATCCGCTGGTTCAGCGCATCGTCGAAGCCTATGAGCGCTTTGAAAACCATGCCGCTGCACAAAACCCGAAGGACAGCCACCGCGATGCTTGAGCTTGACCTGCAACGGGCAACCCAGGCGCCTGCCCCAAGCGAAGCCGAATTCCGCCAATGGTGCGAGCTGGCCCTGCGCCAGCGCAGCGCCGACTCAGAAATGACCATTCGCCTGGTCGACGAAGCGGAAGGGCGTGAACTCAATCACACCTGGCGTCAAAAAGATTACGCCACCAACGTCCTGTCGTTCCCGGCCGATGTGCCCGACGAGTTCCTCGACATCCCGTTACTGGGCGATCTGGTGATCTGCGTGGCCGTGGTCGAGCGCGAAGCGGCCGAGCAAGGCAAGGAATTGAAGGCCCATTGGGCACATCTGGTGATTCATGGCTGCTTGCATCTACTGGGTTACGACCATATAGATGATGACGAAGCCGAAGAAATGGAAGCGCTGGAACGAACGTTGCTTGCAGAACTGGGTCATCCGGACCCTTATGCGGACGACGAAACCGAAACATCCCCTATCGTTACAACAAAGGATTCAGAGTAATCGCTATGAGCGAAGATCGATCGAGCAACGGGCAAAAGTCCTGGCTGGGTAAACTCACCCAAGCTTTTGCCCATGAGCCGAAAAACCGTCAGGAGCTGCTTGAACTCCTGCGCGATGCCCACCAGAACAAGTTGCTGGACAGCGAAGCGCTGGCCATCGTCGAAGGCGCCATCCAGGTGGCTGACCTGCAAGTACGGGACATCATGGTCCCTCGCTCGCAGATGATCAGCATCAAGGCGACCCAGACACCCCGCGAGTTCCTGCCCGCCGTGCTCGACTCAGCCCACTCCCGTTACCCAGTGATTGGCGAAAGCCACGACGACGTGATGGGCGTGCTGCTGGCCAAGGACTTGCTGCCGTTGATCCTCAAGGAGAACGGCGACAGCTTCAACATCAAGGACCTGCTGCGGCCGGCCACCTTCGTGCCCGAGTCCAAGCGCCTGAACGTGCTGCTGCGCGAATTCCGCGCCAACCATAACCACATGGCCATCGTCATCGACGAATACGGCGGTGTCGCAGGTCTGGTGACCATTGAAGACGTGCTGGAACAGATCGTCGGCGACATCGAGGACGAGCACGACGTCGAAGAGGACAGCTACATCAAGCCGCTGCCCAGTGGTGACTTCCTGATCAAGGCCCTGACCCCGATCGAGAACTTCAACGAGTTCTTCGACAGTGAGTTCTCCGACGATGAGTTCGACACCGTCGGCGGCCTGGTGATGAGCGCGTTCGGGCACTTGCCCAAGCGCAATGAAATCACTGAAATCGGCGCTTATCGCTTTCGCATCCTCAATGCCGATAGCCGTCGTATCCACTTGCTGCGCCTGACACCTATCGCTCGGTAATTCTAAGGACTGAAATGCATCGTATGACCCGCCCCGGCTGGCCCGGTAACCTGCTGGCCGTGGCGGCCGGTGCTATCACCACCCTGGCGCTGGCGCCATTCGATATCTGGCCGCTGGCGTTGCTGGCGGTCGGGTTCTTTTATGCAGGCTTGCGTGAACTGACACCCCGCCAGGCCTTGGGCCGCGGCTGGTGCTTCGGTTTTGGTCTGTTTGGCGCCGGCACCAGCTGGATCTACTACAGCATCCACCACTTTGGCGGCGCTTCCATGCTGCTGGCCGGCCTGCTGATGCTGGCGTTCACCGCAGCGATTGCCTGGTTCTTCGCCCTGCCCGCCTGGGTCTGGGCACGCTGGCTGCGCCGCAACGAAGCACCGCTGGCCGACGCCCTGGCCTTCGCCGCGTTGTGGGTCGGCCAGGAAGCGTTCCGGGGCTGGTTCCTCACCGGCTTCCCCTGGCTCTATTCCGGCTACAGTCAACTCGACGGCCCGCTGACCGGCCTGGCACCGCTGGGTGGCATCTGGCTGATCTCCTTCGGTATCGCCCTCAGCGCCGCGCTGCTGTACAACCTGCCGCGCCTGATCAAGGCCGGCCGCATAGGTTTTATCGTCGCCGGCCTGCTGTTACTGGCCGCGCCGTGGGTCGTTGGACTGTCGCTCAAGGGACATGCCTGGACCAGCCCGTCGGGCGACCCGCTGAGCGTTGCGGCGATTCAGGGCAATATCGAACAAAGCATGAAATGGGACCCGACGCAGCTCAACTCGCAGCTGGCGCTGTACCGTGACATGAGCCTGAGTTCCAAGCGCGTCGACCTGCTGATCTGGCCGGAAACCGCGGTGCCCGTGCTCAAGGAGTCCGCCGAGGGCTACCTGAACATGATGGGCAACTTCGCCGCCGATCGAAACTCGGCCCTGATCACCGGCGTGCCGATCCGTCAGCAAGTACATCAAGAGAAACGCTTCTATAACGGCATTACCGTAGTCGGCGAGGGTGAAGGCACCTACCTCAAGCAAAAACTGGTGCCGTTTGGCGAATACGTACCGCTGCAGGAAGTGCTGCGCGGGCTGATCGCCTTCTTCGACCTGCCGATGTCGGACTTCGCCCGTGGCCCGGCCGATCAGCCGATGCTGCAAGCCAAGGGTTACCAGATTGCACCGTTCATCTGCTACGAAGTGGTGTATCCGGAATTTGCCGCCAGTCTGTCAGCGCGCAGTGACCTGCTGCTGACCATCAGCAACGACACCTGGTTCGGCACCTCCATTGGCCCCCTGCAACACCTGCAAATGGCGCAGATGCGGGCACTGGAGGCCGGCCGCTGGATGATTCGCTCCACCAACAACGGCGTGACCGGGCTGATTGACCCGTTTGGCAAGATCACCGTGCAGATTCCGCAATTCGAGCGCGGCATTCTCTATGGTGAAGTGGTACCGATGCAGAACCTGACGCCTTACCTGCAATGGCGCTCATGGCCGCTGATCATTGTCTGCGCACTGCTGTTTGGCTGGGCACTGCTGGCAAGCCGGATCGCCAAGACGGTGTAAAGGCTGTTGTGGCGAGGGAGCTTGCTCCCTCGCCACAGAGGGCAGTGTCGACTCAACTATCGGTAAAACACCAAATAACCCATCTGCCCCACCGCCTCGTTCACCAACTGCCCCGACCGCCAGACCGACTTGACCGTCGGTAGCCAGCCGCCAAAGGGCTCACCGTTGCCGGTCCCCATAAAGCCCACGGGCGCCGGCACCACCGTCAATCCCGCCGCTTCGAAGCTCCAGACACTGCGCGGCATATGCCAGGCCTGCGTCACCAGCACCACCCGCTTCAAGCCCGTGGGTTGCAGCAACTCGGCAGTGAACTGTGCGTTCTCCCAGGTCGTGCGACTGCGACCCTCCTGCCAGCGAACCGTCACCCCAAAATCATCCTGCAGCGAATCGGCCATGAGCTTGGCTTCGGTGGGCGGAGTGCCGTAATGCAGACCGCCGCTGGTCAGCACCGGCAGCCCCGAAGCCTTGGCCAGGCGCGCTGCATAACGCTCACGTTCCAGAACCACCCCGGTGGGCTGATCGCTGCCCCAGGCCTGGTCACCGCGCTCGCGCCCTGCGCCCAACACCACAATCACATCGGCACGCTCGGCCAGGGTCGCCCATTCGCTGCGGGCCAGGGGCGGTTCGCGCTCAAGTGCCCTGGCGCCCCACTGCACGACTACCGGCAAGCTCATCAACCAGAACCCGCCCAGCCCTAGGGCGAAGCACAGCCCTGCCAGGCGCGGCCTTGACCGGCGCAACCACCAGGCAAGCAGGAGCAACAGCAAGAGAATGCCGGGGGGCAACAGTAGTTGTTTGACAAAATAGCGAAAAGGCATCGAGCATCTCCGAAAGATGCCCGAAGCCTAAGTGGGTTGAAGCAAAGCGACAACTAAGGTGGCTGGCCTTTTCATCAAAAAGCCATCACCGGTGACTTCATGTGCCCGTATGGGCGACAAACACGCGCCTGTACACTTACTTGACTCGCAGGGACCGGACCTTTACCGCGCCACTGCCAGGCACCTTGTCTTTCAACCATATGACTTTGGCCGAACGAGGGGCATCGTTGTGCTTCACTACTTCTGACAAGACGCCATGCGCCTCGCGTTCACTACGGTCCAGATAAGCCTTGATCAGTTCGAACTCTGCGCGGCTCAACCCGCGAAGCTCCAGTTCCAGAGGGCGCTCATCGCGCAACCGCCCAGCTGTTTTTGCTGCATCCAGGGCCACCCCCAGACGATCTATCAGCTTTTCGTACAACTCGGGTTTCGTGACTTTTGTTTGCGACTCAACCATCCCTCACCTCATTGAAGATAAGACTCACTCCCCAACTAGAGCTTAGCTTCACTGGGCAAACCGTCCGTGCGCCGCGACCAACGGCCCCACGCGTGGGCGGCGCTGCACAATCAAGTTTCCCTAGGCCGAGCACGGTCATGTATGCTACGGCGCTTCCTGTAACTCCACTTCCAGCTCGGCTGGGCATCGAAAACGCCATATTTGGCGCAATCTACGTCCAGCGTTGCATTGAAGAGGATTAGGCCACCCCTATTCAGTTCAAAAGTAGCCATGCACGAACACTATCAGCCCCGCGAAATCGAAAATGCTGCCCAGTCATTCTGGGATGAGCAAAAGTCCTTTGAAGTCAGTGAACAGCCAGGCAAGGAAACTTACTATTGCCTGTCGATGTTCCCTTACCCCAGCGGCAAGCTACACATGGGGCACGTGCGCAACTACACCATTGGCGACGTGATCTCCCGCTACCAGCGCATGCAAGGCAAGAACGTTCTGCAACCCATGGGTTGGGACGCCTTCGGCATGCCGGCGGAAAACGCCGCGATGAAGAACAACGTAGCGCCCGCCAAGTGGACCTACGAGAACATTGCCTACATGAAATCCCAGCTGCGCAGCCTGGGCCTGGCGGTGGACTGGTCGCGTGAAGTGACCACCTGCAAGCCGGATTACTACCGTTGGGAACAATGGCTGTTCACCCGCCTGTTCGAAAAAGGTGTGATTTACAAAAAAAGCGGCACCGTGAACTGGGACCCGGTCGACCAGACCGTCCTGGCCAACGAGCAAGTGATCGACGGCCGCGGCTGGCGTTCCGGCGCGCTGATCGAAAAGCGCGAAATCCCAATGTACTACTTCAAGATCACCGCCTACGCGGATGAGCTGCTGGAGAGCCTCGACGAACTGACTGGCTGGCCTGAACAGGTCAAGACCATGCAGCGCAACTGGATCGGCAAATCCCGCGGCATGGAAGTGCAGTTCCCGTACAACGTCGAGTCGATCGGCGAAACCGGCGCACTGAAAGTCTTCACCACCCGTCCGGACACCCTGATGGGCGCGACCTACGTCGCCGTGGCCGCCGAGCACCACCTGGCCACCCTGGCAGCGCAGAACAACCCTGAGCTGCAAGCGTTCATCGCTGAATGCAAGGGCGGTAGCGTCGCCGAAGCCGACATGGCGACCCAGGAGAAAAAAGGCCTGCCGACGTCGCTGTTCGTCGAACACCCGCTGACCGGTGAAAAACTGCCGGTGTGGGTCGCCAACTACGTGCTGATGCACTACGGCGATGGCGCGGTCATGGCGGTGCCTGCTCACGACGAGCGCGATTTCGAGTTCGCCCACAAGTACAACCTGCCGGTCAAATCGGTAGTACGCACCAGCTCCGGTGACAGCAACCCGGCGCCATGGCAAGACGCCTACGGCGAGCACGGCACGCTGATCAATTCCGGCGACTTCGACGGCCTCGACTTCGCGGGTGCCTTCGACGCCATCGAAGTCGCGCTGATCAAGAAAGAACTGGGCGCCTCGCGTACCCAGTTCCGCCTGCGCGACTGGGGCATCAGCCGCCAGCGTTACTGGGGCTGCCCGATCCCGATCATCCACTGCAACACCTGCGGTGACGTGCCGGTACCGGAAGATCAACTGCCTGTCGTGCTGCCGGAAGACGTCGTACCCGACGGCGCCGGTTCGCCACTGGCGCGCATGCCCGAGTTCTACGAGTGCAGCTGCCCTAAATGTGGCCAGCCTGCCAAGCGTGAAACCGACACCATGGACACCTTCGTCGAGTCCTCGTGGTACTACGCCCGCTACGCCTCGCCGCACTTTGAAGGCGGCCTGGTGGAAAAATCGGCGGCCGACCACTGGCTACCGGTGGATCAGTACATCGGCGGTATCGAACACGCGATTCTTCACCTGCTCTACGCGCGCTTCTTCCACAAGCTGATGCGCGACGAAGGCCTCGTGAGCTCCAACGAGCCGTTCAAAAACCTGCTGACCCAGGGCATGGTGATCGCCGAGACTTACTATCGCCGCGAAGCCAATGGCGCTTACACCTGGTTCAACCCGGCAGACGTCGAGCTTGAGCGTGACAGCAAAGCCAAGGTTATCAGCGCCAAGCTGAAAGCTGACGGCTTGCCGGTGGAAATCGGCGGCACCGAGAAGATGGCCAAGTCGAAGAACAACGGCGTCGACCCACAGTCGATGATCGACCAGTTCGGCGCAGACACCTGCCGCCTGTTCATGATGTTCGCTTCGCCACCTGACATGAGCGCGGAATGGTCCGACTCCGGCGTAGAGGGTTCGCACCGTTTCCTCAAGCGCGTCTGGCGCCTGGCTCAAGCCCACGTCACTCAGGGCCTGCCGGGGAAACTGGACGACGCCAGCCTGAACGACGAGCAGAAAGCCGTTCGTCGCTCGATCCACCTGGCCATCAAGCAGGCCAGCCAGGACGTCGGCCAGAACCACAAGTTCAACACCGCCATCGCCCAGGTGATGACGCTGATGAACGTACTGGAAAAAGCCGCGCAAGGCACCGACCAGGATCGCGCACTGATTCACGAAGGTCTGGAAACCGTGACTCTGCTGCTGGCTCCGATCACGCCGCACATCAGCCATGAGCTGTGGCATCGCCTGGGTCACGCCAATCCAGTGATCGACGCCGGCTGGCCGGTGCTGGACGAGACCGCCCTGGTCCAGGACAGCCTGCAACTGGTCATCCAGGTCAACGGCAAGCTGCGTGGCCAGATCGAGATGCCGGCCAGCGCGACGCGCGAAGAAGTCGAAGCTGCCGCACGGGCCAACGAGAACGTGCTGCGCTTTGTCGACGGCCTGACGATTCGTAAAGTGATCGTGGTGCCCGGGAAACTGGTCAACATCGTCGCCAGCTAATTGGATCAGGCGCCAGGTTCGCCTGGCGCCGTATAAAACCTTTCGGGCCGCGCTGTCGGCCCTCACGGTTTCAAGGGGAGCAACAAGATGATCAAGCGCAACCTGCTGGTGATGGGCCTCGCGGTCCTGTTGAGCGCCTGCGGTTTCCAGCTGCGTGGCACCGGCACCACCGAACTGGCGATCAAGGAACTCGACCTGAGCGCCCGTAACGCCTATGGCGATACCGTGGTGATGATGCGTCAAGTATTGCAAAGCAGTGGCGTCCACGTGGCTGCCGGCGCACCTTACAAACTGGTGTTCACCAATGAACAGACATCCCAGCGCGTCCTGAGCTATTCCGGTGCCGGCCGTGCCGCAGAGAACGAACTGACCACCGTGCTGGACTACCAAATCGTTGGCCAGAACAACCTGTCGCTGATCAGCGACAAGCTGCAAGTGCAGAAAGTCGTCATGCACGATGGCAGCAACATCACCGGTTCCGTTCAGGAAGCCGATGAAGCCCAGAAGGAAATGCGCCGCGATCTGGTGCAACGCATGATGTTGCGCCTGCAGCAACTGAGCCCTGCTCAACTGGATCAGCTGCAACAATCCGCCGATGCACGTGCCAAGGCAGAAGCCCAGGCGCTGGAAGCGGCCCAGAAAGCCGAGGCGAACACCCCGCGTCAGTCGCCTCTGCAAGTACCTGCCGAGTAAGTCTTACGGGGCGCTGTTGCGCCCCGTTTGCCCCGCCTTATGAAACTCGCCCCCGCCCAACTCGGCAAACACCTGCAAGGTGCCCTCGCTCCGGTGTACATCATCAGCGGCGATGACCCGCTGTTGTGCCAGGAAGCCGCCGACGCCATCCGCTCTGCTGCCCGCCAGCAAGGTTTTGACGAGCGCCAGGTATTCAGCGCCGACGCCAGTTTCGACTGGGGCACCCTGCTGCAAGCAGGTGCCAGCATGTCCCTGTTCGCCGAAAAGCGCCTGCTGGAACTGCGCCTGCCGTCCGGCAAGCCGGGTGACAAGGGCGCAGCGGCACTGATGGAATACTGCTCGCGACCGGCAGAAGATACGCTGCTGCTG
Organism: Pseudomonas sp. Irchel s3a18; assembly: GCF_900187535.1. Lineage (NCBI taxonomy): Bacteria > Pseudomonadati > Pseudomonadota > Gammaproteobacteria > Pseudomonadales > Pseudomonadaceae > Pseudomonas > Pseudomonas sp. Irchel s3a18. The sequence goes on along the minus strand of NZ_FYDV01000015.1, from coordinate 114,712 downwards.
ATCAGCCTGCCCAAGCTTGACGGCAGCGCGCAGAAAACCAAATGGGGCAAGGCGCTGGTCGAAGGTGCGCAGACCCAGTTCGTGCAAATCTGGCCGGTCGATGCCAGCCAGCTGCCGCAGTGGATTCGCCAGCGCCTGTCCCAGGCCGGGCTGTCCGCCAGCCAGGATGCCGTTGAACTGATCGCTGCCAGGGTGGAAGGCAACCTGTTGGCCGCCGCCCAGGAAATCGAAAAGCTCAAGTTAATGGCCGAAGGTGGCCAGATCACGGTAGAAACCGTGCAGGCGGCCGTGGCCGACAGTGCGCGTTTCGATGTATTCGGGCTCACCGATGCGATCCTCAACGGTGAAGCCGCCCATGCACTGCGCATGCTTGAAGGCTTGCGCGGCGAAGGCGTGGAGCCGCCGGTCATCCTCTGGGCCCTGGCCCGGGAACTGCGCCTGCTGGCCAACCTGTCGCTGCAATACAGCCAGGGCGTACCGCTGGACAAAGCGTTCAGCCAGGCCCGACCGCCGGTCTGGGACAAGCGCAAGCCGCTGATGAGCAAGGCCCTGCAACGCTACTCGGCACCGCGCTGGGCGCAACTGCTGCTCGAAGCGCAACGCATCGACGCACAGATCAAGGGCCAGGCCGCCGGCTCGCCGTGGATGAGCCTCAGCCGTCTGTCGCTGTTGATGGCCGGCCAGCGCCTGAGCTTGCCCGCCGAGTAACGCTTCTGTGGCGAGGGCGCTTGCTCCCGCTGGGTTGCGAAGCGACCCCAGATCCGACAACTTTATTTCCTCTGACGGACCGCATTCAACGTCTCTGCGGCGGCTTCGCAGCCGAACGCGGGCAACGAACGCCGACCTGAGTAGGAGTAGCCGGTCGACGCTCGAGTGCTCGCGATGGACGTTAACGATAACGCGTGCTTTCTGATTAAACGCGTTGCTCTTGAGTTCATCGCGAGCACGCTCGCTCCTACACATTCGACCTCATCTCCTTGACTGACCGGCATTAGGGCGAGTCCGCTCGCCACAGGGACCGCGCTCAACCCCTGAACGCGGGGACTGGACAGAAGCGCCTCTTCGGCCGATGATTTGCCCCGCAAAAACCCAACCAGCGAGAGTATCGCCCATGAGCAGAAACAAGCGGCCCAACAAGGCCAAGTCCATCGTCGCCCAGCCACTGTTCCGCAGCCGTCAGGAACAACCGGCCAAGGGCAAAGGCAGCTACCGCCGCGAAGCCTTCCAGTCTAAAAGCTGGGAGGCTTCTTGCTTTCTGGCCGCTTGAAAGGTGAGGCCCCTCCAGCCCTCCGGTCATGATAAGGTCGACACCTGATTCGTTTTCTCTGGACCTGTGCATGCCCTTTTGTATTTCCCGTCGTTGGCACCTGCGCCAACTGATTGCGGCTTCCAGCCTTGTTCTGCTTGTTGCCTGCGCGGAAAAACCGACCGCCGCCGACGCCCAACCGCTTCAGACTGCCCCGGTTACAACCGCCCCGGCCGTCATTGCGCCCGTCGTACCGACAGAAAACCTCGAGATCCAACCCAGCCAGACGTTTGAGCAATGGCAGGCCGCGTTCCGCAAGGACGCCCTCGCCGCCGGTATCAACCCGTCCCTGTTCGACCGCGCCTTTGCCGGCGTCACGCCGGACATGAGCGTTATCCGTGCCGACCGCAGCCAGCCTGAGTTCGCTCGCCCGGTGTGGGAATACCTCGACGGCGCTCTATCCGCACTGCGCGTGCGTAAAGGCCAGGCACTGCTCAGCCAGTATGCCGACACCCTGAGCGCCATCGAACAGCGCTATGGCGTCGACCGCCAGGTCCTGGTGGCCGTCTGGGGAATGGAAAGCAACTTCGGCAGCTTCCAGGGCGACAAGTCGGTGATTCGCTCGCTGGCGACCCTGGCCTACGAAGGCCGGCGTCCGGGATTTGCCCACGCGCAATTGCTGGCGGCACTGCAGATTCTGCAACAGGGTGATATCGCCCCCGAGAAGATGCTCGGCTCCTGGGCCGGCGCCATGGGCCAGACCCAGTTCATCCCGACCACCTACAACACGCACGCCGTGGACTTCGATGGCGATGGTCGTCGCGACATCTGGAACAGCCCGGCCGACGCGCTGGCCTCGACCGCTCATTACTTGCAAAGCTCCGGCTGGCAGAAAGGCCAGCCATGGGGCTTTGAAGTCACAGTGCCGAGCACCTTCAATTACGCGCTGGCCGACGGCGCCATCCGCAAAAGTGTCGCCGAATGGACCCAACTGGGCGTCAAGCTGCCCAATGGCGCCAGCGTACCCGCAGGCTCCGAGCAGCTGTCCGCCGCCCTGCTGCTGCCCGCCGGCTATCGCGGCCCGGCCTTCCTGATCCTCGACAACTTCCGTGCGGTGCTCAAGTACAACAATTCGTCGTCCTACGCACTGGCGGTGAACCTGTTGTCGGAACGCTTCAGCGACGCTGGCCGGATCAACGGCGAATGGCCCAAGGATGATCTGCCGTTGAGTCGCACCGAGCGCATTGAGTTGCAGACCCTGCTCAGCGCCAACCAGTATGACGCCGGCAACCCCGACGGCATCATCGGCGCCAACACCCGCAAAGCCATTCGCGCAGCCCAGCAGTCATTTGGCTGGCCGGCGGACGGCTATCCGACGCGCAAGCTGCTGGATAGTTTGCGTAACCGCTAATCGCGTACGAGCCGGCTTTGATCGTTCCCACGCTCGGCGTGGGAATGCCTCAATGGACGCTCAGCGTCCGCTCTGGATGTGACGCAGAGCGTCACGGGCTGTGTTCCCACGCAGAGCGTGAGAACAATCAGGTAGCAGGCGATGCCGCCTTAAGGTCTTATCACCACATCCTGCTCCAGCACCAACGTCTTGCTCCCCGCATCCAGCGTTACCAACGCTCCCATCGGCAAGGTCAGGTTCGGGTCGCAGTGCCCGCTGCGCCAGCCGGCCAGCACCGGAATACCGAACGGCGCGAAGGTCTGCTTGAGTAACTGCGCCAGCGCCTCGCTGTCCACGCCGGCCACATCCCCCGCCAACACTCCGCGCAACCGATTTAATTTTCCGGCCAGTCGCAAGTGGGTCAGCAGTCGGTCGATGCGATACAGCGGCTCGTTGATGTCCTCGATGAACAGAATGATCCCGTCGGCATCGATTTCGAACGGCGTCCCCAGGGTGGCGGCGATCATCGACAGATTCCCGCCCTGCAAACGCCCGTGAGCGATGCCAGGCTCGATAGTCGTCAACGGGTAGGCCACCGGGTGCGCCAACAGACTGCCGGCTTTCAGTTGCCCTCTGAGCAGGCTGAACAACGATGCCTCGGTCGGTTGCTGCTTGTCCCCCAACAGGTCCGCGTTGAGCATCGGCCCGTGAAACGTGACAAACCCCGAGTAGCGGCTGATCGCCAGGTGCAATGCCGTTATGTCGCTATAGCCGACGAACGGCTTGGCATGGCGCCGCAGCAGCTCATAGTCGATACGGTCAAGCAAGCGAGGGCTGCCGTATCCCCCACGCAGACAGAGGATGGCGTCGATGGCCGGATCGGTAAATGCGTCATGCAGGTCCTTCAGGCGGACCTCATCGCTGCCGGCCAGGTAACCATCCTTTTCCAGGACACCGGGGAAGATCCGCAGCGAGTAGCCCCGCATCCGCATCCACTGCAGCGCCTTCTCGGCCTCCAGTGCCGCCGGACCCGCCGGTGCAATGACGCCAATGCGCCCTTCAGCCGGCAATGCCGGGACGGGGGTGTGTTCGCTAATGATGAGGGTGGAGCGAGTGGTCATCCGTGATTCTCCCTGCGTGACGGCTTGCACACACAGTAGTCAGGAACGGGGACAAACAGAAGAGGTTCAACCACCCCGCAGGTTGCGGGAACAGGCTGGTGTGGCAGCGGGCAGCACAACAAAGAACGCCCGCAAGACTTTTCAGGTCTTGCGGGCGTACCGGATCAGGACGACATCAGCTCGGCCTTGACCAGCTTCGCCTGCTCGTCGGCGTGGTACGAAGAGCGTACCAGCGGGCCGGACGCGACGTTCTTGAAGCCCATCTTGTACCCTTCCTCGGCGAACCAGGCGAAGGTGTCAGGGTGCACGAAACGCTGCACCGGCAAGTGGCTGCGGGACGGTTGCAGGTACTGGCCCAGGGTCAGCATGTCGATGTCGTGCTCGCGCATGCGCTTCATGACTTCGATGACTTCCTCGTCGGTCTCGCCCAGGCCCAGCATCAGCCCGGATTTGGTCGGGATGTGCGGCATCATCTGCTTGAAGCGTTGCAGCAGGGTCAGCGACCACTGATAGTCCGAACCCGGACGCGCCGCCTTGTACAGGCGTGGCACGGTTTCCAGGTTGTGGTTGAACACATCCGGCGGCTCGGCGGCGGTAATTTCCAGCGCGATGTCCATGCGGCCGCGGTAATCCGGCACCAGGGTCTCGAGCTGCACGTTCGGCGACAGCTTGCGGATTTCGCGGATGCAGTCGGCGAAGTGCTGGGCGCCGCCGTCACGCAGGTCGTCGCGGTCCACCGAGGTGATCACCACGTACTTCAGGCGCAGGTCAGCAATGGCGATGGCCAGGCTTTCCGGTTCGTTGACGTCCAGTGGCTTCGGACGGCCGTGGCCGACGTCGCAGAACGGGCAACGGCGGGTGCAGATGTCACCCATGATCATGAAGGTTGCGGTACCACCGGAGAAGCACTCGCCCAGGTTCGGGCAGGACGCTTCTTCGCAGACGCTGTGCAGCTTGTGTTTGCGCAGCAAGGCCTTGATCCGGTCGACTTCCGGGGACACCGGGATGCGCACGCGAATCCAGTCAGGCTTTTTCGGCAGTTCCGTGGTCGGAATGATCTTCACCGGGATACGTGCAACCTTCTCGGCGCCGCGCAGCTTGACGCCGGCTTCAACCTTGGCACGCGGGGCCGGACGCTCGGTGACATCGAGCGTCGGGATCATGGTTTGCACTGCATCAGTAGTCATATCAGTCGATTCCGCCCGTTAGGGTCGTCTGCTCAGCATAGTCGAGGTGTTTGACGAGCTGCGCGCGCAGCCGGGCACTTACCTCGGCAAATTCAATCGGCCCTGCATGGTCACGCAGCTGGGTCATTGCCAGCCCAGCGTAGCCACAGGGGTTAATCCGTCGGAACGGCTCAAGGTCCATATCCACGTTCAGGGCCAGGCCATGAAAGGAGCAACCGTGGCGGATCCGCAGACCCAGAGAAGCGATCTTCGCACCGTTGACGTAGACGCCCGGCGCATCGGCCTTGGCCACGGCGGTGACGCCGTAGCTGGCCAGCAGTTCGATCAGGCACTGCTCCATCCGGCTGACCAGGTCACGCACACCGAACCCCAGCTTGCGCACATCCAGCAGCAGATAAGCCACCAGTTGGCCCGGACCGTGGTAGGTTACCTGACCACCCCGGTCGACCTGCACCACCGGAATATTGCCGGGCAGCAACAAGTGTTCAGCCTTGCCGGCCTGCCCTTGGGTGAACACCGGCGGGTGCTCGACCAGCCAGATTTCATCGGCCCGCTCGCTGCCACGCTCATTGGTGAAACGTTGCATGGCATGCCAGACCGGCTCGTAAGCCAGTTGGCCGAGCTCGCGAAAGCCCAGCGGTTCGGACATCACAGCACCATGTGCACGAAACCGGTCGCGCGCAACTCGCTGTTGATGTCGTAGAGCTGTTCCTGGCCGGTCGCGATAATGTGCAACTGGATGGTGGTGTACTTGCCATTGGTACTCTGGCGCTCGGCCAGGGTCTTGTGGTCTACGGTGGCGTGCTTCTCCAGGATCGCGATGATCTTGTCCTTGAAGCCCACACCGGTATCGCCGATCACCTTAATCGGGTAATCCTCGCAAGGGAATTCGATCTTTGGCGCCTTTACTTCGGTATCTGTCATGGCGTAACGGCCTCGTAAGCCGTGGCAACGGACATGGCCCCGCTCCGGATGGGAGCGGGGCCATGCAGGTCCACACTAATCAGTTGAACAAGCCGTAGAAGAATAGACGGATGCTATCCCACATGCGGCGGAAGATACCACCTTCGTCGACCCCGTCCAGCGCGATCAGGTCAGCGCTGTGCACCACCTTGTCGTCCAGTTTGACTTCGACTTTACCAATCACGTCGCCTTTGGCGATCGGCGCGATCAGTTGTGGATTCATGGTCATGCTGGCAGCGAGCTTTTTCAGCTGGCCTTTTGGCAGGGTCATGGTCAGGTCTTGTGCCAGGCCGGCCTTGACCTGGTTGGTGGTGCCCTTCCAGACAGGAGCCTGAGCCAGCTCGGCGCCTTTCTGGTAGAAGGTCTGGGTTTCGAAGAAGCGGAAACCGTAGGTCAGCAGCTTCTGGGTTTCGGCCGCACGAGCGGTTTCACTGTTGGTACCGAACACCACGGCGATCAGGCGCATGCCATCACGTACCGCCGAGGACACCATGCAGTAGCCCGCTTCGTCGGTGTGACCGGTTTTCAGACCGTCGACGGTCTTGTCGCGCCACAACAGCAGGTTGCGGTTCGGTTGCTTGATACCGTTCCAGAAGAACTCTTTCTGCGAGTAGATCGCGTAGTGAGCCGGATCTTCGTGAATGATCGCGCGAGCCAGTGTAGCCATGTCGTGAGCCGACGAGTAGTGCTCAGGGTTTGGCAGGCCGGTCGGGTTCATGAAGTGGCTGTTGGTCATACCCAGGTCGCCAACGGTTTTGTTCATCATGTCGGCGAAGGCGTCTTCGCTGCCGGCGATGTGCTCGGCGAGCGCAACACTGGCGTCGTTGCCCGACTGGATGATGATGCCGTGCAGCAGGTCGCTGACAGTGACCTGGGAGCCGACCTTGATGAACATCCGCGAACCGCCGGTACGCCAGGCGTTTTCGCTGACGGTCACCGGATCGTTTTCACCGATCTGGCCACGACGGATTTCCAGCGTCGCGATGTACGCGGTCATCAGCTTGGTCAGGCTGGCGGGCGGCAGACGCTGGTCACCGTTGTTCTCGACAAGCACGTTGCCGCTGCTGGCGTCCATCAGCACATAGGCTTTGGCGGCCAGTTGCGGTGGCGACGGCATCATCTCGACCGCGAAAGCGGCCGGTGAGAGGAGCAGCGGGACTAGCAGGAACAGGCGTTTGGCAAAGGTGGTGATGTTCATCCGTCTCTCGAAATCGCTAATGGAAACTTGCCCTTGCGGGCAAAACTAATCTGACAACCTTCACCGCACAAGGCCTGAGGATTGTCGCGTGTTCAGTTGTTCACTCTGCGACCCTTGCCGGGTTCTTGTTCTACAACGAGCCAACAACCAGGTTCACCCCTCACACCGCAAGTGAACCTTGAATCAGGCATTGCTTATTCGGCCGTCACCAGGCTCGGCGAACCGAGATTGGCCAGGCGCACACTGTTTTGCACTTGGGCAACTTCACCTTGGGAGGCGATTGGCCCCAGGCGAACCCGATGCAGCGTCTGTTGATTACGCACGATGGAGCTGATGAACACCGGGGCGCTCACCATCGAGCTCAACTTCGATCTCAGGAGCTCTGCAGCGTCCGGGTTGGCGAACGCGCCCACCTGCAGATACTGGCCAGAAGCTGCTAGCGAAGCGTTTTTCTTTGTTTCAAGCTGCACCGGTATCACGGCGGCCGCGTGTTGCTGCGGCGGCGGCGTCCATTGTTCAACCTTGCCGGCGGAAGCGGTGATGACCGGGGCGCTATTCTGCGCGATTTGTGGCTCCTTGAGCATCAGCGGCGCCGGCTGGCCCTTGGCCGCCCACCACTCCTGAGGATCGATGCCCTCGACCTTGACCCGCGCCGTGCCGGTTTCGGCATAACCGAGCTTCTTCGCCGCCGCATAGGACAAGTCGATGATGCGATCGGAGTAGAACGGCCCGCGATCGTTGACCCGCAGGATCACCGTACGATGGTTGTCCAGGTTGGTGACGCGTACATAGGCGGGCAGCGGCAGCGTCTTGTGGGCCGCACTCATGCCGTACAAGTCATACACCTCGCCGTTGGCCGTGTTCTGGCCATGGAACTTGGTGCCGTACCAGGACGCCGTGCCCGTGGCGACATAGCGCTTGGACTCGGGCATCGGGTAGTACGTCTTGCCCAGCACCGTGTAAGGGTTGGCCTTGTAAGCACCGGTGTGCAGGGTCGGTGTCGCGTCGGGAATGCGTGAAACGTCCACATCCCACCACGGCGCGCCGTCTTTGTGGGCGCGGTTGATGTCCAGGCCCGGCGCGGGGCGTGCCGCGGCCGGTGCCTTGGGTTGCGGCGCGCGACTGGTCGAACAACTGGCCACGAGCATCGACAACGCAGCGAAAGCCACCAGCTTCAAGGGTGTGCGGATTGGCGATGCCAGCATTACTTGACGCCCCGTGCTTGGACCAACTGCTCAGACAACTGATGTACGGCCATGGCGTACATCACGCTGCGGTTATAACGCGTGATCGCGTAGAAATTCTTCAGGCCCATCCAGTATTCCGGGCCATTGTCGCCTTCCAGACGAAACGCGGTGACCGGCATATCGTCGCGCAGCGCATCATGACTCGACCAGCCCAGGGCTCGCAACTCCCCAACGGTTTTCACCGGTTCAATGCCAACGGTCAAACCTTCGTCAACCTGATCGCCACGCACTTCGGCGCGGCTGACCACCGGCTGCCCGGCTTCCCAGCCGTGGCGCTTGAAGTAGCTGGCAACGCTGCCGATGGCGTCGTCGGCGTTGGTCCAGATATTAATGTGGCCATCGCCGTCGAAATCCACCGCATAGGCGCGGAAACTGCTCGGCATGAATTGTGGCAGCCCCATGGCGCCGGCGTACGACCCCTTGAGCGTCAGCGGGTCGACCTGCTCTTCCCGGGCCAGCAGCAGGAATTCACGCAACTCCTTGCGGAAGAACTCGGCACGTGGAGGGTAGTCGAAACCCAGGGTCGACAAGGCGTCGATCACCCGATAGTTGCCGGTATTACGACCAAAAAAGGTCTCGACACCGATGATCGAGACGATCACCTGGGCCGGCACACCGTATTCCTGCTCGGCACGGGCCAGAACGGCCTCATGCTGACGCCAGAAGTCCACGCCGCGGGCAATTCGCGCATCCGTGAGGAACATCGGGCGATATTCTTTCCATTGTTTGACCCGCTCGGCGGGCCGTGAGATCGCGTCGAGAATCGACTGCTTGCGCTGCGCCTCACGGAACACGCCCATCAATTGCTCTCCGGCGAAGCCGTAGTCGCGGGTCATTTCACCGACAAATTCGGCCACCTGGGGCGAGCCTTCATATTCGCCGGCCAGCGCCTGAGGCGCCGTGCCAAGGATGCTTACCAGGCCGACCCAGGGTGCGTATCGAGTCGCCCAGCCACGCATTACTTGCATTGAAATCTTCACCTTATTCAAACTTGCGCGATCCACTTACGATGGGTATGGATCGACATCAAAACCCCAAACGCTGACAGCAGCGTTACCAGCGAAGTTCCGCCGTAGCTAATGAACGGCAACGGCACCCCCACCACTGGCAACAGGCCACTGACCATACCGATGTTGACGAAAACGTAAACAAAAAACGTCATCGTCAGCGCACCGGCCAGCAATTTGCCAAACAATGTCTGCGCCTGGGCGGTAATCACCAGCCCACGGCCAATCAACAACAGATAAACCAGCAACAAGGCACAGATGCCCACCAGGCCGAACTCCTCGCCCATTACCGCGATGATGAAGTCGGTGTGGCTTTCCGGCAGGAAGTCCAGGTGCGACTGGGTGCCCAGCAACCAGCCTTTGCCGAATACGCCACCGGAACCGATGGCGGCCTTGGACTGAATGATGTTCCAGCCAGTGCCCAGCGGATCGCTTTCCGGGTCGAGGAAGGTCAGCACGCGCTGCTTCTGGTAGTCGTGCATGACGAAGAACCACATGGCAATCGCCACGGGCACCGCCGCGGCCAGCACACTGACAATCCAGCGCCAGCGCAGCCCGCCCATGAACAGCACGAACGCACCGCCGGCAAGGATCAGGAGCGAGGTCCCGAGGTCCGGCTGACGCACGATCAGGATGAACGGCACGCCGATCAGCAGCAGGCTGATACCGACGTGCTTGAGCTGCGGCGGCAAGCTGCGCTTGGCCAGGTACCAGGCAATGGTCGCCGGCATGATGATTTTCATGAATTCCGAGGGCTGGAAGCGAATCACCCCGGGAATGTTGATCCAGCGCGTTGCCCCCATGGCGTTGTGGCCCATGATGTCCACCACCAGCAGCAACACAACGCCGACCACATAGCCCAGTGGCACCCAGCGTGCCATGAACCGCGGCTCGAACTGGGCGATCACGATCATCGACACCAGGCCAATGCCGAAGGACGTGGCTTGCTTGGCCAGCAGGTCCCAGCTCTTGCCGCTGGCCGAATACAGCACGAACAGGCTGCCGGCGGCGAGGATCAACAGCAGGATCAGCAACGGGCCGTCGATATGCAGGCGTTGCAGCAGTGTCGCGCGACGACGCATCACATCTTCACTGGAGAGGATGCGATCAAAATTACTCTTCACGGGCCGTAGCCTCCGCGCTGATAGGGCTGGCGAACTCAGGTTTGAGCCGGCCGTCCTGGTCCAGGAGCCAGGCGTCCATGACCTGTCGCACCACCGGTGCCGCGACGCCAGAGCCGGACTCACCGTTCTCGACCATCACCGACACCACAATTTTCGGGTTGTCGGCCGGGGCAAAGCCGACGAACAAGGCGTGGTCACGGTGGCGTTCCTGGACCTTGGAGCGGTCGTACTTCTCGCCTTGCTTGATCGCCACCACCTGGGCGGTACCCGACTTGCCTGCGATCCGGTACTGCGAACCGATGGCCGCTTTACGCGCCGTACCACGGGCGCCGTGCATCACTTGCTGCATACCGTGATTGACCCGGGTCCAGTCCGCTGGATCGCGCAGGATGATGTCCGGGATCGGGTTTTCATCCACCGGCTTCTCGCCCTCGATGGTCTTGGCCAGGTGCGGACGGATCCATTTGCCCTTGCTCGCCACCAGTGCCGTGGCTTGCGCCAGTTGCAACGGAGTCGACTGCATGTAGCCCTGGCCGATCCCCAGAATCAGGGTTTCGCCCGGGAACCAGGCCTGGCGACGGGTGGCGCGCTTCCACTCGCGGGACGGCATCAGGCCTGGCGACTCTTCGAACATGTCCAGTGAGACCTTCTGGCCAATACCGAACTTGTTCATGTACGCCGACAACCGATCAATCCCCAGCTTGTGGGCCAGGTCATAGAAATAGGTGTCATTGGACCGCATGATCGCCGTGTCCAGATCCACATAGCCATCACCCGAACGGTTCCAGTTGCGGTACTTGTGATCGTAATTGGGCAGCTGGTAGTAGCCCGGGTCGTAAACCCGGGACGAGGCGCTCACCACGCCGGCGTCCAGCCCGGCAATCGCCACGGCCGGCTTGATGGTCGAACCCGGTGGGTACAAGCCGCGCAGCACGCGGTTGAACAACGGCCGGTCGATGGAATCACGCAGCTCGGCGTAGGCCTTGAAACTGATGCCGGTCACGAACAGGTTCGGGTCGAAACTGGGCTGACTGACCATCGCCAGCACTTCGCCGGTGTTCGGATCCAGTGCCACCACCGCGCCACGACGCCCGCCCAGTGCCGCCTCGGCGGCTTCCTGCAGCTTGATGTCCAGGCTCAGGATGATGTCCTTGCCGGGAATCGGATCGGTACGCTTGAGCACCCGCAACACACGGCCACGGGCGTTGGTCTCGACCTCTTCGTAGCCGACCTGCCCGTGCAGTTGAGGCTCGTAGAAGCGCTCGATACCGGTTTTGCCGATGTGATGGGTACCGCTGTAGTTCACCGGGTCGAGGGTCTTGAGTTCTTTTTCGTTGATCCGCCCCATGTACCCGACCGAGTGCGCGAAATGCGCCCCCTGCGGGTAGTGACGCACCAACTGCGCAACCACTTCAACGCCTGGCAAGCGGAACTGATTGACCGCAATGCGGGCAATCTGCTCTTCCGTCAGTTCGAACAGGATCGGCACCGGTTCGAAAGGCCGGCGCCCCTGGCGCATGCGCTTTTCGAAAATCGCCCGGTCTTCGGGTGTCAGCTGCAGCACTTCGACGATTACATCGAGTACTTGCTGCCAATCGCCGGAGCGTTCGCGCGTCATGCTCAGGCTGAAGCTGGGCCGGTTATCGGCAATCACCACGCCATTACGGTCGAAGATCAAGCCGCGGGTCGGCGGAATCGGCTGAACGTGGACACGGTTGTTTTCCGACAGGGTCGAGTGGTACTCGTATTGAATCACCTGCAAGTAATACAACCGCGCGATCAGCACGCAGATCAGCACCACGACCGCAATGGCGCCGAACACGACGCGACTACGCACCAGACGGGCGTCTTTTTCGTGGTCCTTGATGCGGATCGGCTGAGACATGAGCGCGTAGAACTACTTGTGGTAAGGGTGGCCGGACAAGACTGTCCAGGCACGATACAGCTGTTCACCGATCAGGATCCGCACCAGCGGGTGCGGCAAGGTCAGTGGCGACAACGACCAGCGCTGATCCGCCCGCGCGCACACTTCCGGCGCCAGCCCCTCGGGGCCGCCGACCATGAAGTTGACCGTGCGTGAGTCCAGCCGCCAGCGATCGAGTTCCACGGCCAACTGCTCCGTGCTCCACGGCTTGCCATGGACTTCGAGGGTGACGATGCGCTCGTTGGGGCCGACCTTGGCCAGCATGGCTTCGCCTTCCTGGCGAATGAAACGCGCCACGTCAGCATTCTTGCCACGGGTATTGAGCGGTATTTCCACCAGTTCAAGCGCCAGCTCGGAAGGAAGACGCTTGGCATATTCATGCCAGCCTTCTTCCACCCACTTGGGCATGCGTGAACCGACGGCGATCAGTCGCAGTCGCACAGCGAGCCCTTATTGCTGGTCTTTGTTGAGCTTGGTGAAGTGCTCGTGGCCGACTTCAGGGCTGTGGTGCTTGCCATCGGCGGCACGGCTCTGCTCGGCACCTTCCCACAGACGCTCCAGGTCGTAGAATTGGCGGGCATTGGAGGTCATCATGTGCACGATGACATCATCCATGTCCAGCAGCACCCAGTCGCTGTCGCCCTTGCCTTCTTCACCCAGCGGCTTGACGCCCTGGGCTTTGACCGCTTCACGGACTTTGTCCAGCATCGCGCCGATCTGACGGTTGGACGTACCTGTCGCGATGATCATGTAGTCAGTGATGCTCTGCTTTTCACGAACGTCGATCACCAGGATGTCCTGGGCCTTGACGTCTTCCAGGGCCGCCACGGAGACCTTGACCAGCGCTTCGCCGACAAGCGCCGGGCCGGTGGCAGCCTCTACTGGCAGCGGGGCGCTCTTGAACGTGCCTTTGCGCTTTACTTTAGTTACGTCTTTGTCAGTCATATAAAACTCGTTTTGCTCGTATGTTCGGGCGCTTCAATACACGTTGTTGCCACGTGCCTTGAAGCACTCCTATTCAGTTCGACGCACGGTAAAGCCCGTGCGCATCGATGTAGGCCAGGACCGCGTCGGGCACCAGGAAACGTACCGACTTACCGCTGGCCAGCAGTTGACGGATCTGGGTGGCGGATACCGCGAGCGGTGTCTGCCAGACGAATGCAATCTGTCCACTCGGCCCATCAAGGGCCAGCGGGTCGCTCACCGAGCGCGCTGCCAGCAGGTTGCGCAAGGCATCCGGCGGTTCGCTGTCGGCATCCGGGCGTTGCAGCACCAGGATGTGGCAATGCTGGAGCAACTCTTCCCAGCGGTGCCAAGTGGGCAGGCCGCAAAATGCGTCCCAGCCCAAAAGCAGAAACAACTGGTCGTCAGCGGCGAGTTCCGCGCGCATCAGCTCCAGGGTGTCGATAGTGTAGGACGGTTTGTCGCGCTTGAGCTCGCGGTCGTCCACCTTCAACGGTGCAACCCCAACTACCGCGCATTCGACCATCGCCAGACGGTCAAGCGCCGATACCTGCGGCGTATCCCGATGTGGCGGCCTGGCGCTGGGCGTCAGGCGCACCTCATCGAGCGTCAATGACTCGGCCACTTCCAGCGCACCGCGCAAATGGCCAACGTGCACCGGATCGAAGGTCCCGCCCAAGACACCAATGCGCCGAGGCCGAGGTTCGAGGGCAGTCGCAGCGGCGCTTTTGCCGAGGTCGCCCAAGTCAGACCGACTCCTGACCGCGCAACTGGCCATCACCGACCACAATGTACTTCTCGCAGGTCAGACCTTCGAGCCCCACCGGGCCGCGGGCGTGCAGCTTATCAGTAGAAATGCCAATCTCGGCACCCAATCCGTATTCGAATCCATCGGCAAAGCAGGTTGGCGTGTTGATCATCACCGACGCCGAATCGACTTCGGCCACGAAACGCCGGGCCTCGCCCTGGTGTTCGCTGACGATCGAGTCGGTGTGGTGCGAGCCGTAATGGTTGATGTGTTCAATCGCCTGGTCCAGGCCATCGACCACCAGGATCGACAAAATCGGCGCCAGGTATTCGGTGTTCCAGTCTTCCTCGGTCGCCGCCACGGCGTCGATGATGCCGCGGGTACGCTCGCAGCCACGCAGTTCAACGCCTTTTTCGCGGAACTGGGCAGCCATGGCCGGCAGGAAGTCCTTGGCGACCGCCTGGTCGACCAGCAGGGTTTCCATGGCGCCGCAGATGCCGTAGCGGTACGTCTTGGCATTGAACGCAATGCGCTGGGCCTTCGCCAGCTCGGCGTGAGCACTGACGTAGACATGGCAGATGCCGTCCAGGTGCTTGATCACCGGCACGCGGGCATCGCGGCTGACGCGTTCGATCAGGCCCTTGCCGCCGCGCGGCACGATCACGTCGACGTACTCGGGCATGGTGATCAGCGCGCCAACGGCGGCGCGGTCGGTGGTTTCGACCACTTGCACCACGGCCGCCGGCAAGCCGGCCTCGGCCAGGCCGCGCTGAATGCAGGCGGCAATGGCACGGTTGGAGTGAATCGCCTCGGAACCACCGCGCAGGATGGTCGCGTTACCCGACTTCAGGCACAGGCTCGCGGCATCGATGGTCACGTTCGGCCGCGACTCATAGATGATTCCCACCACACCCAGGGGCACGCGCATCTTGCCGACCTGGATACCTGACGGCCGATAACTCATGTCGCGGATCGAGCCTACCGGGTCGGGCAACGCCGCCACCTGACGCAAACCGACGATCATGCCATCGATGCGTGCCGGGGTCAGGGCCAGACGTTCGAGCATGGCCGGCTCAAGCCCATTGGCCCGGCCAGCGGCCAGGTCAAGTTCATTGGCGGCGGTCAACTCGTCGCGAGCGGCATCCAGCGCGCTGGCAGCCGCCAGCAGGGCACGGTTTTTCTGCCCGGTACTGGCACGGCCGATCACGCGGGAAGCGTCGCGGGCAGCGCGACCCAATCGGGTCATGTAGTCAAGAACGGACTCAGTCATGGTCTGGTGTGGTCTTGGCAAAGAGGAAACGGAAGATTATAGCTGCCGCGCTCTCCTACTAACAGCGGTGACGGGCGGATGGTCAAAATAGACAGCATTCAGCCTCGATTAAGGCCGTCGTTGTTATCATAACGTCATATTTGGTCTCTATAACGCTGCCCCCATGCCCAAGCCGAGCACTCCGAAGCTGCCAAAAGCCCTGCCCGACAGCTTTTTCAACCGCGACGCCCAACTGCTGGCCTGTGAGCTGCTGGGCAAAGTGATCCGTCATCGGGTCGGCGATCTGTGGCTTTCGGCGCGCATTATCGAGACCGAAGCCTATTACTGTGATGAAAAAGGCAGCCACGCCTCCCTCGGCTACACAGAAAAGCGTAAGGCTTTGTTTCTGGATGGAGGTCACATCTATATGTACTACGCCCGGGGCGGTGACTCATTGAACTTCAGCGCGCACGGGCCGGGCAATGCGGTACTGATCAAGTCGGCCTACCCTTGGGTCGATGACGTATCCGGGCCGGCAAGCCTGGCCCAGATGCTACTCAACAACCCCGATACCAATGGCCGGCCACGCGCATCGCAAAAGCTCTGCGCCGGCCAGACGCTGCTGTGCAAGGCACTGGGGTTGAAGGTACCGAACTGGGATGCCAAGCGCTTCGACCATGAAGTGCTGTTTGTCGAAGACATCGGCAGGCCGCCCAATCGTGTTATTCAGACCACACGCCTGGGCATCCCCCATGGCCGTGACGAACACCTGATGTATCGCTTCGTCGACAGTGCCTATGCCCCCTACTGCACGCGGAACCCTCTGCGCCGGGGCCAGGTCGAAGGCCGCGACTATTTGCTGATCTGAACCACCGCCCTGCGGACAACGAAAAATAATGGAGTGTCTCTATGGGCCCTTGGCTCGATAGCCTGACCGTCTGGTTGACGGCAAACCCGCAATGGCTGGCGGCTGCGGTATTCATCGTCGCCTGTGTCGAGTGCCTGGCGATTGCCGGCCTGATCGTACCCGGCACCGTGCTGCTGTTTGCCGTGGCGGTACTGGCCGGCAGTGGCGCCCTGTCATTGGGCGAAACCCTGCTGCTGGGTTTTCTCGGCGGCATGCTGGGTGACGTGGTGTCGTACTTCCTGGGGCGGCACTTCCACCAGAACATCCGACGCCTGCCCGGGCTACGCCACCACCCCGAATGGATCGGCAGCGCCGAAGCCTATTTCCAGCGCTACGGGATCGCCAGCCTGCTGGTCGGGCGTTTTATCGGGCCATTACGGCCGATGCTGCCCATGGTAGCCGGAATGTTCGACATGCCCTTCCCGCGCTTTTTTGCGGTGAGCCTGCTCGCTGGCGCGGGCTGGGCAGTGGCTTACCTGCTGCCGGGTTGGGCCACCGGAGCCGCCATTCGCCTGCCATTGCCCGAAGGATTCTGGCCACAGGCCGGGCTGGTGGTCGGCAGCATTGCGGTATTGATCGGCCTGAGCATCAACAGCAGCTTGCGCAGCCATCGCCGGGCCACCCTGCTGATTTCCGGCCTTAGCCTGGTGATACTGGGCGGACTGTTTATCGGCTACTCGCACCTCACGGCCTTCGACCAGGGCTTGATGACACTGGTCCAGGAACATCGCAGCCCTTTGCTGGATGAACTGGCGGTGATGTTCACCCAGCTCGGTGAGTTCAAGCACATGCTGGTGATCAGCGCAGCGCTGACGATCCTGCTGTTGGTCACTCGACAATGGCGACACATGATCTTCGCCGGTGCCACCCTGCTGATCACCGCGCTGGCCAACACTGGCACCAAGCACCTGTTCGCCCGCGTGCGCCCGGAAGTGCTGAGCGACCCGCTGACCAGCTACAGCATGCCCAGCGGCCACGCCTCCGGCTCGTTTGCGCTGTTCCTGACCCTGGCCGTGTTGGCCGGTCGCGGCCAACCGCAGCGGATGCGCCTGACCTGGCTACTGCTCGGCTGCTTGCCAGCCCTGACGATTGCCTTGTCGCGCGTTTATCTGGGGGCGCACTGGCCGACCGATGTGCTGGCTGGCGCCATGCTAGCGGCCTGTGTCTGCGCCGCCAGCCTGTGGTTGAGTCAACGCCAGGCACCACTGGAGGCGATGCCGGCAAAAGCCTGGTGGCTGGTATTGCCAACGATGGTGGCATTGTTCGGATTCTTCGCGTTGTGGCATTTACCCCATGCGATAGAGCGGTATGCCTACTGACAAAACATCAGACAAACAACTCTCCCTGCAACTTGTCCAGCAATGCCTGAATCGCATCCAGGCGTTGCTGCGGGTCGTCGAGTTGCAGCAAGTCAATCTTGTCCAGCTCCGAGAACGGCAGCAGATAGGCCAACTGATTGGCCAGCGATTGCCGGCCTGAGACCTCGCCGCCCATATTCAGGGCCTCGACCATCGGGTGTTCAGCCAATGCCTTGAGCAAGGCAATCAAATCGGCATCGTCATCCTGCAACGATTGTTCCGGCGCTTCTTCCAGCCACTCGACGTCTGCGACGATCAACTGATCCTGACGGATGTCGGCCCCCAGCACATGAAAGCGTCGCCCGCCCTGCACACGAATCCCCAGCAAACCGTTGTCCTGCTGGGTGAAATCGGTGATCCGTGCCTCGCATCCGAAAACCGCACAGCCGCTGGCGGCAGCACCGACTTCCTCGCCCTCCAGGATGCACACCACGCCAAAGCCTTCGCCCTGTTTCATGCAGCGGCCAATCATGTCCAGGTAGCGCGCCTCGAAAATCTGCAAATCGAGGGTGCAACCAGGGAACAGCACCGTGTTCAGAGGGAAAAGCGCCAGACTCATAAAGATTTCCTTAAACCACCATCGACACCGCCAACGGCAGGAGCACTGCCGTGGCCACGCCCATCAGGCTCATCGCCAACGCGGCAAATGCACCGCACTCTTCACTTTCCTGCAAGGCCACCGAAGTGCCTACCGCATGGGCGGTCATGCCCAACGCCATGCCACGCGCCTCGGGTCCATGGACACCCAGCCGGGTCAGCAGGGCCGGACCGAAAATCGCCCCAATCACCCCGGTAATCAATACGAACACCGCGGCCAACGCCGCCACACCCCCAATCTGCTCGGCCACCAGCATCGCGATCGGCGAGGTCACCGACTTCGGCGCCATGGTCATCAGGATCATGTGCTCGGCGCCAAACCACCAGCCCAGTAACACCCCCATGCCGGTGGCGACCACGCCACCTATCACCAGCGTAGTAAACACTGGCCAGAACAGTTGGCGAATCCGCCGCAGATTGAGATAGAGCGGTACCGCCAGCGCGACGGTCGCCGGTCCCAGCAGGATGCTGAGGATTTCCGTACTTTTACGGTACTCGGCGTAGGTCAACCCACAGGCGAGCAGCACGCCGATCACCAGCAGCATCGAGACCAGCACCGGCTGCAGAAAGATCCGGCGGGTTTTCTCGAATGCCGCCAGCACCAGTTGATAGGCCCCCAGGGTAATCCCGATGCCGAACAACGGATGATGAATGACCGCCGCCAATGCACCTTGCCAATCCACCATCATGGCCTGTCCTCCCGTTGCGCCTGACGCTTGACCATGCGTTGCATCAACACACCGGCAAAGGCCATGGACAACAGCAGCGACAGGACCAGCGCGCCGACGATGGCCCAGAAATCGGCGGCGATATCGGCGGCATACACCATCACACCCACTGCCGGTGGCACCAGCAGCAATGGCAGATAACGCAGCAGACTGCCCGCCGCCAGACTCAACGGCTCGCCCACTTCACCGCGAATGATCAAGAACACCAGCAACAGCAGCAGACCGACGATCGGCCCCGGCAACACCGGCACAAACAGATGGTTGATGGCGGTACCGAGCAACTGAAACAGCACCAGCCAGGTCAGGCCGCGAAGCAACATTCGACATCTCCAGCAAAACTTGTCCCCCCACAAGCGGGCCGGACATTATAAGCATGGCATCTGCTATGCATGGGTATTCGCCAAAGGTATGGAAGCTTGACCGGAACAAACCGCCATGATGATCTAAAGTGGTTGTTCGGGCCCCGGCCCCCACTCAAAAATTATAAAAGTGATGAACTCAAGGAGAGTCTCAATGCCCTATGTTCCAGTTGCAGAGCTCAATGATTATGTCGGCAAGGAACTCGGACGTTCCGAATGGCTCACCATCGATCAGGAACGCATCAACCTGTTCGCTGAAGCCACAGGCGATTTTCAGTTCATCCACGTTGATCCGGTCAAGGCAGCACAAACCCCGTTTGGCGGCACGATTGCCCACGGATTCCTGTCGCTGTCACTGATTCCGAAACTGATGGAAGACATCCTCATCCTGCCGCAAGGCGCGAAGATGTTAGTCAACTACGGCCTGGACAGCGTGCGCTTCATCCAACCGGTGAAAGTCAATTCCAGGGTTCGCCTCAAGGTCGAGCTGGGAGAAGTGACCGAGAAGAAACCCGGCCAGTGGCTGCTCAAGGCCATCGCCACGCTGGAAATCGAAGGCCAGGAAAAACCGGCATACGTCGCTGAATCGCTGTCGCTGGCGTTCGTGTAACCCTTGTCAGGTGCGAGGCGGCTGTAGCTGTTTCGCACCGCGTCTCTATATATCAGACACATAGCTGCGGCATACTCGGTCGCCTAATTGCCCGGATCCTGCTATGCGCTCACTTGCACCTCTTGCACTGACCCTGTTGCTCACCGCATGTGGCGACGGCGAATCGCTGTTGCCGCCTGACGCACGGCTGCCCGATGGTGGTCGGTATCGGGGCGATCTGGTCAATGGCTTGCTGCAAGGCGAGGGTCGCATCGACTACCCGAACGGCAGCTGGTATGCCGGCCAGTTCGACAAGGGCCAGTGGCATGGTCAGGGCGAATGGCACGGCAGCAATGGCGAGGTCTATCGTGGCGGCTTCCACCAGGGCCTGTTCCATGGCCAGGGCACGCTGATCACCCAGGACAGCAGCTACACCGGCGGTTTCAAACTGGGTCGACGCGAGGGCGAGGGCACGCTCAAGGAAAGCGGCATGACGTACCGCGGCGAGTTCAAGGCCGATCAGTATTTCGGCCTCGGACGCCTGGAGCTCGAAGATGGCAGCCAGTACCAGGGCCAATTCGCCCATGGCAAACCCAATGGCGAAGGCCAGCGCAGCGATGCCAGCGGCAATCAGTTCAGTGGGCATTTCGTCGATGGCCAGCTGGACGGCAACGGCACCTTCAGCAGCGCTGAAGGCGACGCCTATGCCGGCGGTTTCAAACAGAATCAGCTACATGGCAAGGGTCGCTACGAAAACGCCGACGGCGATGTCTGGATCGGCCAGTTCAAGGAAGGCGCCCTCAATGGCAAGGGCGAGTTGATCGGCGCTGACAACAGCCACTATATCGGCCACTTCAGCGACTGGCGCTTCACCGGGCAGGGTCGCCTGAACCTGGCCGACGGCAGTTTTTACATCGGTCAGTTCGGCAATGACAGTTATCAGGGGCATGGCACCCTGGTGCTGACCGATGGCACGGTGCAAAGCGGTGAGTGGATCAACGGTCAACGCGTACGCGATGCCGATGGCAAACTGCTGCCTGATACCCTCGAACTGGGGCTGCTCGCGCAAGGACGGCTGCTCGAAGCGGCACTGGCCAATGTGCCAGCCTCATCACCTGCGATCGAGCTGTACAGCCTGACACTGGGCGGCGATGGCAAGCAGAGCGTGTTCCTGCGCGAATCCGATTACGTCAGCAACATGCTCGCCAGCCGCTTCGGCGCCTACGGCCAGATCCGCCTGGTCAATCATCGCGAGCACCTCGGTGACCGGCCGATGGCCACCCGCGAGAACCTGCGCCGCGCCGCCCTGACCCTGGCCGAACGCAGCGGCCCGGAAGACGTGCTGTTCATCTACCTGACCAGCCATGGCACTCAAGAGCACGAACTGGTACTCGACCAGCCTCGCATGGAGCTGGCCGACCTGCCGGCCGATGAGTTGGCCAGCGTGCTGGCCCCGCTGAAAAACCGCGACAAGATCATCGTGATTTCCGCCTGCTATTCCGGCGGTTTTATCCCGGCGCTCAAAGACGAACGCACCCTGATCATGACCGCCTCCCGCGCCGACCGGGTGTCCTTCGGTTGCTCGGAGGAAGCGGACTTCACTTACTTCGGCGATGCCCTGTTCGCCCAGGCCCTGAACCGAAGCGACGACCTGGAGCAAGCGTTCAAGCTGGCCAAGGCAACGGTCGCCGAACGCGAACTGGCGGACAATTTCGAAGCCTCCGAACCACAGATCTGGGCGCCCAAGGGCGTTGTGGCGCGCTGGCAAGCCCTGCGCAAGCAGCAAGCAAGAAAAGCCCTGCAAAGTGCCGCCTCGGACAGCAAGGAAACAAAGAGCAACTAAGCTGAACAGTATCAAGGGAGAAACACTATGTACTTGACGCCTCAGCACATACTGCTCGCTGGAGCCACCGGCCTGACCGGTGAACATTTGCTTGATCGCCTGCTCAGTGAGCCGACTGTCAGCCGCGTGCTGGCACCCTCACGCCGGCCACTGGCCGAACATCCCCACCTTGAAAACCCGGTCGGCGAGCCGACGGTATTCCTGCCACAGCTCAGCGGGCGGGTCGATACCGCCTACTGCTGCCTGGGCACGACCATCAAGAAGGCCGGTTCCGAACAGGCCTTCCGCGCCGTTGACCTGGACATGGTGGTGGCCTTCGCCAAACGCGCGCGAGAAATGGGCGCACGGCACCTGATCGTGATCAGCGCCTTGGGTGCCGATCCAAAATCATCGGTGTTCTACAACCGCGTCAAAGGTGAAATGGAGCAGGCCCTGCGCGCCCAGGACTGGCCGCAACTGACCATCTGCCGACCTTCCCTGCTGCTGGGCGAACGGCTGGAGCCACGCCTGGCCGAGAAAGTTGCCGGCCCGTTGTCGCGGCTGCTTCCCGGCAAGTACCACGGCATCGAAGCCTGTCAACTGGCCCGCGCCATGTGGCGCCTGGCGCTGGAAGAACAGGATGGCGTGCGGATTGTCGAATCGGATGAGTTGCGCAAGTTAGGCAAGTAGTGTCACGCAGATCGCTCCCACACGCAGCAAAGGAATGCAGCCCCTGACACTCCGCGCGCCAAAGCGAACGCAGAGCGTCCATTGACGCATGCCCACGCCGGAGCGTGGGAACGATCTGTCATAGCGTGCGCCAGCCGCTACAATCCGCCCGTCGCCTGAAACCCAACGCCCAGTACCGTCAAGACCGACAACGGCAACAGCAACGTGTCGAGCAGTGCGCTAGCCGGCAAATCAAGGCCTGGATAGCTCGGCGCTTCAGCGCCAAACCGGTCCATCGCGCAGCATCCGCCCTGCATCACATACAGATCGAGTCGGGTTCCCGAGTACACCAGCGGCGCTCCCGGCTTGGCGGCGTCCAGGGTGCGCACGGTGGCGCAGCCGGTCAGTTGCAATGCCAGCAGAATTGCCAGCAGCTTATTCATCGCTGCTGAGATGGTGCTCGCCCCAGCGCGGCAGCATGTCTTGCGGGATGTTCAGCACATTGAGGATCCGTGCCACGACAAAGTCCACCAAGTCATCGATGGTCTGCGGCTGGTGATAGAAACCCGGTGACGCGGGAAGAATGGTCACGCCCATGTTCGACAGCTTGAGCATGTTTTCCAGGTGAATACTGGAATACGGTGCCTCGCGCGGCACCAGAATCAGCTGCCGACGCTCTTTCAACGTCACGTCGGCGGCGCGCTCGATCAGGTTGTTGCAGGCGCCCGTCGCGATTGCCGACAACGTCCCGGTGGAACACGGCACCACCACCATCGCCGCAGGCGAGCCAGAGCCCGAGGCCACCGGCGACATCCAGTCTTCCTTGCCGTAGACCCGAATCTGCCCGGCCACCGCACCGGTGTACTCGGTGAGGAAGGCCTGCATCATTTGCGGCTTGGCTGGCAGCGTGACGTCGGTCTCGGTGGCCATCACCAGTTGCGCGGCCTTGGAGATCAGGAAATGCACCTCCCGGTCTTCACGCACCAGGCAGTCAAGCAGCCGCAAGCCGTACTGGGCGCCAGAGGCGCCGGTCATGGCCAGCGTGACACGGTCCGGACCGTTGTTCATTTAAGCGCCTCGGCCAGTTTGCCGTGCAGGCCGCCGAAGCCGCCGTTGCTCATGATCACCACATGAGTGCCTGGCCGGGCCTGGCTCTTGACCCGCTCGATGATGCCTTCCAGCGAGTCGCTGACGATCGAGGGCACCGTGCACTGCGTGGCGGTACCGGCCAGGTCCCAGCCCAGGTTGGCCGGGGCATACCAGATCACCTGATCGGCATCGACCACGCTTTCCGGCAAACCGTCACGGTGTGCGCCGAGCTTCATCGAGTTGGAGCGCGGCTCGATGATCGCGATCAACGGCGCGTCGCCAATGCGTTTGCGCAGGCCGTCAAGGGTGGTGGCGATGGCGGTCGGGTGGTGGGCAAAGTCATCGTAAATGGTAATGCCGTTAACCTGCGCCACGACTTCCATCCGACGCTTCACGCTTTTGAACGCGCTCAATGCAGCGATGCCCATGGCCGGAACCACGCCCACATGACGAGCGGCCGCCAGCGTCGCCAGGGCGTTGGCCACGTTGTGTTGACCGGTCATGTCCCAGTCGACCACGCCTTGCGCGACGCCTTCGAACATCACTTCGAAACGGGAGCCATCTTCACTCAACAGCTTGACCTGCCACTGCCCGCCCGCCCCCGTGGTTTGCACCGGGGTCCAGCAGCCCATCTCGATCACCCGCTGCAGGGCCGGCTCGGTGGTTGGGTGAATTACCAGGCCTTCACTCGGGATGGTACGCACCAAGTGGTGGAACTGCCGCTCGATGGCCGGCAGATCGGGGAAAATGTCGGCGTGATCGAACTCAAGGTTATTGAGGATCGCGGTCCGTGGGCGGTAGTGCACGAACTTCGAGCGCTTGTCGAAAAAGGCGCTGTCGTATTCGTCGGCTTCGATCACGAAGAACGGCGTATCGCCCAGGCGGGCCGACACCGAGAAATTCTGCGGCACGCCACCGATCAGGAAACCCGGGCTCATGCCGGCGTGTTCCAGCACCCAGGCGAGCATGCTGCTGGTGGTGGTCTTGCCGTGGGTGCCGGCAACGGCGAGTACCCAGCGGCCTTGCAGCACGTGGTCGGCCAGCCATTGCGGGCCGGAGACGTAAGGCAAACCTTTGTTCAACACGTATTCGACCGCCGGGTTGCCGCGGGACATGGCGTTGCCGATCACCACCAGGTCCGGTGCCGGATCGAGTTGGGCCGGATCGTAGCCTTGCGTCAGCTCAATACCCTGAGCTTCCAACTGAGTGCTCATCGGTGGATAGACGTTGGCGTCGGAGCCGGTCACACGATGGCCCAGCTCTTTGGCCAGAACCGCCATCGAACCCATGAAAGTGCCGCAGATACCCAGAATATGAATGTGCATAGTCAACCTCGTAAACATCGAGGCAGGTTAGCCTAGAGGGCCAAAAATCGCACCTTGTGTTTAGACGGACCGATGATGGCTTCCCATCACCCTATTCAACATTCAGAATCGTCCCGCGCTATACGGCAACACAATTTGGCACGATCAACCGTGATAATACTGCCTCTACTTTTTTGGGGATGATCATCTTGAGCCCTCTCATGAATAACGACACTACTCAGCTCAGCATCGCACCTGACTCAGGAACGAAAAAACTGTCCGCTGGGCAACGAAAATTCAACGGGCTTGTCAAAAAGATCGAAAAACAGAGTCAGATTCTCCAGGCATGGGAAGCCTCAACCCCGCTTTATATCGAACGCTGGCACTCTGAGTTCACCCCCCAACTCGACAAACTTCATCAACAGACTCTTGAGCTCCTGCATGTCCTTGATGACCTCAGCGAACGGACCAAGCTCTCGAAAGCCGACCGCAAGACATTGACTCAGGAGATTTGCGCCCAAGCCTTCTCATTGATCGATAGCGACAGTTGCAACGATGAGGAAGAGGCCACCCTCAAGACGCTGTACAACAAACACAGCGGCCGTGACTTCGATGCCGATGAACGAGAAGAAGACGAGCTATTGAAACAGGGACTGCAAGAGATATTCGGCGTTGAGCTGGACGACGATATCGACATGAAGTCTGCTGATGACATTGCGCAAAAAATCTACGAGCGGCAACAAACCGAGCAAACGGCACAGCAACAAAAACCGGGTAAAAAAACCGCGCGCCAACTGCGCGAGGAAGCAGAGGCCGCCCAAGCCAGCCAATCTGTGCGCGAAGTTTACCGCAAGCTGGCCAGCGCCCTACACCCTGACCGAGAAACCGATCCCGACGAGCGCGAACGCAAGACCGTGCTGATGCAACGTGCCAACCACGCCTATAGCGAACGGAACCTGCTTGAACTATTGCACCTGCAGTTGGAAATAGAGCACATCGACGCGGACACCCTCGGCACACTTTCCGCCGACCGGCTCAAGCACTACAACCAGATACTCACCGAGCAGCTCAACGAGTTGCAGCAGGAGGTGATTGCCCAGGAGCGGGCGTTCAAACAGCAATTCAACCTCGACCCGTTCGATGAGGTGACTCCTCGGAATCTGTCTGGCAAGTACCAATATCAACTCAAGACGCTACTCATCGACACCGAAGAGCTGAGCATCCTGTGTGAAGAACTGAAGGACCCCAAAACCCTGAAAGCCTGGCTCAAGGCGCAAAGGGAGTATCAGAAGGCCATGGACTTTGACGATGACCTATTTGATGACCTCCCGGACATATTCTTTCGCTGAGCAACTGTCGCTCAGTGTTATTCAAGGCCGTACTCTCTACCGCGTAATCCCATGCTTACGCAGCTTTCTATAGAGCGTGTTACGACTGACCCCCAACTGTTCAGCGGTGTGGGTCATGTGCCAGCGCTGTTGCTCCAGGGCATTGAGCAGGGCCAGGCGCTCGGCATCGTCCAGTGGATGCTCCGACGGCGCCTCGGCGACCAACACCACCGCGGGCCGGACCTGACGGATGATTGCCGGCAAGTCCTCCACCCTGATTCGCCCGTCCTCACACAAGGCCGCCAAGGTCCTTAACACGTTGCGCAGCTGGCGCACGTTGCCTGGCCAGTCAAATCCCAGCAGGGCCTGGCGCGCCGGCGCCTCGATCACGACCCTTTCACTCCCTGCTTCTTCGGCCAGCAGGAAATCGAGCAACAGGGATTTGTCCGTTCGGTCACGCAATGCCGGCAGTGCGACTTCCAGTCCATTGAGCCGGTAGTACAGATCTTCACGGAAGCTGCCGTCCTGCACCCGCCCGAGCAAATCCCGGTGGGTCGCACTGATGATCCGCACGTTGACCGATTCCGGCTCACCCCCGATCGGGACCACCTGGCGATCTTCCAGTACCCGTAACAACCGGGTCTGCAAGGCCAAGGGCATGTCGCCGATTTCATCGAGGAACAAGGTACCGCCATCGGCCTGCTGCAACTTGCCGCGCATGCCCTCTTTGCGTGCACCGGTAAAGCTGCCGCCGCGATAACCGAACAGTTCGCTCTCGATCAGGCTTTCAGGGATGGCCGCGCAGTTGAGGGCGACGAAGGCCTTTTCGGCACGCTGACTGGCCTGGTGCACGGCTTTGGCAAAAGCCTCTTTGCCGGAGCCGGTTTCGCCATTGATCAAGAGCGGCACATCGCGCTCAAACACCCGCAAGGCTTTACGAAAGTCCGCCTGCAACCCTTCGTCGCCCAGGCAAATACCCGACAACGCTGAACGTTCAGGGGCCACCGTTGCCGGCATCACCGGCACCGAAGCACGGCGCGCCTGCCCCCGCACTACGGCAAACAGATGCCGCCCGTCGCGGGTATGCAACGGCCAACTGGCACTGGCATTGGCGCTCGCCCGACCCAATAGGTCATCCAGTGAACAGTCGAAAAACGCCTCCACCGGCTTGCCCAGCAGCCCACCACGAATATACCCCAACAGGTTCAGTGCGCTCTGGTTGACCGCACTGATCCGCCCTTCCCCATCGAACGCCAGCAGCCCTTCACTGAACAACCCCACCGACTCGGCTTGCAGGTGAAAACGCAACAACCACTGGTTGTCGAAATAGCGCAGGAAGTAGCAGCTCTCGATCATCTTCGCCGAAAGGTTGACCAGCGCCATGGTGTGGAACTGGCTCTGGCGCGAGACATCGTGGCGCGCCGACGACACGTCGAGCACCGCCAGCAGTTCGCCATGGGGGTCGAACACCGGGCTCGCCGAGCAGGTCAGGCCCGTATGGCGACCGCGAAAGTGTTCATCCTGGTGAATGGTCAGCGCCTGGCGCTCCACCAGGCAGGTGCCGATGCCATTGGTGCCTTCGCAGGCCTCACTCCAGTCGGCGCCCAGCCAGAGACCGGCGCGCTCGAAGATCTTGCGTTCGGCGGGCGCCGTGACGCAGTTGAGGATGACCCCGCGGGCGTCAGTCAGGAGCACCGCATGGCCGGCCCCGGACAATTGCTGATGCAGGCTGGTCATTTCGCCGCCGGCGATGTGCAGCACTTGCTGTAGGCGTTCACGACTCTCAAGCACGCGACCGTGTTCAAGCACCGTCGGTGCCATGGTCAGGGCCGGGTCGAGGTGATAGTCCTCAAGGCAACGCAGCCACGAACGGGCAATGGACGGATCACTGCCCGGCCCATGCAACTGGTGCTTGCCTTGGGTGACCGTCAGGACTTGCCGGGCGTGGCGACTCAAATGGTTGTCGTGCATTTCTTATTGTTCTCCCCGGGGCTGGAAGGCCTTGTGTGAGGTGACGCCCAGCATCCTCCAGCCTCACCCGTATTGCAATGCCGGCCTGACCTGCCAGTCACAGGCTGTGCCACAAGCGGTACAAAGTGTCACAGGCCTTGTACCGCATCCGTCACAGGCCCTGAAGACAGCGCTTTCAACAATCACGCAACCCCTTGATTTACCTGACCTGCAGCGCAGTGGCCCGACCTTTGCTCTACGCTTATACAAGCGCTTATTGCGCGTACTCCCTTATAAGCACAAAAGCCAAGGAGACACTCATCATGCGTTACGCTCACCCCGGTACTGCAGGCGCTATCGTTTCGTTCAAGAGCAAATACGGTAACTACATCGGCGGCGAGTTCGTCGCGCCTGTCAAAGGCCAGTACTTCACCAACACCTCGCCGGTCAACGGCCAACCGATTGCCGAATTCCCCCGTTCCACGGCCGAAGACATCGAAAAGGCCCTGGACGCTGCCCACGCAGCCGCCGAGGCCTGGGGCAGCACTTCTGCCCAGGCGCGCTCGCTGGTGCTGCTGAAAATTGCCGACCGCATCGAACAGAACCTGGAAGTCCTGGCAATCACCGAAAGCTGGGACAACGGCAAAGCCGTGCGCGAGACCCTCAACGCCGACATCCCGCTGGCCGCGGACCATTTCCGCTACTTCGCCGGTTGCCTGCGGGCCCAGGAAGGCAGCGCCGCAGAAATCGACGGCAACACCGTGGCCTATCACATCCATGAACCCCTGGGCGTGGTCGGGCAGATCATCCCGTGGAACTTCCCGATCCTGATGGCTGCCTGGAAACTGGCTCCGGCCCTGGCGGCCGGCAACTGCGTTGTACTCAAGCCCGCCGAGCAAACGCCGCTGGGAATTACCGTGCTGCTGGAGCTGATCGGCGACCTGCTGCCACCCGGCGTGCTGAACGTGGTGCAAGGGTTCGGCAAAGAAGCCGGCGAAGCCCTGGCCACCAGCAAGCGCATCGCCAAAATCGCCTTTACCGGCTCGACGCCGGTCGGCTCGCACATCATGAAATGCGCTGCCGAAAACATCATTCCATCCACCGTGGAACTGGGCGGCAAATCGCCGAACATCTTCTTCGCCGACATCATGCAGGCCGAGCCGGCCTTCATTGAAAAAGCCGCCGAAGGCCTGGTGCTGGCGTTCTTCAACCAGGGCGAAGTCTGCACCTGCCCGTCCCGTGCCCTGGTGCAAGAGTCGATCTACGACGAGTTCATGAAAGTGGTCATGAACAAGGTCCTGCAAATCAAACGTGGCGATCCGCTGGACACCGACACCATGGTCGGCGCCCAGGCGTCCGAGCAGCAGTTCGACAAAATCCTCTCGTACCTGGAAATCGCCAAGGGCGAAGGCGCTGAACTGCTGACCGGCGGCAAGGTGGAAAAACTCGAGGGCAACCTGGCGAGCGGGTATTACATCCAGCCGACCCTGCTCAAGGGCACCAACAAAATGCGTGTGTTCCAGGAAGAAATCTTCGGCCCGGTGGTGAGCATCACCACCTTCAAGGACGAAGCCGAAGCCCTGGCCATCGCCAACGACACCGAGTTCGGCCTGGGCGCCGGCCTCTGGACCCGCGACATCAACCGCGCCTACCGCATGGGCCGCGCCATCAAGGCCGGCCGTGTGTGGACCAACTGCTACCACCTGTACCCGGCGCACGCCGCGTTCGGCGGTTACAAGAAGTCCGGCGTCGGCCGTGAGACCCACAAAATGATGCTCGATCACTATCAGCAGACCAAAAACCTGCTGGTGAGCTACGACATCAACCCGCTGGGCTTCTTCTGATCGATCCTCCCGGCGGCTTCGGTCGCCGGGAGGCGCTTTGCCATCAGCCCCCTACTCACTCTCGCATCGGATTCGGCGCCCATCAGCGGCCGAATGCAATGTTGCAACAAGAAACTCCCAAACCGTACTGCGTCAATCGTGCACACAACATCCGCGCTTTAAAAAACAACAATAAGAAAGGACAACGCAATGGATCAGATCGGCAATTACGTGCTCTATCTCATCATGCTCTGCGCCGTACTCGGTGCCTTCGCGGCGATTTACAACAGCGATGAAGGGCTTGGTAAAGAATTCATGGAAGGCATCCACGCCACGGGCCACATCTTCGTGCCGGCGGCGGGCATCATGGCCTCCATCCCCTACCTGACCGTGATCATCGAAAAAGCATTCGGCCCGTTTTTCAGCTCCCTGGGCGCCGACCCGGCGTTGGCGGCGACCATGATCATCGCCTCGGACATGGGCGGCTATCACCTGGCCTCGGCCCTGGCCGCCAGCAAAGAAGCGCTGGTGATGGCGCTGATCACCGGTTTCATGGGCGGCGCGACCATCGTGTTCTCGATCCCCATGGGCCTGGCGATGCTCGACAAACGTGACCACAAATACATGGCCCTGGGCATCATGTCGGGTATTTTGACTATTCCGCTGGGCGTGTTGATCGCCAGCGTCATCCTCGCGTTCAGTAACCCGCTGGTACGGGACCTGGTGTCCACCAACGGCGAAGCCACCTATCAACTGGCACTGGGCCTGGGTAGCATCTTCGCCAACCTGCTGCCGATCCTGATTTTCGTGGTGGCCTTGGCCCTGGGCCTACGCTTTTTGCCGGACATGATGATCAAGGGCTTCATCATCTTCGGCCGCACCCTGGACGCGGCGATCAAACTGGTGCTGGTGTTCTCCATCGTCGAGTACTTCACCGGGGTGTTCACCCTGGTGTTCGGCAGCTGGGGGTTCCACCCGATCATCGCCGACGCCGAAGACCAGACCCGCGCCCTGGAGACCGCCGGTTACATCGGCATCATGCTGGCCGGTGCCTTCCCGATGGTCTACCTGCTGCGCAAATACCTGGGCAAACCGCTGGAAAGCCTGGGCAGCAAGATCGGCCTGAGCGCCGTCGGCAGTGCCGGCATGCTGGCGACTATCGCCAACATCCTGGCCATGTTCCGCCTGGTGCGTTTCATGCCGCCAAAAGACAAGGTGATCAACATTGCCTTTGGCGTGTGCGCGGCCTTCCTGCTGGGCGACCACCTGTCCTTCACCGCCAACTTCCAGCCCACCATCATCCTGCCGGTGCTGATTGGCAAGATAAGTGCAGGTTTCATTGCCGTGGGTCTGGCGTACTGGCTGTCGGTACCCAAGGCCTTGCAACTGGAAGCACAAGACCGCGCAGCCGGGATCATCGCCGAAGGCGAGTACCTCGGCCTGCCTGTACCCGAGACCATCGCCCCGAACGGCATCAAGGCAACGGCCTGAGTCCTGCTGCATTGAGGTGCGTTGACGACGCAGGGCGTGGCATTCTGAGGAATCGCCAGCACTGGGCAGCGCACTTTCCTATTTGAAACGGAGACAGAGATGGCACGTTTTTCCCATAGCGTCGGCGCCCAGACCCACCGCTTCGACGACCTCAAGGACGTGATGGCCAAGGCCAGTCCGGCGCGCTCCGGGGACTTCCTGGCCGGCGTTGCCGCACAGAACGATGGCGAGCGGGTGGCGGCGCAAATGACGTTGGCCGACATCCCGCTCAAGCATTTCCTGCAAGAAGCGCTGATCCCTTATGAAGCCGATGAAGTCACCCGACTGATCATCGACACCCACGACGCCGCCGCGTTTGCCACCGTCAGCCACCTCACCGTCGGCGGCTTTCGCGACTGGCTGCTCAGCGACGCTGCCGACGAGCACAGCCTGCGGGCACTGGCTCCCGGCTTGACGCCGGAAATGGCCGCGGCGGTCTCCAAGATCATGCGCGTGCAGGATCTGGTGCTGGTGGCGCAGAAGATCCGGGTCGTCACGCAATTTCGCGGCACCCTGGGCCTGCGCGGACGCCTGTCGACCCGCCTGCAACCCAACCACCCCACCGACGAGCCGGCCGGCATCGCCGCGAGCATTCTCGACGGCCTGCTGTACGGCAATGGCGACGCGATGATCGGCATCAACCCAGCCACCGACAGCATCGCGTCGATCTGCGCGATGCTGGAAATGCTCGATGCGGTCATCCAGCGCTACGAGATTCCGACCCAGGCCTGCGTACTGACCCATGTCACCACCTCCATCGAGGCGATCAACCGGGGGGTGCCGCTGGACCTGGTGTTCCAGTCGATCGCCGGCACCGAGGCGGCCAACGCCAGTTTCGGCATCAGCCTGAGCCTGTTGCAGGAAGGCTATGACGCGGGGTTGAGCCTCAATCGCGGTACTCTGGGACAGAATCTGATGTACTTCGAAACCGGTCAGGGCAGCGCGCTGTCGGCCAACGCCCACCATGGCATCGACCAGCAAACCTGCGAGACCCGTGCCTATGCCGTGGCCCGGCACTTCAAGCCATTCCTGGTCAACACCGTGGTCGGCTTTATAGGCCCCGAATACCTGTACAACGGCAAACAGATCATTCGCGCCGGCCTGGAAGATCACTTCTGCGGCAAGTTGCTGGGCGTGCCGATGGGCTGTGACATCTGCTACACCAACCACGCCGAAGCGGACCAGGATGACATGGACACCCTGTTGACCCTGCTGGGCGTGGCCGGCATCAACTTCATCATGGGCATTCCCGGCTCCGATGACATCATGCTCAACTACCAGACCACCTCGTTTCACGATGCCCTCTACGCGCGCCAGACCCTAGGCCTGAAGCCGGCACCGGAGTTCGAGGCGTGGCTGGCAAAAATGGGTATTTTCACCCAGGGCGACGGCAAGGTTCACTTCGGCAACGGCCTGCCACCGGCCTTCCGCCAGGCCATGGGGCAATTGGGATGAGTGACGTGCTAATGGACAAACGACCCCTGGATCCGCAAAACCCGTTACAGGAACTGCGTCGCCTGACACCGGCGCGCATCGCCCTGGGACGCACCGGCACCAGTCTGCCGACCGGCGCTCAGTTGGACTTTCAGTACGCCCACGCGCAAGCCCGCGATGCCGTACACCTGCCCTTCGACTCTGCAGGATTGCGCGCCCAATTGGCCGAACGCGGACGCGACAGCTTGCTGCTGCACAGCGCCGCCACCGATCGCCACAGCTACCTGCAACGCCCGGACCTGGGCCGCAAACTCAGCGATGAATCCGCGCAAAAACTGCGCGAACATGCCTTGAACACGCCTGGGGGCGTTGATTTGGCGGTGGTGGTGGCGGACGGCCTGTCGGCATTGGCCGTGCATCGACACACCCTGCCGTTTCTGGCGCGCATGGAGGAGCAAACGCAGGCCGAAGGCTGGTCGTTGTCACCGGTAATTCTGGTGGAACAGGGCCGCGTTGCCGTGGCCGATGAAATCGGCGAACGGCTGGGCGCCAAGATGGTGGTGATCCTGATCGGAGAGCGCCCGGGCCTCAGCTCGCCCGACAGCCTTGGTTTATATTTCACCTATAATCCAAAAGTCGGCCTGACCGATGCCTATCGCAACTGCATTTCCAACGTGCGGCTGGAGGGCTTGAGCTATGGCATGGCCGCACACCGCTTGCTGTACCTGATGCGCGAGGCATGTCGGCGACAGCTATCGGGCGTCCATCTGAAAGACGAGGCCCAGGTGCAGACTCTCGAGTCGAAAAATGACGCCACTATCAAAGGAAACTTCCTACTAAGTCCGCTGAATGCGTGAGCCGAATCCGCATTGCGTTTTAGTTCCGCTTTGAGGCAGAGTCGACGAACGGCTGCCCGAGTCTTGAGCCGATTGCCGCCAAATCCACTGGAAACTGCCGTCATATCTACATTCAAGTTGAGGCCTAGCATGCGGATTATTCAAGCCACCCTCGAGCACCTGGATCTATTGACGCCCCTGTTCGTCAAATACCGCGAGTTTTATGGCTCGCTCCCTTATCCAGACTCCTCCAGGGCCTTTCTGGAAAAGCGACTACGACGCAAGGAATCGGTCATCTACCTGGCCCTGCCCGATGATGAGGACAACCGACTGCTGGGCTTTTGCCAGCTGTACCCGAGTTTTTCCTCCCTGTCTCTCAAGCGCGTATGGATCCTCAATGACATCTATGTCGCCGAAGACGCGCGCCGCCAACTGGTCGCCGACAACCTGATGCGCACCGCGAAGAAAATGGCCAAGGAAACCCAGGCCGTCCGTATGCGGGTGTCCACCAGCAGCAACAATGAAGTGGCGCGCAAAACCTACGAGTCCATCGGCTTTCGCGAAGATACCGAGTTCAAGAACTACGTATTGCCGATCAGCGACGAACTCTGATACTCCACGGTGAAACGGGTTACTGTGGCGTAGGGGCTTGCCCCCTTGCCACATGGGGCCATGCAACACATCACGCGCCTTCACCCTTCACCTCGTAATCCCTCGCTACAAACTCCACACGCTTTTCACTCTTCTGTCCGTATAATTTGGGCATCTATGGGCCGTAAGAAATAATCCACAGCCCTGTATCCTTACTTTCCAGACTTTCCGCACAGGCTTGCCGAGCCTGGCCGCTACCCAGGTGCCCTCCATGGATTTCAACCCGATCGACCTTATCCTGCATCTCGACGTTTACCTCGATTTGCTGGTGACCAATTACGGGCCATGGATCTACGCCATTCTGTTTCTGGTGATCTTTTGCGAAACCGGCCTGGTGGTCATGCCGTTCCTGCCGGGCGATTCGCTGTTGTTCATCGCCGGCGCCGTCGCGGCCGGTGGTGGCATGGACCCGGTTCTGCTGGCCGGCCTGCTGATGCTCGCGGCGATACTCGGGGACAGTACCAACTATGTCATCGGTCGAACGGTGGGCGAAAAACTGTTCAGTAATCCGGACTCGAAAATCTTCCGCCGGGATTACCTGCAACAAACCCACGACTTCTATGACCGGCACGGTGGCAAGACCGTGACCCTGGCCCGTTTTATGCCGATCATCCGGACCTTCGCACCCTTCGTCGCCGGCGTCGCAAAAATGCCTTACCCACGCTTCTTTGCGTTCAGCGTGTTCGGCACCCTGCTGTGGGTTGGCGGTCTTGTCACCCTAGGCTACTTCTTCGGCAACGTACCGTTCATCAAGCAAAACCTGTCGTTGCTGGTGGTGGGCATCATCCTGCTGTCCCTGGTGCCGATGATCATTGGTGTCATTCGCAGCCGCCTTGGCGCTTCGAGTTCCAAAGCCCAGTCGCGCTAACCACCCATGGGACTCCTCAGCACCTGGCGTCGCCAGCGCACACTGGCCAAGCACCCCGTGACCGATGACACCTGGCAGCGAGTACGCCAGCACCTGCGTTTTCTCGACGGCCTGAGCGAGGCCGAAGATCAGTGGCTGCGCGAATCCTCCGTGCTCTTCCTGCAAGACAAGCACCTGACCTGCCTGCCCGGCGTCGAGCTGCATCAGGAACAGCGCCTGCTGCTCGCCGCCCAGGCCCAATTACCGTTACTGCACCTGGGGGACTTGAACTGGTACCAGGGCTTTCATGAAATCGTGCTCTATCCCGATGACTTTATAAGCCCCCAGCGTCATCGCGATGCCAGCGGTGTCGAGCACGAGTGGGATGGCGAGCACAGCGGTGAAGCCTGGCAGCAGGGCCCGATCATCCTGGCCTGGCCGGGGGTCATGACCAGCGGAGGCTGGGAAGGCTACAACCTGGTCATCCATGAGCTGGCGCACAAGCTCGACATGCTCAATGGCGACGCCAACGGCTTGCCGCCGCTGCACAGTGACATGCGGGTCAGTGACTGGGCCAGGGCGATGCAACACGCCTACGACGATCTCAACCGCCAACTCGACCACCACCCTGATGCCGACACGCCGATCGACCCCTACGCCGCAGAAAACCCGGCGGAGTTCTTCGCGGTCACCAGCGAATACTTCTTCAGCGCCCCGGATTTGCTGCACGTCACTTATCCACAGGTCTATCAGCAGCTACAGCTGTTTTATCGCCAGGACCCACTGACCAGGCTCGCGCGCCTGCAAGCCGAGCATCCGGACTATCAGGCACACGGCTAAGGTCCGCGACCTTGGTCTACGACCTAGGGCCATACGACCTCCGGTACGTGGCACTGGCGGCGGAATATGCCTATAATCGCCGCCACTTTTTGGTCAATCCGGCCAGTCATCTGGCCACTTACGGGGGCACCGCCCAATGAGCTACAGCAAGATTCCGGCTGGCAAAGACCTGCCGAACGACATCTACGTCGCGATCGAGATTCCGGCCAACCACGCGCCGATCAAATACGAAATCGACAAAGACAGCGATTGCCTGTTCGTTGACCGTTTCATGGCCACCCCAATGTTCTACCCGGCCAACTACGGTTTCATCCCGAACACCCTGGCGGACGACGGCGATCCCCTCGACGTACTGGTTGTCACCCCTTACCCGGTTGCTCCAGGCTCGGTGATCCGCGCGCGTCCAGTCGGCATCCTGAACATGACCGACGACGGCGGCGGCGATGCCAAAGTCATCGCAGTCCCACACGACAAGCTGTCCCAGCTGTACGTTGACGTGAAGGAATACACCGACCTGCCAGGCCTGCTGCTGGAACAGATCAAGCACTTCTTCGAGAACTACAAAGACCTCGAAAAAGGCAAATGGGTGAAGATCGAAGGCTGGGGCGACGCTGAAGCCGCTCGCGCCGAAATCATGAAGTCGGTTGCCGCCTACAAAGGCTAAGCAACAGCGGTCATCCGCAAGCTTCAAACACTCGAAAACCCCGGCTAGCCGGGGTTTTTTTATGCGCCTTAAAACATCAACTCACACTAAAAATAATACAGTTTGGAATAAAGTTTAGTGCCGTTTAGTTAAAGTTAACTCTATCGTTCAAAACAATAGAATATTCCCGCGCAATTTGAACGCCATGTTTATTCAACCGCGCCACATCGGTCGGTAAACTCCGTGTTTATGAAAAAACATCATTGCGGCCCGCGCTTCAAGGCATTGCTGAAAGAAGTGGGCATTACCCCTTCCCAGTTTGCGATCTTCTGCAAGGTCGAGCCCCAGCACGTAAACAACTGGTACTTGCGCGGCGTGCCCTACCCGCGCCTGGAAGAAATCGCCCGCCTGTTGAGCGTGAACAGTCAGTGGCTGCTGAACGGCGAAGGCCCAAAACACCCCACCTGTGAACCTGCCATCCAAACCGGTGCAGCTTGCGACGCCCAGGACACTCGCGAGGTCTATCAGGTACATGTTGCACCCCTCGACATCGAACTCCCGCTGTACAAGGAGGTTCCCAAGACGCCCGGCGCCAGGGACACCGAAGTGGCCGAAATACCCGGCACGTTTGTCCGTCTGCCACGCCACTACCTGGAAAGCCTCGAAGTCGAACCGCACCAGGCCATTTGCGTACCCATGATCGGCGACAGCATGTCGGAGAAAATCGAAGACGGCTCAACCCTGGCCATCGACCGCAGCCTGACCCAAATCGTCGACGGCCAGATCTACGCCCTGAAACATGACGGCATGTTGCGCATCAAATACCTGCACCGCCTCCCAGGCGGCGCCCTGCGTCTGCGCAGCCACAACAGCAGTGGCTATCCCGACGAAATCTTCAGCGCAGAACAAATTGAAATACAAAACATCGAGATCCTCGGCTGGGTGTTCTGGTGGTCCACCCTCAACAAACAACGACCGCCCGTGCCGTTCGGCTGAAGCAGCCCGGCCAACGGTTTCGCGCATTTCTTGCCGGAACGGGCTGCCCGCTAAAACGCCAGCCCCGTCGTAGAAGATTTACGGTCGAACCCGTTTGATGGCTCTACACCGCAGATCCCACTGGGAATTCCCCACAAAAATCAGTATGCTGCGCCCCACATTGGCATCGACCCACCCAGCGCCGGTCCGATCGCCCCGACAAGGCAGATGACTTTCTCGCCAAGTCCCACAGCCGGACGCAAGATCCGGATGTACGTTTTGAAGGCTGGTACGGTTTACCAAAAATAGACCAAGCCAGTCCCCGAGAAGCCGGCCACAAGCCGGCTTTTTAATGCCCGTGATTTGATATGGGTTCAACCACCTACAAGCTTTCCGACTCTTCCATCGACGCTCGAACCGCCTGCTGATACTAAGCCCACAAAATCGGGCCGAATCGGCTAAATCCGCCAGGATCAATGGGTCACCCGACCTGAGACCGGACGAACTTTTTGATGGTTTCCGTGCCCCTAAGAACACCCTGAGCGGCCGGATCCACCCCGCATTTCAGCGTCAAGCCATCGATCCATCTCAGTAAACAACCCACGCATCGAGCAAAGGTTGCCGCTAAACTCTCGCCCAATCGCTTAACCCCCACTTACAACACAGCCTCTTGTGCTCGAGTTGCTTTCCATAGGGGGAGGCCTCGGAACGACGTTCAATGGGAACCAAGGACATGGTGCTGCACATCCCGACCCTGCTGGTGGTCTCGGTCTTCGTCTTTGCCCTGATGGGGCTGTTGACGGTGCACGCCTGGTTTCGAGAAACCCGCGAACGGCCGCTGGCATACCTGGGTTGCACGATGCTGCTGGCAGCGCTGGGCGTGGTGCTGATCAGCCTGCGGGGCAAAGGCTTCGACGTCGTGCCGATCATGCTGGGCAACGTGGTCCTGTTGTTGAGCGCGGCCATGAACTGGACGGCCATGCGCGTGTTCGCCGGGCGTTCGCCGAACGTACCGGGAATACTCGCTGGAGCCGGTATCTGGCTGGGGTTGTGCCTGGTACCAGCCTTCTATGAGGCGATGCCGGCTCGCGTGTCCACCTATTCGATGCTGGCCGCCGGCTATGGACTGCTGACGATTCTGGAGTTTCTGCGCAGCCGCAAGAGCCTCGAGGTCGCCTATCTGCCGGCGCTGATCCTGACAGTGCTGCACACGCTCTTTTACTGCGTACGCAGCGTTACCGATCTGGGCCTGTCTCTGGATCAAGCGCTGACCGGCGCGGGCACGGGAGTGCCGTTTTTTTCCTTCATGCTGTTCGAGTCGATGCTGTACGTCATCGGCATCGCCTACGTGACACTGGCCATGGTCAAGGAACGTGCCGAGCTCCGATTCAAGGCCGCCGCCTTCTGCGACTCGCTAACCGGTGTCGGCAACCGCCGAGCCTTCATGTTGCATGGCAAACAACGCCTCAAGGACTGCCAGCGCCGCAGTCAGCCTGCCGCCCTGCTGCTCTGCGACCTGGATCATTTCAAGCGCCTGAACGACACCTTTGGCCATCATCTTGGCGATCAAGCCCTGATTGCGTTCGGCCGGGTCACGGCAGACAGCCTGCGTCATCAGGACCTGTTCGCCCGTATCGGCGGCGAGGAATTCGCCTGCCTGCTGATGGACTCCGACATGCAGCAGGCGGTGTTGGTCGCCGAACGGATTCGCCAGACGTTTTCGCAGCTGACGTTACTGGAGCCGGGGTTGCTCAGCGTCAGTATTGGCGTGGTGACTACCCGCGAGTCGGGGTACGACCTGGTGCGGTTGCTGTCCCAGGCGGATGAAGTGCTGTATGTGGCCAAGGGAATGGGGCGTAATCGGGTGCAAGCGGTAACGTTGAGGGAGACGGGGGGTGGCGACGCCTCTGTAGAGCAGGACGATGAGCCGAATAACTCACACAATCGGCTCATATCATGAGCCGAATAGCCCCCGTATTCGGCTCGCTACCAAGAGCTGCAGGCTCTGCTCATTTGCCCCACCCCCCCCTATCTGCTAGTGTCGCGCCGGTTTAAACGTCACCTGGATAGCCGCCATGGCCCGCAAAAAAGCTGCACTGGATTTCGAACAATCCCTCGCCGACCTGCAAACGCTGGTTGAGCGTCTGGAGAACGGCGAGCTGTCGCTGGAAGACTCGTTGGCTGCCTTCGAGCAAGGCATCGGCCTGACCCGCGACTGCCAGGCCGCGCTGGCGCAGGCCGAGCAGAAGGTTCAGGTGTTGCTTGAGCGCGATGGCGAGCTGGCCGAGGCCCCCTTTGACGCGGAACAGCCAGAATGATCGCGGTGTATTCGGCCAACAGCCAGGCCCGGGTCAATGCGGCGCTGGAAACCTTGTTCAGTGCGCCGAGCCCTGAGCTCGCACGCCTGTATGAAGCCATGCGCTACAGCGTGATGAACGGCGGCAAGCGCGTGCGTCCGTTGCTGGCCTACGCGGCCTGCGAAGCGCTGGGCGGTGAGGCCGAACACGCCAATGGCGCGGCCTGTGCGGTGGAGTTGATCCACGCGTACTCGCTGGTGCATGACGATTTGCCGGCGATGGACGATGACGACCTGCGTCGCGGCCAGCCGACCACCCACAAGAAGTTCGACGAAGCCTGCGCGATTCTCGCCGGTGACGGCCTGCAAAGCCTGGCCTTCAGCGCCCTGCTTGACCCACGCCTGAACAACGCCGATGCCGAGATTCGCCTGCAGATGGTCAGTACCCTGGCGTTGGCGGCGGGCCCGGCCGGGATGGTCGGTGGCCAGGCCATCGACCTCGGTTCGGTCGGTTTGAAGCTCGATCAAAAAGCCCTTGAGTTCATGCATCGGCACAAGACGGGCGCGCTGATCGAAGCCAGCGTCAAGCTGGGCGCCCTGGCCAGCGGTCGTGCCGAAAAACCCGAACTCAAAGCGTTGCAGACCTATGCGCAGGCCATCGGCCTGGCGTTTCAGGTGCAAGACGACATTCTCGACGTCGAGAGCGATACCCAGACCCTGGGCAAGCGCCAGGGCGCCGATATCGCCCGGGACAAGCCGACCTACCCGGCCCTGCTCGGCCTGGAAGCGGCCAAGGCCTATGCCCTGGAGCTGCGCGATCAGGCCCTGCACGCCCTGCGACCGTTTGACGCGTCGGCCGAGCCGCTGCGTGAGCTGGCGCGCTATATCGTCGAACGCCGCAGCTAATGCATCGCACGCTACCCATCGCATATCGGCCAAGTTCCGAGCTCTGCGTGGGCAGCGTGCGATGCATCAGGTAAACTGCCGCCTCTTTTATACCTATAACGATTCGCCTGATGCCCACGACGTTTCATGAGATTCCCCGCAAGCGCCCGACCACGCCCCTGCTCGACCGTGCCAACACGCCGGACGGCCTGCGCCGGTTAGGCGAAGCCGAGCTGGAAACCCTGGCTGATGAGTTGCGCCTGGAATTGCTCTACACGGTCGGTCAGACCGGCGGGCATTTCGGTGCCGGCCTGGGCGTCATCGAGCTGACCATCGCGCTGCATTACGTGTTCGACACCCCGGACGACCGGCTGGTGTGGGACGTGGGTCATCAGGCTTATCCGCACAAGATCCTCACCGGGCGTCGCGAGCGCATGAGCACCCTGCGCCAGAAGGACGGCATCGCCGCTTTCCCGCGCCGCTCCGAGAGCGAGTACGACACCTTTGGCGTCGGCCACTCCAGCACCTCTATCAGCGCCGCGCTGGGCATGGCCATCGCCGCCCGCCTGCAAAACAGTGATCGCAAGGCCATCGCCGTGATCGGCGACGGTGCACTGACCGCCGGCATGGCGTTCGAAGCGCTGAACCACGCGCCCGAAGTGGACGCCAACATGCTGGTAATCCTCAACGACAACGACATGTCGATCTCGCGCAATGTCGGTGGCCTGTCGAACTACCTGGCGAAGATCCTTTCCAGCCGCACCTACGCGAGCATGCGAGAAGGCAGCAAGAAGGTCCTGTCGCGCCTGCCCGGTGCCTGGGAGATCGCCCGACGCACCGAAGAGTATGCCAAGGGCATGCTGGTCCCCGGCACCCTGTTCGAAGAGCTGGGCTGGAACTACATCGGCCCGATCGACGGTCACGACCTGCCGACCCTGATCGCCACCCTGCGCAACATGCGTGACCTCAAGGGGCCGCAGTTCCTGCACGTGGTCACCAAGAAAGGCAAAGGTTTCGCACCGGCGGAAGTCGATCCGATCGGCTATCACGCCATCACCAAACTCGAACCGCTGGACGCTCCGGCCGCCGCGCCGAAAAAAGCCGGCGGGCCGAAGTACTCCGGTGTGTTCGGCGAGTGGTTGTGCGACATGGCCGCTGCCGACTCGCGCCTGGTGGGCATCACCCCGGCGATGAAGGAAGGCTCCGACCTGGTGGCCTTCAGTGAGCGCTTCCCGCTGCGTTATTTCGACGTGGCGATTGCCGAACAGCACGCGGTGACCCTCGCTGCCGGCATGGCCTGCGAAGGCGCGAAACCGGTGGTAGCGATCTATTCGACCTTTCTGCAGCGCGGCTACGACCAGTTGGTGCATGACGTTGCGGTGCAGAACCTCGACGTGCTGTTTGCCATCGACCGCGCAGGCCTGGTGGGCGAAGACGGCCCGACCCACGCCGGCAGCTTCGACCTGTCGTTCCTGCGTTGCATCCCTGGCATGTTGGTGATGACCCCGAGCGACGAGAACGAACTGCGCAAGATGCTCACCACCGGCCACCTGTACAACGGCCCGGCGGCAGTGCGTTATCCACGCGGCACCGGCCCGAATGCCACCATCGACAAAGACCTGGAACCGATTGAAATCGGCAAGGGTGTGATGCGTCGCCAGGGCAACACTGTCGCCCTGCTGGTATTCGGCGTGCAAATGGCCGAGGCCTTGAAAGTGGCCGAGAAGCTGGATGCGACCGTGGTCGACATGCGCTTCGTCAAACCGTTGGACGAAGCGTTGGTTCGCGAAGTTGCCGGCTCTCATGAGTTGCTGGTGACCATCGAAGAGAACGCCATCATGGGTGGCGCAGGTGGCGCGGTCAGCGAGTTCCTGGCCCGCGAAAACATCCTCAAATCGGTGCTGCACCTGGGCTTGCCGGACGTTTACGTCGAGCATGCCAAGCCCGCGCAAATGCTGGCCGAGTGTGGCTTGGATGAAGCCGGTATCGAAGCCGCCGTGCGTGAGCGCCTGCAGCTGCTGAATCTCTAATCTTCCAGGTTGTACACCCCCCTGTGGCGAGGGGGCTTGCCCCCGCGGAGCTACGAAGTAGCCCAAAAACCAGCCGACGCGGCTCTCCAGCAAGAGCGCGCCGGCCTTTTTACGACCGCTGCGCAGCCGAACGGGGCGGTGCGGCGTTCCGACAAGCCCCCTCGTCACAAAAACCTCTGCAAAACCACAGCACTGTGCCACCGGATTGCCAATGAACCTCTCCCGCCTAGCCCTGACACTGACCTTGCTGCCGGCCGGCCAGCTGCTGGCCGACACTTTCGAGCGCGAACAGGCCTTGAAACTGCCCGACGTGCTGATCAGCGCCACTCGCCAGGTCGAGGCCCGCAACGACAGCAGCGCCGCCAACACCGTGTTCACCCGCGACGACATCGACCGCCTGCAACCGGGTAGCGTGACCGACCTGCTGAGCCGAGTGCCCGGGGTGCAAATCACCCAGGCCGGTGGTCGCGGCAGCTCGACCGGGGTTTACATTCGCGGCACCAAATCGGCGCAAAGCCTGGTGCTGGTGGACGGTCAGCGCATCGGCAACTCGACATCGGGCGACAGCAACCTGCAACACCTGAACATTGAGCAGATCGAGCGTGTGGAAGTGCTGCGCGGCTCGCGCTCGGTGATCTATGGCAGCGACGCCATTGGCGGGGTGATCCAGATCTTTACCCGGCGCAGCGCCGAACCGGGCCTGCAACCGCGCCTGCACATGGGCTTTGGCAGCAACCAGACGTGGGAGCGCAGCCTCGGCCTGTCCGGTGGCGATGCGCAAACCCGCTTCAACCTCGGTGCCAGCCTCGACGACACCGCCGGCATCAACCGCACCCATGAGTCGTACCCCAGCGACGGCGATCACGATGCCTATCGCAACCAGTCCTTGAGCCTGAGCCTGAGCCACGCCTTCAACGACGACCTTGAAACCGGGATGAACATTCTCGATAACCGTGGCAAAAGCGAGTTCGACAACCCGTTCGGCCGCTTCGACATGAACACCTTTGAAAGTGTCGAACAAAAGCCCTACAACGACTTCACCGTGAGCAGCGTCAGCAGCTACCTCGACACTCGCCTCAACGACGGGTGGAAATCCCGGGTGGAACTGGGCCACAGCGAAAACCGCGAAGAAACCTTCGACAAGCTCAGCGACGAGCACAGCGTGTTCAACACCTACCGCGACTCGCTGAACTGGCAGAACGATGTAACCCTCGACGACCAGAACA
Source organism: Pseudomonas sp. Irchel s3a18 (assembly GCF_900187535.1). Taxonomy (NCBI): domain Bacteria; kingdom Pseudomonadati; phylum Pseudomonadota; class Gammaproteobacteria; order Pseudomonadales; family Pseudomonadaceae; genus Pseudomonas; species Pseudomonas sp. Irchel s3a18. The sequence goes on along the minus strand of NZ_FYDV01000015.1, from coordinate 70,629 downwards.
GCCTGATTCTCGGCGGCGACTGGTACGAAGACCGGGTCAACAGCAGCACCCCGTTCGAAGAAGACAGCCGCTGGAACCGCGCGGGCTTCATTCAACATCACTTCCAGGCCGAGCAGTTTTCCACCGAACTGGGCCTGCGCCGCGATCAGAACCAGCAGTTCGGCAACCAGAACAGCTGGAGCGGCACCTTCACCCTGCCGCTCAATCCGGACAACGATGTATTGCTGACCTACAGCGAAGGCTTTCGTGCCCCCACCTTCAACGACCTGTACTACCCGGACTTCAGCAACCCGGACCTGAAACCCGAAACCTCGAAAAGCTACGAGCTGCAGTGGCGCAGCCAACTGAGTGACTACAGCCGCCTGGAAGCCTCGCTGTACCGAACCGACCTTGAAGACGCGATCATCTTCGGCAGCCACTCACGCCCGGAAAACGTCGCCTCAGCACGGATCAACGGTTTCGAAGCCGCCCTCAAGCAGGAACTGTTCGGTTGGCAGAGCAACCTCGGGATTTCGCTCATTGATCCGCGAGACCGTGACACCGGCCACACCCTGGCCCGCCGCGCCCGACGGACGTTGAACCTGGACCTGGACCGGCAATTCGACCAGCTCGGCCTGGGCGCCACCTGGCAAGCTGTCAGCAGCAGCTATGACGACAATGAAAACCGTCAGCCGCTGGGCGGTTATGGCCTGCTCGGCCTGCGCAGCAGTTGGGCGGTCAACCATGAAGTCACGCTGCAGATGAAGGTCGACAACCTGCTGGACAAGGCCTACACCCGTGCGCTCTACGAGCATGACGGCAACCCGTATGGGTATCGCGAAGAAGGTCGAGCGCTGATGTTCGGGGTGACGTGGATGCCGCAGCTCTAACCTGTGTGGCGAGGGAGCTTGCTCCCGGGCTCCTGATCACTGGTTCGGCGCGATCAACCGGCACAGCTTGGCCGTCGCCTCAATCATCTGCCCGCTCGGTCGCTCCAGGCCCTTGTCCGTCACCAGCAACAAACGCCCTTGGGTCACCGCGGCCACCTGTGGCCAAGCGCTCCAGGCCTCCAGTTGATCCTGACTACCGGCAAGAATCGCCTCGGGATTACGCGCAAGCACCGCTTCGATGCTGACCTGTGGCGCCGGCAAGCTCATGTCGGCAAAGACATTCCGCGCGCCGCAGACCGCAAGCGCATCGCTGATGATCTGCCCTCCACCCACGGTGTAGAGGGGCTGGTCCCAGACCTGATAAAACACCCGCAGCGGTTCGGCGCGTTGATAGCGTTGGCGTAATGCCTCGAGCCGCTGGCGCACGTCCGCCGCCAAGGTGCGCCCGCGCTCAGGCCGGCCCAGTTGCCCGGCGATAGCTTCGATCTGCGAGGCGAGTTGTTCGAGGCTGTGGGGTTCGGCGACGTAGGTGGGAATGCCCAGGCGGCTCAGTTGCTCGCGCTGTGCCGGGCCGACGCTGCCGGGCCAGAGCAGCAACAGATCCGGCTTGAGGCTGAGCAGGCGCTCCATGTCCAGTTGGCCATAACGGCCCACCGAAGGCAGGTCGTTCAACTCAGGGGGACGCTCACCGGCATCGAGCACGCCCACCAGCAGGTCGGCCGAGCCCAGCTCAACGACGATTTCCGAGAGGGACGGCGCCAGGCTGACCACCCGCTCCACTGCGGCCGCCGAGCCGCTGATGGCCAGCAGCACAACCGCCAGCCAGTGGCGCATCAGGCGAGTTGACGCGGAATACGGTAGAGGTAGAACAGCACGGCGGTCGACAGCGCCAGCAGCACCAGCGGCACCGCCTCAAGACCGACAAAGACCGCCAGGGCACCGATCCAGGCCGGCAAGGAGGCGGCAAGGAAGGCTTTGCGACGCTCAGCCGCCAGGCCCGTCCAGGCAGCCGGTTCCTGCGGGGTATCGAGGGCTTTCTGGGTCGTGATCAAGCCGTGTTTGTAGCCGCCAAAAAATTTCAGGCTGACAAACATCGAGGCCATGCCTGCGATGAAGAACGGCATGGCCAGTACCGGCGCAATCGCCTCGCCGTCACCGAACACCGCGTTGATCACCAATAACGGCAACAGGGCGAGCGCCAGGTATTGCCACCAATTGACGGACAGACGTCGACGAACCTGGCCACGCGTCACGCCCGGTCTACCTCGCCCTGATGCTCGTTGCCCATCATGTGGTCGAGCTTGCTGGCCTTGGTCGCCAGGTAGAGTTTGTTGTGCGGGTTGTGCCCGGTGTGCAGCGGTACGCGCTCGGCAACCACGATGCCCATGTCGGTCAATGCCTTGACCTTGCGTGGGTTGTTGGTCATCAGGCGCAGGGACTTCACCCCCAGGTGCTCCAGCATCGGCAGGCATATGGCGTAATCGCGCTGATCCGCGGCAAAGCCCAGGCGCTCGTTGGCTTCAACCGTATCGGCGCCACCGTCCTGCAGCTCATAGGCACGTATCTTGTTCAGCAGGCCAATGCCCCGCCCTTCCTGACGCAGGTAGAGCAGCACGCCACGGCCTTCGTGAGCGATGGCCCGCAACGCAGCTTCAAGTTGCGAGCCGCAGTCGCAACGCTGGCTGAACAGGGCATCGCCCGTCAGGCATTCGGAGTGCAACCGGCCGAGCACCGGAGCACCGTCGGCAACCTCACCCAGGCTCAGCACAACGTGCTCGCGGCCAGTGGCCTCATCGAGAAAGCCATGCATGGTGAATTGCGCAAAAGGTGTGGGCAGCTTGGAAGCGGCGACAAAAACGACAGGCACCGGTGTGCTCCTGATCTGTGTACTGGAGATTCGCAGAGGCGGCATTGTAACAGTAAGGCTCCATACCACGCTTATGCTGAATTATTGTCTATAAGGATCAAATAGTTTGATCATTACCTCCCACAATGGGCTTATCGCCCACTAAAAAACCGTGGTCAGTCCAACTCAAATGGATAAGGCTGTTTCCAGCGCTCGAAAATCGGTTTCAACTCGCCATTCTTCACCAGCAGCTCCATGCGCTGGTCGAACAGCGCCATCAACTGTTCAGCCCTGGGCGTCCTGGCAAAGCACAGGTACAGCGGTAGTTCCGCGATGTGCGTGCGACGAAACTGCGAGGGATCCTCGGCCTGGCTGACGACGTAATCGATTTCGGTCAGCCCGTCGATGTAATAGTCGGCACGGTGCTGGATCAGCATCGACAAAATCCCGGTACGACGAATGACTTCGTTATAGCTGTGTACATTGGGCAGGTAGGACTCATAGCCATAGCCGCGAACCCATGCCAGCCGATAGTTACCCAGCGTTTGCGGGGTCGGTACCGGGCTGCTGGCCAGGCCCAGGGCGTAGATGTGATCGTTATCGAAGTTCCAGCGGGGATAATGCAGGTCCCGGGCCTCATCACGATAGGAACCGACACAAGCATCCACCTCGCCCCGTCGGGCCAGGCCCACGGAGCGGGTGTAGGGTTCGGTGCGAATGTCCAGCTTCACGCCAGCCGGTTCGAAGACCTGGCGCAGCACGTCCCAGGCCAGGCCACGGCCATCGGCCGCGGAATAGTCTTCCCAGTCTTCACTGGCCAGATGAATCACCGCCGGCGCGTCTACCGCACCGGCAAGCGCACAGAACAGTGCAAGCACCCCACCCCACAGCCAACGAACGACCATCCTGAGCTCCTCAACCTGCTAGGCGAAATACCAGACCAGGCCCTGCATGCCCAACCAGGCAAACACCCCCGCCAACACGTCGTCAAGCATGATCCCGACACCGCCGTGTACATGGCGGTCGATCCAGCGAATCGGCCACGGCTTGAGAATGTCGAAAAAGCGGAACATCAGAAACCCCGCCAACAACCAGTACCAGCCTTCCGGCACCAGCCACAGGGTAATCCACATCCCGACCATCTCATCCCAGACGATGCCTTCGTGGTCGTGTACCCGCAAATCGTCAGCGACTTTGCCGCACAGCCAGAAACCGAACAGCATGGTGATGCCCAGCATCAGCCAATAGCCCCAGTCGGGCAACATCTGCCAGAGCGGGATAAAAGGCAGCGCAACCAACGAGCCCCAGGTGCCTGGCGCTTTGGGCAACGTGCCCGAGCCGAAACCGAACGCCAGGAAATGCCAAGGATTACGCCAGACCGAAGGCGGCACGAACTCTGCCGGGACCTGTTTGGGATGATCTGTCACGGTGTCTCCTGAAAATGTTGATAACCCCGGGTTTGCGGAGTGATGTCCTGTCCATTGGCATCCAGCAGCGTCACGCCCTGCCCGGCCACCACCTGGCCAACCACATAAATGGGCCAGCCAGCGGCCAGCAGCCCCGGCAGATGGACGGCGGGCATTGTGAACGCCAACACGTAGTCGTCGCCGCCACTGACGGCCGCCACGCGGGCCGCATTCTCCCCGAGAAAGCTCAGCAATGCGCCGGACACCGGCAGCTTTTCATTTTCGATCAGCAAACTGACAGCGGACGCCTTGGCGATATGCCCGCAATCGGCGAGCAGACCGTCGGAGATATCCAGCGCCGAGGTGGCCTTGCCACGCAACGCCTGCCCCAACGCCAGCTGCGGCTGGGGCGACCAATAATGCGCCAACAACGGCTCGGCCACTTCGGCGGGCGCGACGCGCTCCCCCAGCACCAGCGGCAGAGCACCGGCCGCATTACCCAGCGCCCCGCCCACGCACAGCAAGTCACCCACCCGGGCACCGCTGCGGGTCAGGGCCTGGCCCGCCGGTACACGACCGAATACGGTCATGGTCAAACTCAGCGGGCCACGCGTGGTATCACCGCCTACCAGCCGCACACCGCAGTTCTGCGCCATGGCGTTCAAGCCACGGGCATAGGCGTCCAGCCAGTCGGCGGTCACCGTCGGCAAGGTCAGGGCAAGGGTAAAGGCAATGGGCGTGGCGCCCATGGCAGCCAGGTCGCTGACCGCCACAGCCAGCGAACGCTGGCCGAGCAGAAACGGGTCGCAGGGATCTGCGAAATGCACACCGGCCACGAGGGTGTCGGTGGAAATGGCCAGCTGCTCCCCTGCGGGAACAGCGAGCAAGGCGCAGTCGTCGCCAATCCCCAGTGCAACGCCCTCGCCGCCCTGCGCACAAGGCGCGGCGGCGAAGTAGTTGCGGATCAACTCAAACTCGCCCATGGCAGCTGCAGCGCGAATCAGCGCTTGAACGCCTTCACTTCAGCTTCACGCAGGCGCGGGGCCAGTTTGTCGAGGACACCGTTGACGAACTTGTGGCCGTCGGTGGAACCAAAGACTTTAGCCAGCTCGATGCCTTCGTTGATCACTACGCGGTAAGGCACGTCGACGCGCTTGAGCAGCTCCCAGGTGGACAGGCGCAGAACCGCCAGCTCGACCGGGTCCAGCTCTTCGATGGTCAAGTCCAGGCAAGGTTTGAGCGCGGTGTCGATTTCGGTCTTGAACTGCGGAACCCCGTGCAGGATTTCGCGGAAGTACGCGCCATCGACATCGCTGAAATCGTTATCGACCCGGAACTGCGCTTCGATCTCGTTCAGCGACTGCTTGGCCATGTGCCACTGATACAGCGCCTGAGTCGCGAGCTGACGGGCTTCGCGGCGCTTGGCGCTTTTCGATGGTTTACCAGCATCCGCAGGCTTTGGATCGCGCGGGTTGAAACGATCGCTTTCGTCGCTAATCACTTGGCCTCCAACTGCGCCAGCAGGCTGACCATTTCCAGGGCGGACAAGGCAGCTTCAGCGCCTTTGTTGCCCGCCTTGGTGCCGGAACGTTCGATGGCTTGCTCGATGGAATCAACGGTCAGGACGCCAAAGGCAACCGGTACGCCGAACTCCATGGACACCTGGGCCAGGCCCTTGGTGCACTCGCCCGCCACGTATTCGAAGTGCGGAGTACCGCCACGAATGACCGCGCCCAGGGCGATGATTGCCGCGAACTCGCCCTTCTGAGCGACTTTCTGCGCAACCAGCGGGATTTCGAAGGCGCCAGGGGCACGGATGATGGTGATGTCGCTTTCGCTCACGCCATGGCGAACCAGGGCATCAACAGCACCGCTTACCAGGCTTTCAACCACAAAGCTGTTGAAGCGGCCAACAACCAAAGCGTAGCGGCCTTTGGGGGCGATGAAGGTACCTTCGATGGTCTTCAGGGTCATTCGACAAATCTCTTAAAGAGCCGGGACGCGTTCAGTACGCGCCCCTCAGTGATATTTGAACCGCGAACAAGGGGTGAAAAAACACCGGCCTTTATTCGGAGGGCACGTATTCTACAACTTCCAGGTCGAAACCGGATATCGCATTAAATTTCATTGGCGCACTCATCAGGCGCATTTTGCGCACGCCCAGGTCACGCAGGATCTGCGAACCGGCCCCGACGATGCTGTAGGTGGTCGGTTTTTTCACGGCGGCGTGGTCGGCCGTTTCGCGAATATGCGCCAGCAATACATCGCCATCGAGCGGGTGCCCCAGCAACAGCACCACGCCGCTGCCAGCCTCGGCCACCGCGGCCATGGCGGCGCGCAGGCTCCAGCGCCCCGGTTGCTTGACCATCAGCAAGTCGCGCAGCGGGTCCATGTTATGCACCCGGACCAGGGTCGGTTCCTCGGCGCAAACGGTGCCCAGGGTCAGTGCCATGTGCACGTCGCCTTCCACCGAATCACGATAGGTCACCAGGTTGAATTGGCCCAGTTCGCTGTCCAGTGGCTGCTCGGCAATCCGCTGAACGGTACGTTCGTGGATCATCCGGTAGTGAATCAGGTCGGCAATGGTGCCGATCTTGATGTTGTGTTCCGCCGCAAAGGCTTCCAGTTCGGCGCGGCGGGACATGGTGCCGTCGTCGTTCATCACCTCGCAGATCACCCCGCTCGGCTCGAAACCGGCCATGCGCGCCAGATCGCACGCGGCTTCGGTGTGGCCGGCGCGGGCCAGGGTACCGCCGGCCTGGGCCATCAGCGGGAAGATGTGGCCAGGGCTGACAATGTCTTCGGCCTTGGCATCACGGGCAGCAGCAGCTTGCACGGTACGCGCACGGTCGGCCGCGGAGATCCCGGTGGTGACGCCGGTGGCCGCTTCGATGGACACGGTGAACTTGGTGCCAAAGCCGGAACCATTACGCGGTGCCATCAATGGCAGCTTGAGCAGCTCGCAGCGCTCGCGGCTCATCGGCATGCAGATCAGGCCACGGGCGTGCTTGGCCATGAAGTTGATGTGTTCTGGCTGGCAGCACTCGGCGGCCATGATCAGGTCGCCTTCGTTCTCGCGGTCTTCGTCATCCATGAGGATGACCATCTTGCCTTGGCGGATGTCTTCAACCAGTTCTTCGATGCTATTGAGCGCCACAAGGCACCCCCCTTCTTTCGAAATTTGAGCTTCAGGATTTGAGGTAGCCGTTTTGGGCCAGAAAGCTTTCGGTAATGGTGCTGCCAGCCGTTGGCTCTGCAGCCTTGTCGCCCAACAGCAGGCGCTCCAGGTAACGGGCCAGCAAGTCCACTTCCAGATTCACCCGGCGGCCTGGCTGGTAAGACGCCATGATGGTTTCGCTCAGGGTGTGCGGAATGATCGTCAGCAGGAACTCGGCGCCATCGACCGCGTTCACCGTCAGGCTGGTGCCGTCGACGGTGATCGAGCCTTTATGGGCGATGTACTTGGCCAGTTCTTTCGGCGCGCGGATGCGAAATTCCACAGCGCGGGCGTTATCGGTACGGGTCACCACTTCGCCGACACCGTCGACGTGACCGCTGACCAGGTGTCCACCGAGGCGGGTGGTCGGGGTCAGGGCTTTTTCCAGGTTGACCGGGCTGCCGCTCTTGAGGTCGTTCATGGCGGTGCAGTCGAGGGTTTCGCGACTGACGTCCGCCGCAAAGCCGTTACCAGGCAGTTCAACCGCCGTCAGGCACACGCCGTTGACCGCGATGCTGTCGCCCAGTTTGACGTCGCTCAGGTCGAGCTTGCCGGTTTCTACATGTACCCGCACATCCCCGCCTTTGGGGGTCATTGCACGGATGCTGCCGATGGATTCGATGATGCCGGTAAACATGAAGCCCTCCTCGAGAACAAAACCTTCTTGGCCGCAGCCGGGAATTATACGCTCGCTGCTGGCACAGGAATGGCAGTGACCCGCCAGTCATCGCCAACCGCGCGAATTTCGGTGATTTTGAGCTCCGGCGCATCCTTCATTTGCGCGAGCGGCCAGTCAAGCAGAGGCCGCGCCGAAGAGCCCAGGAACTTTCCGGCGATGAAAATCTGGTACTCGTCCACCAGACCTTGCTGGGCAAACGCCCCGGCCAGGCGCGGGCCGGCTTCAACCAGCACCTCGTTGACACCTCGGACCGCCAGCTCGACCAGCAGCTTGCGCAGGTCGACCTGACCATCGTCGCCCGGCACGATCAGGCACTCCGGGCCATTGGCGTACTGTTCTTCCACCGCGACACAGGTGGCGACCAGTGCCGGACCGGCCTTGAAGAACGGTGCGTCAAGCGGCACCCGCAGGCGGCCATCGATCAGCACACGCAACGGTGGACGGCTCATGGCCAGGGCGGTGTGCTCGGCATCCAGGCCCAGCTCATCGGCACGCACGGTCAACCGCGCATCATCGGCCAGCACCGTATCGGCGCCGGTCAGCACCACACTGGCCTGCGCTCGCAGGCGCTGCACCGCGGAACGGGCAGCGGGACCGGTGATCCATTGGCTTTCGCCACTGGCCATGGCGGTTCGACCATCCAGGCTCATGGCCAGCTTGACCCGCACGAAGGGCAAGCCATGCTCCATGCGCTTGAGGAAACCTTCATTGAGTTTGCGCGCCTCGCCTTCAAGCACACCGCTTTGTGTGGTGATACCGGCCTGTTCCAGGCGCTGCAGGCCGCGACCGGCGACTGCCGGGTTCGGGTCCTGCATGGCCGCCACTACCCGTGCCAGCCCGGCATTGACCAATGCATCGGCACACGGCGGGGTGCGGCCGTGATGGCTGCAGGGCTCCAACGTCACGTAGGCGGTGGCACCACGGGCATTCTCGCCGGCAGCGCGCAAGGCATGAACTTCGGCGTGGGGTTCGCCGGTGCGCACGTGCCAGCCTTCGCCGACAATCTGCCCGTCACGCACGATCACACAGCCCACCCGCGGGTTGGGATGGGTGGTGTAGTGGCCGTTGCGCGCCAGTTCCAGGGCACGCGCCATGTAATGGGCGTCAAGGACCGCCTGTTCGGTAGAAATCATCATGGCTTGACCGGCTCACGGGCCAGGCGATCGATCTCTTCGCGGAACTCGTTGAGGTCCTGGAAGCGGCGATACACCGAGGCGAAACGAATGTAGGCGACTTCGTCGAGCTTTTGCAGCTCGGCCATCACCAGCTCACCGACTACCAGCGACTTGACCTCACGCTCACCGGTTGCCCGCAGCTTGTGCTTGATGTGCGCCAGCGAGGACTCCAGGCGTTCGACGCTCACCGGACGTTTTTCCAGGGCGCGCTGCATGCCGGCGCGCAGTTTTTCTTCGTCGAACGGCTGACGGCTGCCGTCGGTTTTAATCAGGCGCGGCAACACCAGTTCAGCCGTCTCGAACGTGGTGAAACGCTCGCCGCAGGCCAGGCATTCACGCCGGCGGCGCACCTGTTCGCCCTCGGCGACTAGTCGCGAGTCGATGACCTTGGTGTCGTTGGCACCGCAGAAGGGACAGTGCATGGTGGCAGGCAACAAAAAAAGGGAGGGCCATGGTAGCGCATCCCGGTGGCAAGACAAGCCATAGGGTTTACGGTATACAGACGGACTATATTACCTGAACCACGGATTTGACCTTGCTGGAGCCGCAAATGCCGCTACGTCCGCTTGTTTTACTCAGTTTCGTCAGCCTGCTGGCGGCCTGTAGCAGTGATGCGCCAAAACCTTCCGAGCCTGCTCCCGGCCCCGCGCCACAGATGGCCGAGAAGAAGGCCAGGGCTTCGGCCGACCAGGGTCCCCTGCCCGCGTATCAACGCGAACTGAGCGGCGCCTTGCTGGGCGTTCCGGCCGGTGCCGAGGTTGAACTGGCGCTGTTGGTGATCGACGAGCGCTCACGCCCCCAGCAATTGCTCGCCAGTGCCAACCTGATCGGTACCAGCCAGGCGCTGCCGTTTCATCTGCGCTTCAACCCGGACGTCTTTCCCGCCGGTGCGCGTGTCGAATTGCGTGGTCGCGCCAGCCAGTCCGGGCAGTTGATCCTGCATCTGCCAGCGCAACGCATCTTTCAACCGACCACCCAGGCACTGGGCCAGTTGCAGCTCGTCAAAGCGCCATGAATGCACCGCTCGACCTGCAACGGGCATTAAGTGAACTGCTCGGCGACGCGCGGCTGGTGCCCTGCCCGCTGCCCGCCACCGAACTGAAGCTCTGGCTGATCGATGGCGACAACATGGATCGCGCCTTCAGCCCGGAAGAAACCCGGCGCATCCTGCATGAGCCGCCGTACTGGAGCTTCTGCTGGGCCAGCGGCCTGGCGATGGCCCGTTACCTGGCCGAGCGTCCGCAGTGGGTCGCCGGCAAGCGCGTACTGGATTTTGGAGCCGGCTCCGGGATTGCCGGGATTGCTGCCGTCAAGGCCGGAGCCCTGGAAGTGGTGGCCTGCGACCTGGATCCGCTGGCGATTGCCGCTTGCCGGGCGAATGCCGAACTCAATGAGGTCGAACTCGGCTACTCGACGGACTTCTTCGCCGAGGCTGATCGCTTTGATCTGATCCTGGTGGCCGACGTCTTGTATGACCGCGCCAACCTGCCGCTGCTCGATGAGTTTCTCAGCCGTGGCCGTGAAGCCCTGGTGGCGGATTCGCGGGTTCGGGACTTTCGTCATCCCCTGTATCAACGGCTTGAGATGCTTGAAGCCATGACCTTGCCGGATCTGGCCGAGCCCGAAGAGTTTCGGCATGTGAGCCTGTACCACGCCACTCGCCGTTGAAAGGGACGCGGACCGCTCCGCGCGGTGTTCCCACGCGGGGACGTGGGAATGATCAGCGCTCCCGCTATCAGCCAGCCCCCGCCAAGCCGTATAGTTGTCTCATCCACGTTTTTCGAGAGACCCCATGAGTCAGGAAACGCCGTACATCTTCGACGCCACTACCGCCGATTTCGACCAGTCGGTGATCGAGAACTCGTTCCACAAGCCGGTGCTGGTGGATTTCTGGGCCGAATGGTGTGCGCCCTGCAAAGCGCTGATGCCGATGCTGCAAACCATCGCCGAGAGCTATCAGGGCGAGTTGCTGCTGGCCAAGGTCAATTGCGACGTCGAGCAAGATATCGTTGCCCGCTTCGGCATTCGCAGCCTGCCGACCGTGGTGTTGTTCAAGGATGGTCAGCCGGTGGATGGTTTTGCCGGTGCGCAACCTGAATCCGCGGTGCGCGCCCTGCTCGAGCCCCATGTGCAGATGCCACCACCGCCCGCCGCCGCCCCGCTCGAACAGGCTCAGGCGCTGTTCGATGAAGGTCGTTTCGCCGAGGCTGAAGCCACGCTCAAAGGGCTGCTGACGGAAGACAACAGTAACGCTCTCGCCCTGATTCTCTATGCCCGCTGCCTGACAGAGCGCGGTGAGCTTGGCGAAGCCCGGATCGTGCTGGATGCCGTCAAGACCGATGAGCATAAAGCCGCGCTGGCAGGCGCCAAGGCGCAAATCCAGTTCCTCGGCCAGACCGCGGACCTGCCGGATGTCGCCGACCTGAAATCGCGCCTGGCGCAAAATCCGCAGGACGATGAGGCGATCTACCAACTGGCGATCCAGCAACTGGCCCGCCAGCAATACGACCCGGCACTGGACTCCCTGCTCAAGCTGTTTATCCGCAATCGCAGCTACAGCGAAGGTTTGCCGCACAAGACCTTGTTGCAAGTGTTCGAACTGCTGGGCAACGATCACCCGCTGGTGACCACCTACCGCCGCAAGTTGTTCGCCGCACTGTATTAAGCCTGACCGATCCAACGATAGAGCGGCGTATCCCCGCCGCTCAGCACCTTGACCTCGGCACTGTGGCGCAAACGCACCAGCAAGCGTTTGCCGGCCACCGCGCTGCCGGTCAAACCCTCCAGTTGCTCAAGCAGATCCGGCCCCGTCAGTTGCCCTGACGTGCGCAGCAACTCCCTGGCAAGCTGCCACAACGAATCGTCCTGATTCACCGGCTTGACCGGCGTACCGGCCACCGGCCCGACGCCATCGGTTCGGCTGACCTGCAGCTGTGCGCCCAGTTTCGCCCAATCGCTGTCATCGAGTTCCAGCGTCAAATCCACCGGCCAGTCGCCGATGCTTCCCCGTATGCGCAACATTGGGCTTTCCTCCTGTTTATGAGAAACATGCTCCCACGCGTCTTGCGCAACGCCAAGCATGCCGTCAAACTCTCGCCAATATTGTTATAAGATCACATAACAAAATATTCATCTTCCGGAGACTCCCCATGCGCCGCCTGCTCCTCGCTTTGCCGTTTGCTCTGCTGCCGCTGGCTGTCGCTCAGGCGGCCGAGGTTCACGATCACGACCATGAACATGCCAGCCTCGGCGCTCACGAACATGGCGTCGGGCGCTTGAACGCGGTCCTCGATGGCCAGACCCTGGAGCTGGAACTGGAAAGCCCGGCGATGAACCTGGTGGGCTTCGAGCATGCGGCCAGCAGCGCAGAAGACAAGGCCAAGGTCGCGGCGGTCCGCGCCCGGCTTGAGCAACCGCTGGCCCTGTTCAGCCTGCCCGAGGCCGCCCGTTGCGTGGTCAGCCAGCAGGCACTGGAAAGCCCGCTGTTCGGTGACACGCCCCACGCCGATGAGCACGACGACGATGACCACGCCACCGATGGCAAAGGGGCTGCGTCTAAAGAACATCACCCTGATCACAGCGAAATCCACGCGCATTACCAGTTCACCTGCGCCGCCCCGGGCGCACTGAAGACACTGGATCTGGCGAATGTATTCAAGACCTTCCCCGCCACCCGGAAAATTCAGGTACAACTCATCAGCCCGAGCGCCCAGCAAGGGGCTGAAGTCACCGCCAACGCCACTGCGCTGAAATTCTGAGTGCCGCCCACTCCCACAGGGCTCACCTCCAACCGGACCGGCTCCACATGACCCAAGCACTCATCGAACTGTCGGACCTGGGTTTCAGCTGGCCCGGTCACCCGCCCTTGCTGGACATCCCGGCGTTTCGCCTGGAACCCGGCGAAACGCTGTTCCTCAAGGGCCCCAGCGGCAGTGGCAAAACCACCCTGCTGGGCTTGCTCGGCGGCGTGCAGAAACCCGATCGCGGCAGCCTGCGCCTGCTTGGCCAGGAGCTGACCGAACTTTCGGCCGGTGCCCGCGATCGCTTTCGGGTCGACCATACCGGCTACATCTTCCAGCAGTTCAACCTGCTGCCGTTTCTGTCTGTACGCGAGAACGTCGAGCTGCCGTGCCACTTTTCCACACTGCGCGCCCGCCGCGCGATCCAGCGCCATGGCAGTGTCGACAGCGCCGCCGCGACCTTGCTGGCGCACCTGGGCCTCAAGGACGAAAACATCCTCAGCCGTCGCGCCGACTCACTGTCCATCGGCCAGCAACAACGGGTCGCCGCGGCCCGCGCGCTGATCGGTCAACCGGAACTGGTGATCGCCGACGAACCGACCTCGGCCCTCGACTACGACGCTCGCGAAGCCTTCATCCGCCTGCTGTTTGCCGAGTGTCGCGAGGCCGGCTCCAGCCTGTTGTTTGTCAGCCACGACCAGAGCCTGGCACCGCTGTTCGATCGCCACCTGTCGCTGGCCGAACTCAACCGCGCCACCACGCCCGCAGAGGTCTGAGATGTATTTGTTTCGTCTGGCCATGGCCAGCCTGGCTAACCGCCGCTTCACCGCAATCCTCACGGCACTCGCCATCGCCCTGTCCGTGTGCCTGCTGTTGGCCGTGGAGCGTGTGCGCACCGAAGCCCGCGCCAGCTTTGCCAGTACCATCAGCGGCACCGACCTGATTGTCGGCGCACGCTCCGGCTCGGTGAACCTGCTGCTGTACTCGGTGTTTCGCATCGGCAACGCCACCAACAACATCCGCTGGGACAGCTTCGAGCACTTTGCCAATAACCCGAAAGTGAAATGGGCGATCCCGATGTCCCTGGGAGACTCCCATCGCGGCTACCGGGTGATGGGCACTACCGACGCCTACTTCCAGCACTATCAATACGGGCGCCAGCAAAACCTGCAACTGGCCAGCGGCCGGGCCTTTGCCACGGACCCGTTCGAAGTGGTGCTGGGTGCCGAAGTGGCTGAGGCGCTGCACTACACACTCGGTGAAAAACTGGTACTGGCTCACGGTGTGGCGGCGATCAGCCTGGTCAAGCACGACGACAAGCCCTTCACCGTGGTCGGTATCCTGAAACGCACCGGTACGCCGGTCGATCGCACCCTGCACATCAGCCTAGGAGGCATGGAAGCAATCCATGTCGACTGGCACAACGGCGTACCGGCCCGGGGCGATGGTCGTGTCAGCACCGACCAGGCGCGCAACATGGACCTCACGCCGCAAGCCATCACCGCGTTCATGCTCGGCCTGAACAACAAGATCGCGACGTTCGCCCTGCAACGCGAGATCAACGAATTCCGTGGTGAGCCGATGCAGGCGATCCTCCCGGGCGTGGCCTTACAGGAACTCTGGAGCCTGATGGGCACCGCCGAGAAAGCCCTGTTCGTGGTATCGCTGTTCGTGGTGCTGACCGGATTGATCGGCATGCTCACGGCAATTCTCACCAGCCTCAACGAGCGCCGCCGGGAAATGGCGATCCTGCGTTCGGTCGGTGCCCGGCCCTGGCATATCGCGACATTACTGGTGCTGGAAGCCTTTGCCCTGGCCGTGTCCGGGGTGGTCGCGGGGCTGGGCCTGCTGTACCTGGGGATCGCCGTGGCCCAGGGGTATGTCCAGTCCAACTACGGCTTGTACCTGCCGCTGGCCTGGCCAAGCGAGTATGAATGGACGTTGCTCGGTGGCATCCTGCTCGCCGCCCTGCTGATGGGCAGCGTGCCGGCCTGGCGCGCCTATCGCCAATCCCTGGCCGATGGCCTGTCGATCCGTTTATGAGGATGTTGAAGATGCCCCGCGCCTTGCTTGCGCTGTTGATGCTGGTCGCGCTGCCGCTGTGGGCGGCCGAGCCCAAGGACCTGACCTGGTCGCAAATGATCCCGCCGGACGCGCCGGTCGAAGTGCCGAACATGAAACCGCTGCACGACCTGTCGCAGATCAGCGAGGCGCTGTCGGCCGAGTCGGCGCCAGCCGCCAGGCAGGACATGCCCAATGCCCCGGTGGTGCAAAGCCTGGACGGTCAGCACATCCGGCTGCCGGGGTACATCGTGCCACTGGAGGTCAGCGAGGCAGGCCGCACCACCGAGTTTCTGTTGGTGCCCTACTTCGGCGCCTGCATCCATGTTCCACCACCGCCGTCGAACCAGATCGTTCATGTCAGAAGCGAAGTCGGCGTGAAGCTCGAAGAGTTGTACCAGCCGTACTGGATTGAAGGCGCGATGCAGGTCAAGGCATCCACCAGCGAGTTGGCGGATGCCGGGTATCAGATGGAAGCGGACAAGATTTACCTGTACGAATTGCCGGAGTGAGTCCGGTAGATGCTTATGGCCTGACCTGACACCCGCGCTCAAACCAGCGTCTACAATGACCGCGTGCAGTTGCAACGATCTTAATGCGCCATCACGCTTTCATTGAGCTGTGTCAAAACCCCTGCTGGAGCGCTCCATAAAATGGGACATAGAATTTAA
The DNA here is from genome assembly GCF_900187535.1 of Pseudomonas sp. Irchel s3a18. NCBI lineage: Bacteria > Pseudomonadati > Pseudomonadota > Gammaproteobacteria > Pseudomonadales > Pseudomonadaceae > Pseudomonas > Pseudomonas sp. Irchel s3a18. The sequence goes on along the minus strand of NZ_FYDV01000015.1, from coordinate 54,965 downwards.
ATTGTCCCTTGGAGCCCCCATGCACAAGTCATTGCTTAGCGCTTCCCTCCTTGCATTCGCGCTTGCAACCCCGTTCGCCCAGGCCTTTGAAGCCGGCGACATCATCCTGCGCGCCGGTGCCATCACCGTGAACCCGGACGCTGACAGTTCCAGCGTCAAGGTCGATCAAGGCCCGCTGGCGGGTGCCGACTTGGGTGGCAAGGCAACCTTGAGCAGCGACACTCAGCTGGGTCTGAACTTCGCGTACATGATCACCAATAACCTGGCGATCGAACTGCTGGCAGCCACCCCGTTCGAGCATGACGTCAAGCTCAAGAACACCGCGCTTGGAGCAGTCAACGGCAAACTCGGCACCATCAAGCAACTGCCACCCACCCTGAGCCTGGTGTACTACCCACTGGACCACAAGTCGGTCTTCCAACCTTATGTGGGTGCCGGCATCAACTACACCTGGGTCTACGACGAACACGTGGGCAGCGAGGCCAGCGCCAAAGGTTTCGACAACTTCCGCGCGGACAGCTCCTGGGGCCTGGCATGGCAGGTCGGTGCCGACTACATGCTGACCGACCGCATCATGATCAACGGCCAGGTACGCTACATCGACATCGATACCACCGGCTACGTGAACAACGACGCTCTCGCCGCGGGCACCCGTGCCAAGGTGGATATCGATGTGGACCCATGGGTCTACATGGTGGGCCTTGGCTACAAGTTCTAAGCCGGACACCTCACCACAAAAAGCGATCTGCGACACACAAAGAAGGCGCCCCGAGGGGCGCCTTCTTTTGTCCGTTGAACCGCCCTCAGCGCCCCAACAACCGGGCCAGCCCGACACTCATCGGCGTCTGCTCGGGGGAGCTGAAACGCTGCAACAGCCGCTGGTTATTGGCACGGGAATGACGGATGTCACCGGCGCGGGCCGGTGCATAGGTGATCGGTGGCAACTCACCGACCACCTCTTTCAAGGCCTGGAGCATTTGCTTGAGGGTCGTCGCCTGGTTCCAGCCGACATTGACCGCACCCACTTCCAGTGCCGGCGCCTCGATGGCCTGCACCAGCACGTCCACCAGGTCTTCGACATAGACGAAATCGCGCGTCTGCTCACCATCACCGAACACGGTGATCGGCAGGCCTTTTTGCGCACGCTCGCTGAAAATGCTGATCACCCCGGAGTACGGCGACGAGGGGTCCTGGCGCGGGCCAAAGATGTTGAAGAAACGGAAAATGGCCGGTTCCAGCCCGTGCTGACGACGGTAGAAGTCGAGGTAATACTCACTCGCCAGCTTATCCGAAGCGTAGGGCGTGAGCGGTGCCTTGGCAGTGTCTTCGTCGATCGACTCACCTTCACCGTTGTTGCCATAGACCGCCGCGCTCGAGGCGAACAGCACGCGCTTGACGCTCGCCTGACGCATGGCTTCACAGACGTTCAAGGTGCCGATGAAGTTGCTCTGGTGCGTACGCACCGGATCGTCCACCGACGCCTGCACCGAGGCCACGGCGGCCAGGTGCACCACCGCACGGCAACCGACCATCGCCCTGGCCACCAGCGCGGCGTCAGCCACATCGCCTTCGATGAGCTCGACCCGTGGGTTATCCAGCGCCAGGTTGCTGCGCTTGCCGGTGGACAGGTCATCGAGGATACGCACCGAATAGCCCTTGGCGAGCAAGGCATCGGTGAGGTGCGAACCAATGAAACCGGCGCCGCCGGTGATCAAAACAGGACTATCAACCATGACGATAAAACCTATCCAGTAAGGCCGGGAGGGCTGCGCGCCAGGCGCGAGGCTTGATCCCGAAGGTGTGCAGAATTTTCTTGCAGGCCAGAACCGCGTGCTGCGGTTCTTCGGCGGCATCCGGGCGCGCGGCGTGAGCCTGGGCGGTCGGTGCTTCGATGGCCAGCGGGTGCAGGTTGCGGGCTTCGGCGAGGATCGCCTGGCCCAGCGCCAACGGCGTGGTCGCCTCGTGCCCGGCGTAGTGGTAAGTGCCCCACAGCGGCGCCGCGCAATCGAGTTGCTTGAGCACCGAAATGATCACCCGCGCGGCGTCATCCACCGGTGTCGGGTTGCCACGCCGGTCATCAGCCAACAGCAACTCTTCGGTCAGTTCGGCACGCGCCAGGAAACGCCCAAGGGAGCCCTCGATACTGTCATCGAGCAACCAGCCAAAGCGTAACATCACGTGTTGCGGGCAAGTGGCGCGCACGCTTTGCTCGATACGCCACAAGGCCTGGCCACGCAGCCCCAGAGGGACGGGCTCGTCTTTTTCGCTGTAGGCCGTTGCCCTCGAGCCATCGAATACGCGATAGCTGGAGGGCTGTAGCAACACGATGTTGTGGTGCTGGCACAGTTCGGCCAGCCGTTCGACCGCTCTTTCCTGTGCCGCCAGGCGCGCCTCGGCCACGGTTTCGGCCTGGAACCAGTCGAAGTAGTAGGCGAGGTTGATCAGCGCGTCAGGGCGCGTGTCGTCGAGCAGTTGTGTCAGGCTCGCGGCGTCCCAGCCGTCTTGGGGTGGACGGGGCGCGAGGAAACCGATGTCTTCCTCCGCACCGAGGCGAATCAGCGCCTGCCCAAGGGCATTTCCGCCACCCAGTAACATAAGGCGCATTCGCATAGAGTCAGCAGGCCCAGTCTGTTTGGAACGATGGTTGTGTCGACAGCACCCACGGGCGTTGTCGTTGAGAATTGCCAGAATCCTTGCATTTTGCGGGTTTAAAGCGCAACCGTCACCCGTAAAGTGTAGATCGCCCCGTTACACGCCCACCCTCTGGCCAATGAATGTGTTGAGGCAAAGGGGGTTACAGGTTGCGTGTCGGCTGAGGCAGCACCACCCCCGGACTGTCCTTGGCGCCAGCGTCTTCGTCATGCTTGTCCTCGGGTTTGTCCAAGTGTCGCTCATGCAACAGCACCTGCTGTGGATAAGTTTGCGCGAAATGCACCCACGGACTGTTATCCACAAGCTTTTTCAAGCGCAGGTTGAACGCCCTGTTCACCGCATACTGCCCACCCGATACGGTACGGAACTGCGCCGTCAGGACAATGCCGTTGAGGTCCATCTTGTCGACACCGAAGACCTCCAGCGGCCCCTGCAGGTTGTACTTGAGGAACGGGTCTTCGCTGATCGAGCGGCCCGCCTCGCGGATCAACAAGATGGCCTTGTCGACGTCGGTGTCATAGGTGAATTGCACCGAGAAATACGCAAAGGCGAACTGCCGCGACTGGTTGGTGACGGCCTTGATCTGCCCGAATGGTACCGAGTGCACGAACCCCTTGCCGTCACGCAGACGCAGAGTGCGGATGGTCAACCCTTCCACCGTGCCGGCATGGCCCGAGTCGAGCACCACCCAATCGCCAATCGACAGGGTGTCTTCGACGATGATGAACAACCCGGTGATCACGTCCTGCACCAACTGCTGCGAGCCGAAACCAATTGCCAGCCCCACCACCCCGGCACCCGCCAGGAAGGGAGCGACGTTGATCCCCAGGTTGGCCATGGTGGTGATCGCGCAGATCACCACCAGGATGATTTTGATCGCGTTGCGCAGCAGCGGCAGGATGGTTTTGATCCGGGTGCTGGGCTGGCGGGCATTGCGCTTGTTGACCGGGGGCTTGAGCGCCTCATGGATGGCCGTGTCCAGCACTACCCACACCAGCCAGGTGATCAGGAAGATCAAGCCGATGCGGCTCAGGGAGTCGCTGATCGCCCGGCCAACGGCATTGCTGACCGCGAACTCGAACAACGACACACCCCAGATCCGCCCCAGGATGTCGATGAAGGCAATCGCCATGAGGATCCGCAGCAAGGCGTGGGACAGAGTGAGAAAACGCTCTTTATAGGCACTGCTGCGCTGCGCCGCCAGCGCACCGGAGGACTTGAACATGTGTTGCAGCATGGTGCTGATGAACACGGTGGCAATCAGCAGGATGGTGGTGAACAACGCGCAGCGCAGCACCTTCTGGTTGTCGTCGCCAATGCCGATCAGGTTGATCACCGAGACCAGCACCATCAACAGAATCGGCCAGTACCAGACGCCGGAAAAGACCCGCAATGTCTCGCGCAATGCCGGCTGACTGGTCCGCTGGGCCAGTGGCAGAATCCGGATCATCTGGCCGACTGGCCGGCGCAAGCGAATCACCAGCAGGCCGAAAATGATCGACGCCGACACCCCGGTAAACACCGCGATACTGCTGGTGAGGTTGTCGCCCAGGCGGTGGGCGATCTGCGGGCTGGTCAAGGCGTCGCTGAGGGCAACCAGAAACCCCATCAGGAACAACGGTCTTGGGCAGTGCTGGCGAACGATCCGCACCGCACTCCGTTTGTGCCCGACGTTGAACAGCACCACCAGCGACAACAGCAGCGAAGCCGCGAACAGGCCGGCACTGGTGGCGTAGGCCAGGCACAGTGCCAGCGCCCGACCGGCCGAGGCTTGCAGAAGCAGGCTGATATAGAGCGTCACGGGCAGGCTGACCGCGGCCGGCAAGGTGTAGCCCAGCAAGTAGTCGAGCAACGCCCGGCCGCGTTCGCGGGCACGCAATATGCGTGACGTTGCAAGGCGCTTGGCCAGCATGCCCCCCAGCAGTCGCAGCAGCGCAAAAAGACCGATCCACACACAGGTCAACAACACGAAGTCGCCAGTCACGCGCCAGCTCGAACGAGGCGACGGCTCGTTGACCAACTGGTCCACCTCATCGACTGCCCGGTCCGCCCGCTCGCGCCAGGCTTCGACCAGGTGCTCATTGAGATCGAGTTTTTCCTGTGCGTCATCGATGCTGTTACTGATTGCCCCGAGCAGACCGCCCTGCACGATCGGTTCGGGTGCCGCGGTTGTCGCGGTCCCCTTCACGGCCGCCAGCCCGGGCAGTGCCGCCTCCGACCATTGGGGGCTGGCGATGCACAGCAGTAACGCGAGCCAGATCGCAGTCTTGAGATGAGCCAAAACGCGGCGCTCCTATTGACGATGAGTGGTGAACACAGAAGATCGCAGCCTTGAGCGGTTGCTACAAGCGTAGATGCCCATCGGCGCTCTGACACCCGCGCATTTCCCTCCCTATACCGTCCGTAGCCCCATCGAAACTTTCTTGATGACCCGGCGGTCATCAACAAACAGGGGCAGCTCGAAGACTATTCGGCGGGAGGACACATGGCGGCGTTTGACTGTGGAAACGGTGAGTACGCGTGTCAACCGGACGGACTGATCGAACGCCCCGCCAGCGTGCGCCGTTTCACTGTGCTGACGGTCAATACCCACAAGGGCTTCGCCGCACTGAACCGGCGCTTCATCCTGCCTGAATTGCGCGACGCGGTGCACAGTGTGTCCGCCGACGTGGTGTTTTTGCAGGAGGTCCATGGCACCCACGAGCTCCATTCCCGGCGCTACAGCCGCTGGCCGAGCATGCCCCAGTACGAGTTCCTGGCCGACAGCCTGTGGCCGCAGTTTGCCTACGGGCGTAACGCGGTGTATCCGGAAGGTGACCACGGCAACGCCCTGCTGTCGAAATTCCAGATCATTGGCCATGACAACCTCGACATATCCATCAGTGGCCACGAGGGCCGAGGCCTGCTGCATTGCGTGCTGTGCCTGCCGGGTGACAGCCAGTACGTGCATGCCATCTGTGTGCACCTGGGCCTGCGTGAAAGCCATCGGACTCAACAGCTCGCACTGCTGATCCAGCGTCTGGACGGCTTGCCGGCGGAGGCGAAAGTGATTGTCGCCGGCGACTTCAACGATTGGCGCCAGCGCGCCGACACCCTGCTCAAACCCTGGGGACTGCGCGAAGTGTTTGCCGAACACCACGGCAAACCGGCGCGCAGTTTCCCGGCACGGCTGCCAATGCTGCGCCTGGACCGCATCTACGTGCGCAATCTCAAGGCTCATCGCCCGCAGGTACTGGCCGCGCGCCCCTGGTCACACCTTTCCGATCACGTCCCGCTGTCGGTGGAGATCGAGCCATGAGCAGCGCCCCCCTGGAAAAAACAGGGCTCAGGCCCACCACCGGGACACCGGGCCCGGCCCTCAGCGACCCTGCTCTGTGTGACCTCGATTATGGCTGGCACGGCAGTAACCGCGTCGAATTGCTGGAAAACGGCGAGGCCTACTTCCCCAAGGTGTTCGAGGCATTGCGTCAGGCCAAGCACGAAATCCTGCTGGAGACCTTCATCCTGTTCGAGGACAAAGTCGGCAACGAATTGCAGCAGATTCTGATCGAGGCCGCGCAGCGGGGTGTGCGGGTCACCGTCAGCCTGGACGGCTTTGGCTGCGGTGAAGTGGCCAGTGAATTCCTGCTGGCGATGTGCGATGCCGGGGTTCAGTTGCAACTGTTCGACCCGGCACCGCGACGCCTGGGCATTCGCACCAACTGGTTCCGTCGCCTGCACCGCAAGATCGTGGTGGTGGATGGCGCCATCGCGTTTATCGGCGGGATCAACTTCAGCGCCGATCACCTGGCCGACTTCGGCCCCGAAGCCAAACAGGATTACGCCGTCCTGATCGAAGGACCGGCGGTGGTGGATATCCATCACTTTGTGCTGGTGCAAAACGGGCGCCGTGCCAGGGCCCGCTATGGCTGGCGGCGCCGCAAGCGCCAGCGTACGGAATTGGCGCTCAACGATCACGGTGGCCAGGTGCGATTGGTTTACCGCGATAACCGCGATCACCCGCGGGACATCGAAGACGCGTACTTGCAGGCGCTACGCAGTGCCCAGCGCCGTGTGCTGATCGCCAACGCCTACTTCTTTCCGGGCTATCACCTGCTGCGCGAGATTCGCAACGCCGCCCGCCGTGGTGTCGAGGTGCGCCTGATTCTGCAAGGCCAGCCAGACATGCGGGTGGCCAAACTCGCGGCGCGCCTGACCTATGACTACCTGCAAAAATCCGGGGTGGCGATCTACGAATACTGCGACCGCCCGCTGCACGGCAAAGTGGCCCTGGTGGACGAAGACTGGAGCACCGTCGGCTCCAGCAACCTCGACCCCTTGAGCCTGTCGCTGAACCTTGAAGCCAATGTGCTGATTCGCGACCGGGCGTTTAATCGCGAACTGTTCGAGCGCCTGGATCAACTGAGCCACGAGCATTGCACCGTCATGCCCGTCAACCCGTCACCCCGCGGGTTGCTGTGGCGCATGACCATCGGCTTCCTGGTCTTTCACTGCCTGCGCCATTTTCCTGCCTGGGCCGGCTGGCTACCGGCGCACAAAGCCCGCCTGCAGCCATTCACAGCGCCCACCCAGCCCGCCGGTGAACCCCATGAACCGCCCTGAGTCCCATGCCGGACAGTGGCACTCGCGCTGGCATCGCGTGAAGAACCCCCTCACCGCGCTGTTCTTTTTACTGCTGATCGTGCTGTTCACACTGCTCGCCCAACGCATCGACTGGAACGAAGTGTTCGACACCCTGGCCGCGTTCAAAGTGCGCACGCTGATCATCGCCTCGATGTTCACTGTGCTGAGCTTCCTGACCTACGCCTGCTTCGACCTGATCGGCCGCACCTACATCCGCCAACGCCTGAGCTGGCGGCAAGTCCTGCCCGTGGGCGTCATCAGCTACGCCTTCAACCTCAACCTCAGCGCCTGGGTCGGGGGCGTCGCCATGCGCTATCGCTTGTATTCGCGGCTGGGCGTGAGCAAAGGCAATATCGCCAGAATCCTGGGATTGAGCCTGACCACAAACTGGCTTGGCTACATGGCCGTGGCCGGTGCGATCTTCAGCAGCGGCCTGGTGCGCATGCCGCCGGGCTGGACACTCAGCAGCGCCGCGCTGCAAGCCGTAGGAGTCCTGTTGCTGTTGGTGAGTACGGGGTATCTGGCAGCCTGTCGGTTTTCCGGGCGTCGCGGGTGGGTGGTTCGCGGTGTGGAAATCAACCTGCCCTCTGCGCGCATGGCATTACTGCAACTGGCATTGGGTGCGCTGAACTGGTCGTTGATGGCGGCAGTGATCTTCACCCTGTTGCCCGGCAAGCTCGACTACCCGTTGGTACTCGGGGTCTTGCTGATCAGCGCCATCGCCGGGGTCATTACCCACATTCCCGCCGGGCTCGGCGTGCTTGAGGCGGTGTTCGTCGCGCTGCTGCAACACCAGGCCTCGCGCGGCAGCCTGATTGCCGGGCTGATTGCTTATCGGGCGATCTATTTTATCCTGCCACTGCTAATCGCCGTGGCCATGTACCTGCTGATCGAAGCCCGGGCCAGGGCGCTGCGCATCGCGAAAAAACCTGACTGAACCCGATCACCCTCCTCGCTGCAAACAGTTCAGCCTTCAGCTCGACTGAATAATGCTCAGACGCTCACCCACCACCATTTCAGTGATCCAGCCGACCAGGATCGACGTATAGGCCTGCTGCCCCACCGGCTCGCTCAGGGCGTGATCGGCGCCATCGATGATCCGGTGAGTCATGGAATGGGTATGCTGAAACGCCGTGCGATAACTCATCAACGTCGCGTGAGGCACATGCTCATCACTTTGCGACTCCACCAGCAGCACATCGCCGGTAAATTGCGAGCAGGCATGCAACGCTCGATTGCTGTCGGCGGGCACCAGTCGGCTGCGGTAATCCAGCAGATCCTGTTTGTCGAGGTCGCGCTTGGGGGCGTCCCACCGCTCGTCGCGGTACAGCGCCGGGACTCGCAACGCCAGCCAACGCACCGGACGCAACGTGCTGAGGATGGCCGCCAGGTAGCCGCCATAACTGGTCCCCACCACCGCCACCGCCGAGGTATCGATGGCCGGGTGTGCGAGCAAGCGGTCATAGGCCGCCAGCAAATCCCTGAGGTTGTCTTCACGGGTGACACGGGACAGGGGAATGCCCGTGCCACCGGTGTGCCCGCGCAGGTCGAAGGTCAGGCACACGCAGCCAAGGCCGGCGATGCCCTTGGCCCGCTCCAGGTCCCGCTCCTGGCTACCGCCCCAGCCATGCACGAACAACACGCCAGGCACCCTGGATTTGGGGGTGAGGAAGGTCGCGCTCATGCATTCGCCGTCGATCTCGATGTCAATGGTTTCACTTTTGGCCGTCATAGGGTTTGACCGTTACGTACTTGAGCAGGCATTCACTGTTTGCTGCCGGGCCGCGATAGACCTCGATGGCGCCTGCGGGCAAGGGGCGGTCACTGTAGGTTTCCACCGCCGACACGCAGACCGCGTCCACCGCCGGGTGATTGACGAAGCTCTGCAAGGCCGCCACCTCCGCACTGCTGGCACCGCCCACGCGCCAGGACTGCTCGAGTACGCCGCTACGCTTCTGGCCATGGGCGTCCAGCCCCTGGGCAATATCGTAGTTGCGGCGTGAGGCATAGAACCCGGGGTAGGACTCGTCCGCCGCGCTGTCGAACACCTGCGCCTGCTCAATCGCCAGACGTACGTCATCGGCCAGCGGTAATTTGAGCAGGTCGTCGTAGTAGCCCTGCACCACCAGCAAGTCCGAACCGCCATAGACCTTCTCGCCCTGCCCGTCCTCGGTCAGGTGCTGCTGGCCGCAATAGCTCAGGACCCTGTCGCCGATGAAGCTCTGGCCCACGCTGTGGGTCACGACGTTTTTCAGCTCCTGTTCCAGCACCACCCCGGCGGCGAACAACGCGTCGGTATCGGGACGGGTGAGGATCTTTCTGAAGAAGTCGAGGTTGCGGATCACCTCTTGGCCACGTCCGGCGCAGGCATGAATCGGCTTCAGGCGGATCGGACCGTGCTCGAGCAACTGCTCGGCCGCCAGCCGCGCGTCCGCCAGCGAAAACACGCTGATGCCCTCGAGCACCACCTTGCGCACCCGCTCGGGGAACAGCGCGACCCAGCCTTCAGGCGCCAGCGCATCCCGGTTCAATAAACCGTGAACAATCGCCTTGGTGCAGATGAAAGCATGGTCAACGTAGCCGCCCCACAGATCCTCCGGCCCCTTGACCCCCAGTTGCCGGGCCTCGGCAGCGCCGACCAGGGTCTGGCTGGGCAGCAGGTAGAGGTCGCGCCCGCCATGCAGGTCCGGGTCAAAGCTGCCGCCGTACGGCCAGCCGAGAATCTGCGCCAGCCATTGGGCCAGCGCACGGTTGGTCTCGACTTCGTGAAGCGGCGCCTCGGCTCGGGTCGAGTGGGCAACCACCAGCTTTTTGCGATTTGTCGGGGTCATGCGTCCCCCTGCCATATGCGCTCGATGAATGTCGCTGAAGGGGAGCAGGGATCAGGCCAACCCCACCGACAGCCCGACACGGGCAACCTCCACCCGCTGTTACAACAGTAGTGGCTGCGGCTGCGTTTTATTCTGCACGACGACGACCGGCACTCCGGCATGCTGCACGATCAACTCGCCCCCCCTATCGCGACACGACTGGCGAAGGGCTCACACCGAACCGGGCGCGGTAATCGCTGGGCGTCAACCCGGTGATTTTCTTGAACGTGGCGCGAAACGCTCCGGGATCCGCATAACCCACGCTCCAGGCAATGTGATCAATGGTGCCGTTGCTGAATTCAAGCATCTCCCGGGCCTTGCCGACTCTCAGGTGCTGGCAGTACTCAGTGGGTTTCAAACCCGTCGTCGCCCGAAAACGCCGCAGGAACGTCCGTTCCTCAAGCCCGGCCTGCTGCGCCATCACGCTCAGTGAAACCTCCACCGCGCCATTGCCTTGCAACCAGTGCTGAACCTTGAGAATCGCCGCGTCGCCATGGCTCAGGATCGGCGCAAAGTTGCTGCCGCACTGACTGGCGCTGTCACTGTGCTCGACCACCAGGAAACGCGCGGTGCCAGTGGCGATGCTCGGCCCCAGCAAGCGGTCGACCAGCCGCAACCCCAGCTCGGACCAAGCCATCAGGCCGGCAGTGGTGATCAGGTCGCCATCGTCGACGATGGGCTTATGGGCATGGAGTTTGATCTTCGGGTAACGCGCGGCGAACGGCTTGGCCGAGGTCCAGTGGGTGGTGGCGCTGCGACCGTCGAGCAGACCGCTTTCGGCCAGCAGGATCGAGCCTACACACACGCCCCCCAAGGTCGCGCCAGCAGCGTGTTGCTGACGTATCCATTCGATCAGCGCGGGTGATGCCTGGCCTTCGGAAAAACCGCCAATCGACGGCGGGATCAACAGTGCCACCAGCGCCCCTTCGGGACCGGGATGACTGTCGTAGGTACGTCTGGGTGCCTGGTCGGCATCCACTTGCCAGTGGCTGATCCGCAACAGCGGCAGTTGCGCGCTCCGATGCTCGGTGGCAATGCGGTTGGCAACGCCAAACAGATCGGTCAAGCCGTGTACCGCGGCCAGCTGTGCGCCGGGATAGATCAGCACGCCCAATTCGGCGACTGCGCGAGCCATGCCCATTGTCAGTTTTCCCCCTGCTATTGTCGGTGCGGCCAATCCTCGAAACGCCTGCCAAACCCGATACTTCGTGCCACATCCAACCGTTCGAGGAAACACCCATGGCCAAGCAAGCACTCATCGTAGTCGATATCCAGAATGACTACTTCCCCCAAGGCAAATGGCCGCTGGTCGGTGCAGACGCCGCCGCCGATAACGCGGCGAAACTGATCCAGGCCTTTCGCGAGGCCGGTGATCAGGTGGTGCACGTTCGCCACGAATTCAATGCCGACGCGGCACCGTTTTTCACCCCGGGCTCCGAAGGCGCGAAGCTGCACCCCAAAGTCCTCAACCGCCCTGACGAATCGGTGGTGCTCAAGCACTTCGTCAACTCGTTCCGTGAAACCGAACTACAGTCAATCCTCGACCAGCAAGGCATCGAGAGCCTGGTGATCGTCGGCAGCATGAGTCACATGTGCGTCGATGGCATCACTCGAGCCGCGGCCGACCTTGGCTACACCGTGACGGTCATCCACGACGCCTGTGCGACCCGTGACCTGGAGTTCAACGGTCTTGTTGTGCCGGCCGCCCAGGTCCATGCCGCGTTCATGTCGGCCCTGGGCTTTGCCTACGCCAATGTGGTGTCCACCGAAACGTTTCTGGCTGCCCACCACTGAGCCTCACCCACCTGAGCATTCATTGGAGACGAAAGACATGGCTACTCTCACGACTCGCGAAGGCAACACCCTGTATTACAAGGACTGGGGCCACGGGCAACCAGTGGTGTTCAGCCACGGTTGGCCACTGAGCGCCGACAGTTGGGAATCGCAGATGCTGCACTTTGCCAACAACGGCTTTCGCGCCATCGCCCATGATCGCCGCGGTCACGGGCGCTCGAGCCAGCCGTGGGATGGCAACGACATGGATCACTACGCCGACGACCTCGCCGAGCTGATCGAACACCTGGACCTGAACAACGTGATCCTCTTCGGCTTCTCCACCGGCGGCGGTGAAGTCGCGCGTTACATTGGCCGCCACGGCACCCGGCGCCTGGCCAAGGCCGGGCTGATTTCCGCTGTACCGCCCTTGATGCTCAAAACCGAAACGAACCCCAAGGGTCTGCCGATCGAAGTCTTCGACGGCATCCGCGCCGGCTCCATCGCCGACCGCTCGCAGCTGTACAAGGACATTGCCGGCGGCCCGTTCTTCGGCTTCAACCGCCCAGGCGCGACATCATCCCAAGGGCTGATCGATTCGTTCTGGATGCAAGGCATGATGGGCGGTCACAAAAACACCCTCGACAGCATCAAGGCGTTTTCGGAAACCGACTTTCGCGAGGATTTGCAGAAGTTTGATGTGCCGACGCTGATCATCCATGGCGACGATGACCAGATCGTGCCGATCCAGGCGGCAGGGCTGGAGAGCAAGCGATTGATCGAGCACGCCGAACTGATCGTCTATCCGGGGGCACCCCATGGGCTGACGGATACCCATAAAGAGCAGGTGAATGCGGATATGTTGCGCTTCGCGCAGCGTTAAGCGGCAAGCTTTTAGCGACAAGCAAAAGCAAAAAAACCGCGCTTCGTGGACCGAAGCGCGGTTTTTTTTAGCTTGCAGCTTGTGGCTTGAAGCGTGTTGCTGCCTTAGAACGGAATATCGTCATCAAAGCTGTCGAAATCCGCAGCCGGCTGCGGTGCGGCCTGTTGCTGTGGCGCTGGACGCGACTCACGCTGCGGCTGTTGTTGCGGTGCAGGACGCGGAGCCTGCTGGCGCGGAGCGGATTGCTGGTAGTTGTTACCGCCGCCCTGGCCTTGTTGATCGCCCTGTGGACGGCCGCCCAGCAACTGCATGGTGCCTTGCATGTCGACCACGATTTCGGTGGTGTAACGCTTGATACCGTCTTTTTCCCACTCGCGGGTCTGCAGCTTCCCTTCGATGTAGACCTGCGAACCTTTACGCAGGTATTCGCCGGCGATCTCTGCAACCTTGCCGAACATCGACACACGGTGCCATTCGGTCTTTTCGACTTTCTGACCGGTTTGCTTGTCGGTCCACTGTTCGCTGGTCGCCAGACTCAGGTTGGTCACGGCATTACCGTTAGGCAAGTAGCGAACTTCGGGATCCTGGCCGCAAGTGCCGACCAATATGACTTTGTTAACCCCACGGGCCATAACGTTCTCCTAGGCTTCGCACGCTGTCGGCGCCGGGTTGTTGACCAGGCGCTCGAGGGTGGTGCGATCCAATAGTTCGGTGTCCAATTTGATGTAGATCGCCGCTTCATCGGCGACTACAACGGCATCTGTTACCCCTACAACGGCCAAAAGGCGCTCGACCAGACCGGCTTCGCGGACCGCTTCAGGCGATAACGGCAAGCGCAGGCTCGTCACATAGGGAGGTTCACGCATGGTAACAGCAAAGGCCAGCCAGAGGGCAGCCAGACCTGCGCATCCGAGGAACACAACCGACAGACCGCCATGCTGGAACATCCAGCCACCCATGATCCCGCCGAGTGCCGAACCGAGGAACTGGCTGGTGGAGTAAACCCCCATCGCCGTGCCCTTGCCGCCTGCCGGTGAAACCTTGCTGATCAGCGACGGCAACGAAGCTTCCAGCAGATTGAAGGCGGTAAAGAACACCACCGTCCCGATCACCAGAGCCCGCAAGCTGTCGCCGAACTGCCAGAAGAATAGCTCAGTGAGCATCAGCGTCACGACGGCACCGAGTAAAACTCGTTTCATTTTGCGTTTCTTCTCGCCGTAGATAATGAACGGGATCATGGCGAAGAAGGAAATCAGCAGCGCGGTCAGGTACACCCACCAGTGCTGCTCCTTGGGCAGCCCGGCCTTCTCGACCAGCGCCAGCGGCAAGGCGACGAAGCTCGACATCAACATCGCGTGCAACACAAAAATACCCAGGTCCAGGCGCAGCAGGTCCGGGTGCTTGAGCGTCGGCATCAGGGCCTGGCGGGCCACGCCGGATTCGCGGTGCTGCAGGGGGCCGGTGGAGCGCGGCACCATGAACATCACGATCAGGATGCCGATCAGCGCCATGCCACCCGTCGCCAGGAACAGCCCGGACAGCCCAAATGCGCGGGTCAGCAACGGCCCGACCACCATGGCCACGGCAAACGACAGGCCGATGGTCATGCCGATCATGGCCATGGCCTTGGTGCGGTGTTGTTCGCGAGTCAGGTCGGACAGCAAGGCCATGACCGCGGCGGAGATCGCCCCGGCGCCTTGCAGGATGCGTCCGGCGATCACGCCCCAGATCGAATCGGCATTGGCAGCCAGCACACTGCCCAGGGCGAAGACGATCAGCCCCAGGTAAATCACCGGGCGCCGACCGATACGGTCGGAAATCACCCCGAACGGAATCTGGAACAGTGCCTGTGTCAGGCCATAGGCACCAATCGCCAGGCCGATCAGGGCCGGGGTCGCGCCTGCCAGGTCCATGCCGTAGGTCGCCAGTACCGGCAACACCATGAACATGCCAAGCATACGGAACGCGAACACCAGGGCCAGACCGCTTGCCGCGCGGGTCTCGCTACCACTCATGCGTTCGCTGTGGGGATCGTGCATGGAATTACCTCATGTGAACCGGCGGCGATTCTACCAGTCCCATCGGTTGACGGGGTATAGGGTGACGCTTTGACGCGCACGGATGACAGACTCTTCATGTAAGGCTGCGCCGAGCTCATTTGACAGTGTGCATCCATCCAGTATTTGGCCGTATACTCTTGGGTTTTCGACGCCCGCCAAGCGAGGCCATCTTGGACAAGATCCTGATTCGTGGGGCTCGAACCCACAACCTGAAGAACATCGACCTGACCCTGCCACGGGACAAGCTGATCGTCATCACCGGCTTGTCCGGGTCCGGCAAGTCTTCCCTGGCATTCGACACGCTGTACGCCGAAGGCCAGCGACGCTATGTCGAATCGCTGTCGGCCTACGCCCGACAGTTCCTGTCGATGATGGAAAAGCCTGACGTCGACACCATCGAAGGCCTGTCGCCCGCGATTTCCATCGAACAGAAATCAACCTCGCACAACCCGCGCTCCACCGTCGGCACCATCACCGAAATCTACGACTATCTGCGCCTGCTTTACGCCCGCGCCGGTATTCCGCGCTGCCCGGATCACGATATTCCACTGGAAGCCCAGACCGTCAGTCAGATGGTCGACCTGGTCCTGGCCCAACCCGAAGGCAGCAAGCTGATGCTGCTGGCCCCGGTGATCCGCGAGCGAAAAGGCGAACACCTGTCGGTCTTCGAAGAACTGCGCGCCCAGGGCTTTGTCCGGGCCCGGGTCAACGGCAGGCTCTGCGAGCTGGACGAACTGCCCAAGCTGGATAAACAGAAGAAGCACTCGATCGACGTCGTGGTCGACCGCTTCAAGGTGCGCGACGACCTGCAACAGCGCTTGGCCGAATCCTTCGAAACGGCGTTGAAGCTGGCCGATGGCATTGCCCTGGTCGCTCCGATGGACGACGAGCCAGGCGAGGAGATGATCTTCTCCGCGCGCTTCGCCTGCCCGATCTGCGGCCACGCCATCAGCGAGCTGGAGCCCAAGCTGTTCTCCTTCAACAACCCGGCCGGCGCCTGCCCGACCTGTGACGGCCTGGGGGTCAAGCAGTTCTTCGACATCAAGCGCCTGGTCAACAGCGAACTGACCCTGGCCGAAGGCGCGATACGCGGCTGGGACAGGCGTAACGTCTATTACTTCCAGATGCTCGGCTCACTGGCCTCGCATTACGGCTTCAGCCTGGAAGTGCCGTTCGGCCAACTGCCGGCGGACCAGCAAAAAGTCATCCTGCATGGCAGCGGTACGCAGAACGTCGACTTCAAATACCTGAACGACCGTGGCGACATCGTCAAACGCTCACACCCGTTCGAAGGCATCGTGCCGAACCTGGACCGTCGCTACCGCGAAACTGAATCCGCTTCGGTACGCGAAGAGCTGGCCAAGTTCCTCAGCACCCAGCCGTGCCCGGACTGCCGTGGCACCCGCCTGCGTCGCGAAGCGCGGCACGTATGGGTGGGCGAAAAAACGTTGCCGGCCGTGACCAATCTGCCGATCGGTGATGCGTGCGACTACTTCGGCACGCTGAGCCTGCCCGGTCGCCGCGGCGAAATCGCCGACAAGATCCTCAAGGAAATCCGCGAGCGCTTGCAGTTCCTGGTCAACGTCGGCCTCGACTACCTGTCGCTGGACCGCAGCGCCGACACCCTGTCAGGCGGCGAAGCACAACGCATTCGCCTGGCCAGCCAGATCGGCGCCGGGCTGGTGGGCGTGCTGTACATCCTCGACGAACCGTCGATTGGCCTGCACCAGCGGGACAACGACCGCTTGCTGGGGACCCTCAAGCATCTGCGCGACATCGGCAACACCGTGATCGTGGTCGAGCACGACGAAGACGCCATTCGCCTGGCCGACTACGTGGTGGATATCGGCCCGGGCGCGGGCGTGCATGGCGGGCATATCGTCGCCGAAGGCACACCCGCCGAAGTCATGGCCCACCCGGACTCGCTGACCGGCAAGTACCTGTCCGGCCGGGTCAAGATCGAAGTGCCGGCCAAGCGTACGCCACGCAACAAGAAGCTCTCGCTGTCGCTCAAGGGTGCCCGGGGCAACAACCTGCGCAATGTCGACCTGGATATCCCGATTGGCCTGCTGACCTGCGTGACCGGCGTATCCGGTTCCGGCAAGTCGACGCTGATCAACAACACCCTGTTCCCTCTTAGCGCCACGGCACTGAATGGCGCGACCACTCTGGAAGCCGCCGCTCACGACGGCATCAAGGGCCTGGAACACCTGGACAAGGTGGTCGACATCGACCAAAGCCCGATCGGCCGTACGCCACGCTCCAACCCCGCCACCTACACCGGGTTGTTCACGCCGATTCGCGAACTGTTTGCCGGCGTTCCGGAATCCCGTTCCCGGGGTTATGGCCCGGGGCGCTTCTCGTTCAACGTGAAGGGGGGACGCTGCGAAGCGTGCCAAGGCGATGGCCTGATCAAGGTCGAGATGCACTTCCTGCCGGACATCTATGTCCCGTGCGACGTCTGCAAGAGCAAGCGCTATAACCGTGAAACCCTGGAGATCAAGTACAAGGGCAAGAGCATCCACGAAACCCTGGAGATGACCATTGAAGAGGCGCGGGTGTTCTTCGATGCGGTTCCAGCCCTGGCGCGCAAGCTCCAGACGTTGATGGATGTCGGCCTGTCATACATCAAGCTGGGGCAATCGGCGACAACGCTGTCGGGGGGTGAGGCACAACGGGTGAAGCTGTCCCGCGAGCTGTCCAAACGCGACACCGGCAAGACCCTGTACATCCTTGATGAGCCGACCACCGGCCTGCACTTCGCGGACATCCAGCAACTGCTCGACGTCCTGCATCGCCTGCGCGACCACGGTAATACCGTGGTGGTGATCGAACACAACCTGGATGTGATCAAGACTGCCGACTGGCTGGTGGACCTGGGTCCGGAAGGCGGTTCCAAGGGCGGCCAGATCATTGCCGTGGGCACGCCTGAAGAAGTGGCGGAGATGAAGCAGTCCCATACCGGGTACTACCTCAAGCCGCTGCTGGAACGTGATCGGGCTTAACACTGCCTCATGAAAAAGCCCCTGGCACTTATTCAGTGCCAGGGGCTTTTTTGTGCGATCTGCAGGCGCGTTAGAACTGCGATTGCAGGTAGTTCTCCAGACCGATCAGTTTGATCAGTCCCAGCTGTTTCTCCAGCCAGTAGGTGTGATCTTCTTCGGTATCGGCCAACTGAATGCGCAGCATGTCGCGGCTGATGTAATCCTTGTGCCGCTCGCAGAGCTCGATGCCTTTGCAGAGCGCTGCACGCACCTTGTACTCCAGGCGCAGGTCGGCGGCGAACATGTCAGGCACCGTAGTCCCGACGTCCAGATCGTCCGCACGCATGCGTGGCGTGCCTTCGAGCATCAGGATCCGGCGCATCAGTGCATCGGCGTGCTGAGTCTCTTCTTCCATTTCGTGATTGATGCGCTCGTAGAGCTCGGTAAAGCCCCAGTCCTCATACATCCGCGAATGGATGAAATACTGATCACGCGCTGCCAGTTCGCCCGTGAGCAATGTGTTGAGGTAATCGATTACGTCCGGGTGACCTTGCATTGCCCTACATCTCCCTGCTTGAAAGTCTGTAGTTTGAACCAAGGCGACCGTTTGGTCACTCGAATCGCGCGATAAAAGCGAAGATATTCTGAGAAAATCAGTTTAAATAACGCAAAAACCGCCCAAATGAGGGCGGTTCTGCTTATCGTTTAGACTTAGTTAAGCTGTACGCCCAACGCCTTCGCGATGCCTTCGCCATAGGCCTGGTCAGCCTTGAAGAAATGCTGCAGCTGGCGATCGACCACGTCACCGGAAACACCCGCCATGGCACCGGCAATGTTGCTGATCAGCAGGGCTTTCTGCTCATCGCTCATCAACCGGAACAACGCACCGGCATGGCTGTAGTAGTCGGTGTCTTCACGGTGATCGTAGCGATCAGCCGCGCCACTCAATGCCAATGCCGGCTCGGCAAAACGAGGGGCCTGCTTGGGCGCTTCCACGTAGCTGTTGGGCTCATAGTTAGGTGTCGCACCACCGTTACTGCCAAACGCCATCGAGCCGTCGCGCTGGTAGCTGTTGACCGGACTGCGAGGCGCATTCACCGGCAACTGCTGGTGATTGGTACCGACGCGGTAGCGGTGGGCATCCGCGTAGGCAAAAACCCGACCTTGCAGCATGCGGTCCGGCGACAGACCCACCCCTGGCACCATGTTGCTTGGACCAAAGGCTGCCTGCTCGACTTCAGCGAAGTAGTTCTGCGGATTACGGTTGAGCTCCAGTTCACCCACTTCAATCAGCGGGAACTCCTTCTGCGACCAGGTCTTGGTCACGTCGAACGGGTTTTCGTAATGCGCCGCGGCTTGGGCCTCGCTCATGATCTGGATGCATACCCGCCATTTCGGGAAGTCACCGCGCTCGATCGCACCAAACAGATCACGCTGAGCGTAATCCGGATCCGTACCGGCCAGACGTGCCGCCTCGGCCGGCGCCAGGTTCTTGATGCCCTGCTTGGTCTTGTAGTGCCACTTGACCCAGTGACGCTCGCCTTGGGCGCCGATCAGGCTGTAGGTGTGGCTGCCGAAGCCGTGCATGTGACGGTAGCCGTCAGGGATACCCCGATCAGAGAACAGGATGGTGACCTGGTGCAGCGCCTCAGGTGAGTGCGACCAGAAGTCCCACATCATCTGTGCACTTTTCAGGTTGCTCTGCGGCAGGCGTTTCTGGGTGTGGATGAAATCCGGGAACTTCAACGGGTCGCGAATGAAGAACACTGGCGTGTTATTGCCCACGATGTCCCAGTTGCCTTCCTCGGTATAGAACTTGAGCGCAAAACCACGTGGATCGCGTTCGGTGTCAGCTGAGCCGCGCTCGCCACCGACAGTGGAGAACCGCAGAAACGTAGGGGTTTGTTTACCCACCGATTCGAACAGCTTGGCGCTGGTGTACTGGGTAATGTCGCGCGTAACAGTGAACGTACCGTAAGCACCCGAGCCCTTGGCGTGTACACGGCGCTCCGGGATGTTTTCACGGTTGAAGTGGGCAAGCTTCTCGATCAGGTGGAAATCGTCGAGCAGCAGCGGGCCACGAGGGCCGGCGGAACGGGAATTCTGGTTATCGGCGACAGGTGCGCCGCTAGCGGTAGTCAGCGTTTTGTTTTGGCTCATGCTCAATCTTCCTCTTCAGTCCTGGAAACTGCCGGCTAATCGGCTGAGAGGGAGTATTGACCATGAACATGACACCATCAAATTTATTAATTGATCGACATCAATAGAAATAAACTAATAGCCAGCACCACTGGACAGCACCCGGATCGACCTGTTGCCAGCACTGACTTTTCTTGCGCGCACAAAAAACCGGGCACGAGGCCCGGTTTTTTGTTTCAGACTGACGTCTTACTCAGCGGATACAGCTTCACCGCCGGTAGCACGATCAACCAACTCGACGTACGCCATAGGCGCGTTGTCGCCAGCGCGGAAACCGCACTTGAGGATGCGCAGGTAGCCACCCTCACGGGTAGCGTAACGCTTGCCCAGGTCGTTGAAGAGCTTACCAACGATAGCTTTCGAACGAGTACGGTCGAAAGCCAGACGGCGGTTAGCCAGGCTGTCTGTCTTGGCCAAAGTGATCAGCGGCTCAGCAACGCGGCGCAGTTCTTTGGCTTTCGGCAGTGTAGTTTTGATCAGCTCGTGCTCGAACAGCGACACCGCCATGTTTTGGAACATGGCCTTGCGGTGCGAGCTGGTGCGGCTCAGGTGACGCCCACTTTTACGATGACGCATGGTTCATTCCTTACCAAACACTACGTTCGGTGATTACGACGATCAGGCAGTCGCCTTGTCGTCCTTCTTAAGACTTGCAGGCGGCCAGTTGTCGAGGCGCATGCCGAGGGACAGACCGCGGGAGGCCAGAACGTCCTTGATTTCAGTCAAGGATTTCTTGCCCAGGTTCGGAGTCTTCAACAGTTCTACTTCGGTACGCTGAATCAGGTCGCCGATGTAGTAAATGTTTTCCGCCTTAAGGCAGTTAGCCGAACGTACAGTCAGTTCCAGATCGTCAACCGGGCGAAGCAGGATCGGATCGATCTCGTCTTCCTGCTCGATTACCACTGGCTCACTGTCACCCTTGAGGTCGACGAACGCAGCCAACTGCTGTTGCAGGATGGTTGCAGCGCGGCGGATAGCCTCTTCAGGATCCAGAGTACCGTTGGTTTCCAGATCAATAACCAGCTTGTCCAGGTTAGTACGCTGCTCGACACGGGCGTTTTCCACCACGTATGCGATACGGCGAACCGGGCTGAACGAAGAGTCAAGCTGCAAGCGACCAATGCTGCGGCTTTCGTCTTCATCGCTCTGACGCGAGTCGGCCGGTTCATAACCACGACCACGAGCTACTACGAGCTTCATGTTCAGGGCGCCGTTAGACGCCAGGTTAGCGATTACGTGATCGGGATTAACGATCTCGACATCATGATCCAGCTGAATATCGGCAGCGGTAACCACCCCCGAACCCTTCTTCGACAAGGTCAGCGTAACTTCGTCACGGCCGTGCAGCTTGATAGCCAGACCTTTAAGGTTCAACAGGATTTCAATTACGTCTTCCTGTACACCTTCGATGGCGCTGTACTCGTGGAGCACACCGTCAATCTCGGCCTCGACTACTGCACAGCCGGGCATTGAGGACAACAGGATGCGGCGCAGCGCGTTGCCCAGGGTGTGGCCAAAACCACGCTCGAGAGGCTCGAGAGTGATCTTGGCGCGGGTTGGACTGACAACCTGCACATCAATATGGCGGGGTGTCAGGAACTCATTTACCGAAATCTGCATGGATGCACCTATTTTCTAGCCCTTACTTGGAGTAGAGCTCGACAATCAGGCTTTCGTTGATGTCGGCGGACAGATCACTGCGAGCTGGAACGTTCTTGAAAACGCCCGACTTCTTCTCAGTGTCTACTTCTACCCATTCTACGCGGCCACGTTGGGCACACAGATCGAGAGCTTGGACAATGCGAAGTTGATTCTTTGCTTTCTCGCGAATCGCGACCACGTCACCAGCACGAACCTGGTAGGACGGAACGTTTACGGTCTGACCGTTAACGCTGACGGATTTGTGCGATACCAGCTGACGGGATTCGGCACGAGTCGAACCAAAGCCCATACGGTATACAACGTTGTCCAGACGGCATTCGAGCAGTTGCAGCAGGTTTTCACCGGTTGCACCTTTCTTGCCGGCGGCTTCTTTGTAGTAGCCGCTGAACTGACGCTCGAGAACGCCGTAGATACGACGGACCTTCTGCTTTTCACGCAGTTGGGTGCCGTAGTCGGACTGGCGACCGCGGCGTTGGCCGTGGATACCAGGTGCTGCTTCAATGTTGCACTTCGATTCGATCGCGCGCACGCCGCTCTTCAGGAAGAGATCGGTGCCTTCGCGACGAGCGAGTTTGCATTTTGGACCAATGTAACGAGCCATTCTTTACAATCTCCTGGATTACACGCGGCGCTTCTTCGGCGGACGGCACCCGTTGTGCGGGATTGGCGTCACGTCGGTGATGCTGGCGATCTTATAGCCACAGCCGTTCAAAGCACGGACAGCGGACTCACGACCTGGACCTGGACCCTTGACGTTAACGTCGAGGTTTTTCAGGCCGTATTCCAGCGCAGCTTGACCAGCACGTTCAGCAGCTACTTGAGCAGCAAACGGGGTGGACTTGCGGGAACCGCGGAAACCCGAACCACCGGAGGTAGCCCAGGAAAGAGCGTTACCTTGACGGTCGGTGATGGTCACGATTGTGTTGTTAAAAGATGCATGGATGTGGGCGATGCCATCAACCACTGTCTTTTTAACTTTTTTACGAGGACGAGCAGCAGGTTTTGCCATGATTAAATTCCTGTCGATTCGCTGGGGCGATTACTTGCGGATCGGCTTACGCGGACCTTTACGGGTACGCGCGTTGGTCTTGGTACGCTGACCGCGTACTGGCAGACCACGACGATGACGCAGACCGCGATAGCAACCGAGGTCCATCAAGCGCTTGATTTTCATGTTGATTTCGCGACGCAGGTCACCTTCAGTGGTGAACTTCGCCACTTCGCCACGCAGCTGTTCAATTTGCTCGTCGCTCAGATCCTTGATCTTTGCGGCCGGGTTTACCCCAGCATCTGCACAGATCTTCTGTGCAGTAGTGCGACCAACACCATAGATGTAGGTCAGCGAGATAACAGTATGCTTGTTATCTGGAATGTTAACGCCTGCAATACGGGCCATTCAGTGGGACTCCAATTGACAGCTACCTACGCCCCGGAAGCCAAGAAATAGGGCGCGAGATAATATCGCTGTAATAACAAATAATCAACCCAGCAGCGCACTAGCTGCTGGGCTTGAAGCACAATCACACTCAGCCTTGGCGCTGTTTGTGACGCGGTTCCGCGCTGCAAATTACTCGAACAACACCTTCGCGGCGAATAATCTTGCAGTTACGGCACAGCTTTTTCACCGATGCACGAACTTTCATCACCAACTCCTCGAACCTTATGGGTCAGCGCAGCATGCCGCTGCCGTAACCCTTCAGGTTGGCTTTCTTCATCAGGGATTCGTACTGGTGCGAAACGAGGTGCGATTGTACTTGGGACATGAAGTCCATCACAACCACGACGACGATCAGCAACGAGGTCCCGCCAAGGTAGAACGGAACGTTTGCTGCAACCACCAGGAACTGGGGCAGCAAGCACACGGCCGTCATATAGAGAGCACCGAACATGGTCAAGCGGGTCAGAACGCCATCAATATAGCGCGCAGACTGCTCGCCTGGACGGATGCCCGGAATAAAGGCACCGGACTTCTTCAGGTTT
The DNA here is from genome assembly GCF_900187535.1 of Pseudomonas sp. Irchel s3a18. Lineage (NCBI taxonomy): Bacteria > Pseudomonadati > Pseudomonadota > Gammaproteobacteria > Pseudomonadales > Pseudomonadaceae > Pseudomonas > Pseudomonas sp. Irchel s3a18. The sequence continues at coordinate 31,279 of NZ_FYDV01000015.1, read as the reverse complement.
TCCGCTACGTCTTTCGGATTGAACATCAACGCCGTATAGAAGAAGCAGAAGAAAATAATCCCTGCACTAAACAGCAGAATATTCAACGGCTGACCAGGAGCGATCGACTGCGAGATGTCCTGCAACCAGCCCATACCTTCAGACTGACCGAACCAGGCACCCAACGAAGCCGGAAACAGCAAAATGCTGCTTGCGAAAATAGCCGGAATAACGCCGGCCATGTTCACCTTCAACGGCAGGTGGCTAGTCTGCGCAGCGAAGACCTTGCGGCCCTGCTGACGCTTGGCGTAGTGAACAGCAATACGACGCTGACCACGCTCAATGAACACCACGAAACCGATAATCGCTACTGCCAGCAGACCGATGGCAACCAGGGCGAAGATGTTGATATCACCCTGACGCGCAGACTCGAAAGACTGCCCGATTGCTCTCGGAAGACCGGCCACGATACCCGCGAAAATCAACATCGAGATACCGTTGCCAACACCACGCTCAGTAATCTGCTCACCCAGCCACATCATGAACATTGCGCCAGCCACAAACGTGGTTACCGCAACGAAATGGAAGCCAAAGTCACCAGTGAACGCAACGCCCTGCCCTGCCAGACCTACGGACATGCCGATAGCCTGAACAAGAGCGAGGACGACAGTGCCGTAGCGGGTGTACTGGCTGATCTTGCGACGGCCAGCTTCACCTTCCTTCTTCAACTGCTCCAGCTGCGGGCTGACGGCGGTCATCAGTTGCATGATGATCGATGCCGAAATGTACGGCATGATCCCCAGTGCAAAGATGCTCATCCGTTCCAGCGCGCCGCCGGAAAACATGTTGAACAAGCTAAGAATGGTCCCCTCATTCTGTCGAAACAGGTCCGCGAGTCGGTCCGGGTTGATACCTGGAACCGGGATGTGTGCGCCTATTCGGTAGACGATAATCGCCAGGAACAGAAAACGCAGACGAGCCCAGAGTTCAGACATACCGCCTTTGCCGAGCGCAGAGAGAGCACCTTGCTTAGCCATTTATTCCTCGAACTTGCCGCCAGCTGCTTCGATAGCCGCACGCGCACCTTTGGTGGCGCCGATTCCCTTGCCGATAGTGACAGCGCGAGTCACTTCACCGGACAGCATGATTTTCACACGCTGTACGTTGACGTTGATCACGTTGGCATCTTTCAGGGACTGCACGGTGACGATGTCGCCTTCCACTTTGGCCAGCTCGGACAGACGCACTTCTGCGCGGTCCATGGCTTTCAGGGAAACGAAACCGAACTTCGGCAGGCGACGATGCAGCGGCTGTTGACCGCCTTCAAAGCCTGGAGCAATGGTGCCACCGGAGCGGGAGGTCTGACCTTTGTGGCCACGGCCACCAGTCTTACCCAAACCACTACCGATACCACGGCCCGGACGATGCTTTTCGCGACGGGAACCCGGCGCTGGACTCAGATCATTGAGTTTCATCGATTAACCCTCGACACGCAGCATGTAGTAAGCCTTGTTGATCATCCCGCGATTCTCGGGAGTATCCAGCACTTCTACAGTGTGACCGATGCGACGCAGACCCAGACCCTTAACGCACAGTTTGTGGTTAGGGATGCGGCCGGTCATGCTTTTGATCAGCGTTACTTTTACGGTAGCCATGATCAGAAGATCTCCTTGACGCTTTTGCCACGCTTGGCGGCAATGGATTCAGGAGACTGCATTGCTTTCAAACCCTTGAAAGTGGCGTGAACCACGTTTACAGGGTTAGTCGAGCCGTAGCACTTGGCCAGAACGTTCTGAACGCCAGCAACTTCGAGGACAGCACGCATAGCGCCGCCAGCGATGATACCGGTACCTTCAGAAGCAGGCTGCATGTACACCTTCGAAGCGCCGTGAGCGGACTTCATTGCGTACTGCAGAGTGGTGCCGTTCAGATCAACCTGGATCATGTTGCGGCGAGCAGCTTCCATTGCCTTCTGGATCGCAGCAGGCACTTCACGCGACTTGCCACGGCCGAAGCCAACGCGACCCTTACCATCACCAACCACGGTCAACGCGGTGAAAGTGAAGATACGGCCGCCTTTAACGGTTTTGGCTACGCGGTTAACTTGAACCAGCTTCTCGATGTAGCCTTCGTCGCGCTTTTGGTCGTTATTTGACATAACTTAGAACTCCAGCCCAGCTTCACGAGCAGCATCAGCCAGCGCCTTGACGCGGCCGTGGTACTTGAAGCCAGAGCGGTCGAAAGCCACCTGCGAGACGCCAGCGGCTTTAGCACGCGTAGCGACCAGCTGGCCAACCTTAGTGGCCGCGTCGATGTTGCCGGTGGCACCATCACGCAGTTCTTTGTCCAAAGTCGAGGCACTTGCCAGGACTTTGTTGCCGTCGGCCGAAATGACCTGGGCGTAGATGTGCTGCGAAGAGCGGAACACGCAGAGACGCACGACTTCGAGTTCGTGCATTTTCAGGCGTGCTTTGCGAGCGCGACGCAGTCGAGTAACTTTTTTGTCGGTCATTTGCTATGCCCTACTTCTTCTTGGCTTCTTTACGACGGACGACTTCGTCCGCGTAGCGCACACCTTTGCCTTTGTACGGCTCTGGTGGACGGAAGTCGCGGATCTCGGCGGCCACTTGACCTACCAGCTGCTTGTCGATACCCCGGATCAGGATATCGGTCTGGCTAGGAGTCTCAGCGGTGATGCCTTCCGGCAGTTCGTAATCCACTGGGTGCGAGAAGCCGAGAGCCAGGTTCAGCACTGTGCCTTTTGCTTGCGCTTTGTAACCAACACCGACCAGCTGGAGCTTGCGCTCGAAGCCTTGGCTTACGCCTTGGACCATGTTGTTAACCAACGCACGAGTGGTACCAGCCATTGCGCGAGTCTGTTGATCGCCATTGCGAGCAGCAAAACGCAGCTCACCGGCTTCTTCAACGATCTCAACGGACGAATGGATGTTCAGTTCGAGAGTGCCCTTGGCACCCTTTACCGAAAGCTGTTGGCCTGCGAATTTTACTTCGACGCCGGCTGGCAGCTTAACGGGGTTCTTAGCGACGCGAGACATGCTTATCCCCCCTTAGAACACAGTGCAAAGAACTTCGCCGCCGACACCGGCAGCGCGCGCAGCACGATCAGTCATCACACCCTTGTTGGTGGAGACGATAGACACACCGAGACCGCCACGAACTTTTGGCAGATCCTCGACGGACTTGTACTGACGCAGGCCTGGACGGCTAACGCGCTTCACTTCCTCGATGACCGGACGGCCTTCGAAGTACTTCAGCTCGATGGACAGCAGTGGTTTGATTTCGCTGCTGATCTGATAACCCGCGATGTAACCTTCGTCCTTCAGGACTTTGGCTACAGCCACCTTCAACGTGGAAGACGGCATGCTTACGACGGACTTTTCAGCCATCTGGGCATTACGGATTCGAGTTAGCATGTCCGCTAACGGGTCCTGCATACTCATGGGCTAGACGCTCCTAATACAGAAAAATTAGCCTTGCGGCTACTACTTGTCGCCGAGAAACTCCGGGCATAGAAAACACGGGCTCAGGCGAGCCGGTCATTCTAGACACACCCCAGAAATGAATCAAGCCCCAAAAGGGGCTTGATTCAGTTTCAAGGCCACCGATGGTCAGGATCTTGCGATCCCGAACACCGAGACTTTGATAGCACTTACCAGCTGGCTTTAACCAGACCTGGTACGTCACCACGCATTGCCGCTTCACGCAGTTTGTTACGGCCCAGGCCGAACTTGCGGTAAACGCCGTGCGGACGACCAGTCAGGCGGCAGCGGTTACGCATGCGCGAAGCGCTTGCGTCACGTGGCTGCTTCTGCAGTGCTACGGAAGCTTCCCAACGCGCTTCTGGACTTGCGTTCAGATCGACGATGATAGCTTTCAGCGCTGCACGCTTGGTGGCGTACTTGGCAACGGTGAGCTGACGCTTCAGCTCACGGTTTTTCATGCTCTTCTTGGCCATTTTCCTACTCCAATCAGTTGCGGAACGGGAATTTGAAAGCGCGCAGCAGAGCGCGACCTTCATCATCGTTCTTGGCAGTGGTGGTCAGGGTAATGTCCAGACCGCGGAGAGCATCGATCTTGTCGTAATCGATTTCCGGGAAAATGATCTGCTCTTTCACGCCCATGCTGTAGTTACCACGACCATCGAAGGACTTGGCATTCAGGCCGCGGAAGTCGCGAACCCGAGGCAGGGAGATCGACAGCAGACGATCCAGGAATTCGTACATACGCTCACGGCGCAGGGTCACTTTGACGCCGATCGGCCAACCTTCACGGACTTTAAAGCCAGCGATAGATTTGCGAGCGTAGGTCACAACGACTTTCTGGCCGGTGATCTTTTCCAGGTCAGCAACAGCGTGCTCGATGACTTTTTTGTCGCCGATCGCTTCGCCCAGACCCATGTTCAGGGTGATTTTGGTAACGCGCGGAACTTCCATCACGTTCGAAAGCTTAAGTTCTTCCTTAAGTTTCGGTGCGATTTCCTTCCGGTAAATCTCTTTTAGTCGTGCCATGGTCTTCTACCTAGCAGTGTTCAAGCATCAACCGCTTTTTGGGTCGACTTGAAGACACGAATTTTCTTACCTTCTTCTACTTTGAAACCAACGCGGTCAGCCTTGTTGGTTTCGCCGTTGAAGATGGCGACGTTGGAAGCGTGCAGTGGCGCTTCTTTCTCGACGATACCGCCCTGTACGCCCGACATCGGGTTAGGCTTGGTATGACGCTTGACCAGGTTCAGACCACCAACAACCAGACGGTTGTCAGCAAGAACCTTCAGCACCTTACCGCGCTTACCTTTGTCTTTGCCGGCGATCACGATGATCTCGTCGTCACGACGAATCTTTTGCATGTCGGATCTCCTTACAGCACTTCTGGGGCGAGCGAGACGATCTTCATGAACTTCTCAGTACGAAGTTCACGGGTCACTGGCCCAAAGATACGGGTGCCGATCGGCTCTTGCTTGTTGTTCAACAGAACAGCAGCGTTGCCATCAAAGCGGATAATGGAGCCATCAGCACGGCGAACGCCGTGGCGAGTGCGGACTACAACAGCAGTCATCACTTGGCCTTTTTTCACTTTACCGCGAGGAATTGCTTCCTTCACGGTAACTTTGATGATGTCACCGATACCAGCGTAACGACGATGGGAGCCACCCAGCACCTTGATGCACATAACGCGGCGTGCGCCGCTGTTATCGGCCACATCGAGCATGGATTGAGTCTGAATCATATAATTTCTCCGACCCCTAGTCCTTAGACTTCCACAGCGCGTTCGAGAACATCAACCAGTGCCCAAGACTTGGTCTTGGCCAGCGGACGAGTTTCACGAATAGTGACTTTGTCGCCGATGTGGCACTGATTGGTTTCGTCGTGCGCGTGCAGCTTAGTCGAACGCTTAACGTATTTACCGTAGATCGGGTGCTTAACGCGACGCTCGATCAGAACGGTGATGGTCTTGTCCATCTTGTCGCTGACAACACGGCCAGTCAGCGTACGGACAGTTTTTTCGGCTTCAGCCATGATTACTTACCTGCCTGCTGGTTGAGCACAGTCTTCACGCGAGCGATGTCACGTTTAACTTGCGAGAGCAGATGAGACTGCCCCAACTGGCCAGTTGCTTTCTGCATACGCAGATTGAACTGGTCGCGCAGCAGGCCGAGCAGTTGCTCGTTCAGCTGCTGTGCTGATTTTTCACGAAGTTCATTCGCTTTCATCACATCACCGTCCGCTTAACAAAGGAGGTGGCGAGTGGCAGCTTTGCAGCAGCCAGGGCGAACGCCTCACGCGCCAACTCTTCAGAAACACCCTCGATTTCATACAGGACTTTGCCTGGCTGAATCTGGGCAACCCAGTATTCCACGTTACCCTTACCTTTACCCATCCGAACTTCGAGTGGCTTCTTGGTGACAGGCTTGTCCGGGAACACACGGATCCAGATCTTGCCGCCACGTTTTACGTGACGGGTCAGAGCACGACGCGCTGACTCGATCTGACGAGCGGTGAGACGACCACGAGCTACAGACTTCAGCGCGAACTCGCCGAAGCTGACTTTGCTACCGCGCAATGCCAGACCACGGTTGTGGCCAGTCATTTGCTTGCGGAACTTCGTACGCTTTGGTTGCAACATTTGGCGTACCCCTTACTTAGCAGCTTTTTTACGAGGCGCTGGTGCTTGTGGTTTCAGCTCTTCTTGGCGACCACCAATTACTTCGCCTTTGAAGATCCAAACCTTTACACCGATCACACCGTAAGTGGTGTGAGCTTCGTAGTTGGCATAGTCGATGTCGGCACGCAGGGTGTGCAATGGCACACGACCTTCGCGATACCATTCAGTACGTGCGATTTCAGCACCGCCGAGACGACCGCTCACTTGGATTTTGATGCCTTTGGCACCAATGCGCATGGCGTTCTGAACAGCGCGCTTCATAGCGCGACGGAACATTACGCGACGCTCCAGCTGCTGAGCTACGCTCTGCGCAACCAGCATACCGTCGAGCTCCGGCTTGCGGATCTCTTCGATATTGATGTGCACAGGCACACCCATTTGCTTGGTCAGGTCCTGACGCAGTTTCTCAACATCTTCACCTTTCTTCCCGATAACGATACCTGGACGAGCGGTGTGGATGGTGATACGTGCAGTTTGGGCCGGACGATGGATGTCGATACGGCTTACGGACGCGCTTTTTAGTTTGTCTTGGAGATACTCACGCACCTTCAGATCAGCGAACAAGTAGTCCGCATAAGTCCGACCGTCTGCGTACCAGACGGAGGTGTGCTCCTTGACGATTCCCAGGCGAATGCCAATGGGATGTACTTTCTGACCCATCTCTTCGACTCCGTTACTTGTCAGCAACCTTGACAGTGATATGGCAAGACCGCTTGACGATGCGATCAGCACGGCCTTTGGCACGTGGCATGATGCGCTTCAGCGAACGCCCTTCGTTGACGAAAACGGTGCTGACCTTCAGGTCATCAACGTCTGCGCCTTCGTTATGCTCGGCGTTGGCTACGGCCGACTCCAGCACTTTCTTCATGATCTCGGCGGCTTTCTTACTGCTGAAAGCCAACAGGTTGAGCGCTTCGCCCACCTTCTTCCCGCGGATCTGGTCGGCGACCAAGCGGGCTTTCTGGGCGGAGATTCGAGCGCCCGACAACTTAGCGGCTACTTCCATTTCCTAACCCCTTAACGCTTGGCTTTCTTGTCTGCCACGTGCCCGCGATATGTGCGGGTACCGGCGAACTCGCCCAGTTTGTGGCCGACCATGTCTTCGTTCACGAGAACTGGGACGTGCTGACGACCGTTGTGTACTGCGATGGTCAGACCGACCATTTGTGGCAGGATCATCGAACGACGCGACCAGGTTTTCACCGGTTTGCGATCGTTCTTTTCCGCCGCCACTTCGATCTTCTTCAGTAGGTGAAGATCGATAAAAGGACCTTTTTTCAGAGAACGTGGCACTGTCGTATCCCTCTATTTACTTGCGACGACGGACGATCATTTTGTCGGTACGCTTATTACCACGAGTCTTCGCGCCCTTAGTCGGGAAGCCCCATGGCGATACCGGATGACGACCACCAGAGGTACGACCTTCACCACCACCATGTGGGTGGTCAACCGGGTTCATGGCAACACCACGAACGGTTGGGCGAACGCCACGCCAGCGTTTGGCACCAGCTTTACCCAGCGAACGCAGGCTGTGCTCGGAGTTCGAGACTTCGCCCAGGGTCGCACGGCATTCAGCCAGGACTTTACGCATTTCACCAGAGCGCAGACGCAGGGTCACATAGACACCTTCACGAGCGATCAGCTGAGCCGAAGCACCAGCGGAACGAGCGATCTGTGCACCTTTGCCCGGCTTCAGTTCGATGCCGTGAATGGTGCTACCCACTGGGATGTTGCGCAGTTGCAGGGAGTTGCCTGGCTTGATTGGAGCCAGAGCACCTGCGATCAGCTGGTCGCCAGCACTCACGCCTTTAGGGGCGATGATGTAGCGGCGCTCGCCGTCTGCGTAGCACAGCAGTGCGATGTGGGCAGTACGGTTTGGATCGTATTCGATACGCTCGACAGTGGCGACGATGCCATCTTTGTCGTTGCGACGGAAATCGACCATACGGTAATGCTGCTTATGACCACCACCGATGTGACGAGTGGTAATACGGCCATTGTTGTTACGACCACCAGTCTTCGATTTTTTCTCGAGCAGCGGTGCGTGAGGAGCGCCTTTATGCAGCTCCTGGTTGACCACCTTGACCACAAAACGGCGGCCAGGGGAAGTCGGTTTGCATTTAACGATTGCCATGATGCACCCCTTCCTTACTCAGCACTGCTGCTGAAATCGAGATCTTGGCCTGGCTGAAGGGAGATAACTGCCTTCTTCCAGTCATTACGCTTGCCCAGACCGCGAGCAGTGCGCTTGCTCTTACCCAGAACATTCAGGGTAGTAACACGCTCTACTTTCACGCTGAACAGGCTTTCGACGGCCTTCTTGATTTCCAGCTTGGTTGCATCAGTAGCAACCTTGAAAACGAACTGGCCTTTCTTGTCTGCCAGAACCGTAGCCTTCTCGGAAACGTGCGGGCCAAGCAGAACTTTAAATACGCGTTCCTGGTTCATCCCAGCAGCTCCTCGAATTTCTTCACGGCCGACACGGTGATCAACACCTTGTCGTATGCGATCAGACTAACTGGATCGGAACCTTGCACGTCACGCACATCAACGTGTGGCAGGTTACGAGCAGCCAGGTACAGGTTCTGATCAACAGCGTCAGACACGATCAAAACGTCGGTCAGGCTCATGTTGTTCAGTTTGCCCAGCAGGTCTTTGGTTTTCGGCGTTTCAACGGCGAAATCCTGAACCACGACCAGACGATCAGTACGCACCAGCTCAGCAAGGATGGAACGCATTGCTGCGCGATACATCTTCTTGTTCAGCTTCTGGGAGTGATCCTGAGGACGAGCTGCGAAAGTGGTACCGCCGCCACGCCAGATTGGGCTACGGATAGTACCGGCACGAGCACGGCCAGTACCTTTCTGACGCCAAGGGCGCTTACCGCCACCAGAAACGTCGGAACGGGTCTTTTGCTGCTTGCTACCTTGACGGCCGCCGGCCATGTAGGCCACGACTGCTTGGTGAACCAGCGTCTCGTTGAATTCGCCGCCAAATGTCAGTTCGGAAACTTCGATCGCTTGAGCGTCATTTACATTTAATTGCATGTCAGCTTCCCCTTAACCGCGAGCCTTGGCTGCTGGACGTACAACCAGGTTGCCGCCAGTAGCGCCAGGAACAGCACCCTTGACCAACAACAGATTGCGTTCAGCGTCCACGCGCACTACTTCCAGGGACTGCACGGTCACGCGCTCAGCGCCCATATGACCGGACATTTTCTTGCCCTTGAATACACGACCAGGAGTCTGGCACTGGCCGATAGAGCCTGGGACGCGGTGGGATACGGAGTTACCGTGGGTGTTATCTTGCCCGCGGAAATTCCAACGCTTGATCGTACCCTGGAAGCCTTTACCCTTGGACTGACCGGTTACATCAACCAGTTGACCAGCGGCGAAGATTTCAGCGTTGATCAGATCGCCGGCCTGGTACTCGCCTTCTTCAAGGCGGAATTCCATTACGGTACGACCAGCGGCAACGTTCGCTTTAGCGAAGTGGCCAGCCTGAGCTGCTGTTACACGCGAAGCACGACGCTCGCCGACAGTGACTTGCACTGCACGATAGCCATCGGTCTCTTCAGTTTTGAACTGGGTGACGCGATTCGGCTCGATCTCAATGACCGTGACCGGAATGGAGACACCTTCTTCGGTGAAAATACGGGTCATACCGCATTTACGACCGACTACACCAATAGTCATGTTGTAAACCTCATGAGTGTACGGGGCTTTCACCCGCTATGGCCGCCCATTTCAGAGCGTTACACGACTAAGACCGAGTCTTAGCCGAGGCTGATCTGCACTTCCACACCGGCCGCAAGATCAAGCTTCATAAGTGCATCAACGGTTTTATCCGTTGGCTGGACGATGTCCAGAACGCGCTTATGAGTACGGATCTCGTACTGGTCACGCGCGTCTTTGTTGACGTGCGGGGAGACCAGAACGGTGAACCGCTCTTTACGGGTAGGCAGTGGAATTGGACCACGCACTTGAGCACCAGTACGTTTCGCGGTTTCCACGATTTCCTGGGTGGATTGGTCGATCAGACGATGGTCAAAAGCCTTCAACCTGATACGGATTTGCTGATTTTGCATTGGATTTCAGACTCCGGCTGCTATTCCCACCGGGCGCACTGCGCCCGTTAAAAGGAGGCGCAATTCTATAGACGCCCCAGATAGGTGTCAACCCAATAAAAAAACCCCCGCTGAGCGGGGGCTTTTTCAACTCATCGAAACTTACTCGATGACTTTGGCTACGACGCCAGCGCCGACGGTACGACCGCCTTCACGGATAGCGAAACGCAGACCATCTTCCATCGCGATGGTTTTGATCAGAGTGACAGTCATCTGGATGTTGTCACCTGGCATTACCATTTCAACGCCTTCTGGCAGCTCGCAGTTACCGGTCACGTCAGTAGTACGGAAGTAGAACTGTGGACGGTAGCCTTTGAAGAACGGAGTATGACGACCGCCTTCTTCCTTGCTCAGAACGTAAACTTCTGCGGTGAACTTGGTGTGCGGCTTGACGGTGCCTGGCTTGACCAGAACCTGGCCACGCTCAACGTCGTCACGCTTGGTGCCTCGCAGCAGAACGCCGCAGTTCTCGCCAGCACGACCTTCGTCGAGCAGCTTGCGGAACATTTCAACGCCGGTGCAGGTAGTTTTCTGAGTATCGCGCAGACCAACGATCTCAACTTCTTCCTGGATGCGGACGATGCCACGCTCAACACGACCAGTCACAACAGTACCACGACCCGAGATCGAGAATACGTCTTCGATTGGCATCAGGAACGGCTTGTCGATTGCACGCTCTGGTTCTGGGATGTAGCTGTCCAGAGTCTCAACCAACTTCTTGACGGCAGTGGTGCCCATCTCGTTGTCGTCTTGACCGTTCAGAGCCATCAGCGCCGAACCGATGATGATCGGAGTGTCGTCACCTGGGAAGTCGTAAGTGCTCAGCAGATCGCGCACTTCCATCTCAACCAGTTCCAGCAGCTCAGCGTCGTCTACCATGTCAGCCTTGTTCAGGAAGACAACGATGTACGGAACGCCTACCTGACGGGACAGCAGGATGTGCTCACGGGTTTGTGGCATCGGACCATCAGCGGCCGAGCAAACCAGGATAGCACCGTCCATCTGGGCAGCACCGGTGATCATGTTTTTTACGTAGTCGGCGTGACCTGGGCAGTCAACGTGTGCGTAGTGACGCACGGCCGAATCGTATTCAACGTGAGCGGTGTTGATGGTGATACCGCGAGCTTTTTCTTCTGGAGCGCTGTCGATCTTGTCGAAGTCAACCTTGGCCGAACCGAAAACTTCGGAGCAAACGCGGGTCAGAGCAGCGGTCAGAGTGGTTTTACCGTGGTCAACGTGACCGATGGTGCCAACGTTGACGTGCGGTTTGTTACGTTCAAATTTTTCTTTAGCCACGACAATTAACTCCTTGCCTAAAGGGCTGAATCAGCCTTGTTTTTTGGTAACAGATTCGACGATGTGCGTCGGAGCTGTATCGTATTTTTTGAATTCCATAGAGTAGCTTGCGCGACCCTGGGACATGGAACGAACGTCGGTCGCATAACCGAACATCTCACCCAGCGGAACCTCGGCGCGAATTACCTTGCCGGATACCGTGTCTTCCATACCCTGGATCATGCCACGACGACGGTTAAGGTCGCCCATCACATCACCCATATAGTCTTCAGGCGTAACAACCTCTACCGCCATGATCGGCTCGAGCAGCTCACCACCACCTTTGGTAGCCAGTTGCTTGGTCGCCATGGAAGCAGCCACCTTAAACGCCATCTCGTTGGAGTCGACGTCGTGGTAAGAACCATCGAACACGGTAGCCTTCAGGCCGATCAGCGGATAGCCGGCGACAACGCCGTTCTTCATCTGCTCTTCGATACCCTTCTGGATAGCCGGGATGTATTCCTTAGGAACCACACCACCTACAACTTCGTTCACGAATTGCAGACCTTCCTGACCTTCGTCAGCAGGCGCAAAACGGATCCAGCAGTGACCGAACTGGCCACGACCGCCGGACTGACGAACGAACTTGCCTTCGATTTCGCAGTTCTTCGTGATGCGCTCACGATAGGAAACCTGAGGCTTGCCGATGTTGGCTTCGACGTTGAACTCACGGCGCATCCGGTCAACCAGGATGTCCAGGTGCAGCTCGCCCATGCCGGAGATGATCGTCTGACCAGTCTCTTCATCGGTTTTAACGCGGAAAGAAGGGTCTTCCTGAGCAAGTTTGCCCAGAGCGATACCCATTTTTTCCTGGTCATCCTTGGTCTTAGGCTCTACGGCAACCGAAATAACCGGCTCCGGGAAGTCCATGCGAACCAGGATGATTGGCTTGTCAGCGTTGCACAAGGTTTCACCGGTGGTGACGTCCTTCATGCCGATCAAGGCCGCGATGTCGCCAGCGCGCACTTCCTTGATTTCTTCACGGGCGTTTGCGTGCATTTGCACCATACGACCCACGCGCTCTTTCTTGCCTTTAACCGAGTTGATAACGCCGTCGCCGGAGTTCAACACGCCCGAGTAAACTCGAACGAAGGTCAAGGTACCCACGAATGGGTCGGTAGCGATCTTGAACGCCAGAGCCGCGAAAGGCTCGTTGTCGTCTGCGTGACGCTCCATTTCCTTTTCCTCGTCATCCGGGTCGGTACCCTTGATGGCAGGAATGTCGGTTGGTGCAGGCAGGAAGTCGATAACGGCGTCGAGAACCAGGGGAACACCCTTGTTCTTGAAGGAAGAACCGCAAACAGCCAGAACGATTTCACCAGCGATAGTACGCTGACGCAGAGCGCCCTTGATTTCCGCGATGGTGAGTTCTTCACCTTCGAGGTACTTGTTCATCAGCTCTTCGCTGGCTTCGGCCGCAGCCTCAACCATGTTGCTGCGCCACTCTTCAGCCAGCTCCTGCAACTCGGCAGGGATAGCTTCACGACGAGGCGTCATGCCTTTGTCGGCATCGTTCCAGTAGACAGCTTGCATGTTGATCAGATCGATCTGACCCTGGAAGTTGTCTTCAGAACCGATGGCCAACTGGATTGGCACCGGGGTATGACCCAGACGCTGCTTGATCTGACCGATCACGCGCAGGAAGTTGGCACCAGCACGGTCCATCTTGTTGACGTAAACAAGACGTGGAACGCCGTATTTGTTGGCTTGACGCCATACGGTTTCCGACTGAGGCTCAACACCCGAAGTACCGCAGAACACAACGACCGCGCCGTCGAGTACACGCAGGGAACGCTCAACTTCAATGGTGAAGTCTACGTGGCCCGGGGTGTCAATGACGTTGAAGCGGTATTGATCTTTGTGCTGCTTCTCGGAACCCTGCCAGAAGGCGGTAATGGCAGCAGAAGTAATGGTAATACCACGCTCCTGCTCCTGCACCATCCAGTCTGTGGTCGCGGCGCCGTCATGCACCTCGCCCATCTTGTGACTTTTGCCAGTGTAAAAAAGGACGCGCTCGGTGGTGGTGGTTTTACCAGCATCCACGTGGGCAACGATACCGATGTTACGGTAGCGATTAATCGGAGTAGTACGAGCCATAAAGCCCTCGCAAAATTAGTGACGCTAAAATTAGAAGCGGTAGTGCGAGAAAGCTTTGTTAGCTTCAGCCATACGGTGCACGTCTTCACGCTTCTTAACTGCAGCACCTTTACCTTCAGCAGCGTCCAACAGTTCGCCAGCCAAACGCAGGGCCATAGACTTCTCGCCGCGCTTACGGGCGAAGTCTACCAACCAGCGCATTGCCAGGGCGTTACGACGGGACGGACGAACTTCGACCGGAACCTGGTAAGTAGCACCGCCTACACGGCGCGACTTCACTTCGACCAGCGGAGCGATGGCGTCGAGAGCTTTCTCGAAGATTTCCAGGGGATCGCTGTTCTTGCGTTCTTTAACCTTCTCCAGCGCGCCATAAACGATACGCTCGGCAACGGCTTTCTTGCCGCTTTCCATCACGTGGTTCATGAACTTGGCCAGGATTTGGCTTCCGTATTTTGGATCGTCAAGCACTTCGCGCTTGGCTGCTACGCGTCTTCTTGGCATGGATAAGCCCTCAAACGGTCTTCAGGTTCGCTCGGAATCGGTGCCCTTGCGGGACGCCTCCGACCTTACTCTTATCGACTCAGAAAATAGAAATCAGTTTTTTGCAACAAACGACCGATTACTTCGGACGCTTGGTACCGTACTTCGAACGACCCTGGTTACGGCCTTTAACGCCCGAAGTATCCAGAGAGCCGCGAACGGTGTGGTAACGAACACCTGGCAAGTCTTTTACACGACCGCCACGGATCAATACCACGCTGTGCTCTTGCAGGTTGTGGCCTTCACCGCCGATGTACGAGGAAACCTCGAAACCGTTGGTCAGACGCACACGGCATACTTTACGCAGTGCCGAGTTAGGTTTTTTCGGCGTGGTGGTATACACACGGGTGCATACGCCACGACGTTGCGGGCAGTTCTGCAGCGCAGGCACGTCGGATTTCTCGACGATACGCTTACGCGGCTGACGTACCAGCTGGTTGATAGTTGCCATCTACTAGCTCCACTGTTGTCTTGCGACGCTATTGTCTTGCAAGAAAAGCAAAATGGCAGGAACGAGTTCCCGCCAAATTTAGGGGTACAAGAGTCTAAAGAGGATCTTGTCCCCAGTCAAGACAAGGCCCCGACCTCCCCGCCCATCCAACCTCGACATTTTGTCTCGATTCGACGAGCGGGGCCGCCAGGGCCCCACCCTTGTTTATCGCAGAACTCAGTTACCGCTCGAGTTCAGCGCTTCGGTCAGTGCAGCTTCCACTTCACTGGCGCTTACGCGCAACGGTTTGTCTGCATCACGGCGGCGCTTGCGCTCGCTGTGATAAGCCAGACCGGTACCCGCCGGGATCAGACGACCCACGACCACGTTTTCTTTCAGGCCGCGCAGGTAATCGCGCTTGCCGGTGACTGCCGCTTCGGTCAGTACACGGGTGGTTTCCTGGAAGGAAGCCGCCGAGATGAACGATTCGGTCGACAACGACGCCTTGGTGATACCCAGCAGAACGCGAGTGAACTTGGAGACAAATTTGTCTTCGCCGCTCAAGCGCTCGTTCTCTACCAGTACGTGAGTCAGTTCCATCTGGTCGCCCTTGATGAAACTGGAATCGCCGGATTCAGCGATTTCAACTTTACGCAGCATCTGACGCAGGATGGTCTCGATGTGCTTATCGTTGATCTTCACGCCTTGCAGACGGTAAACGTCCTGGATCTCGTTAACGATGTACTTGGCCAGCGCACTCACACCCAGCAGACGCAGGATGTCGTGTGGATCGCTTGGGCCGTCGGAGATAACTTCGCCGCGGTTCACTTGTTCGCCTTCGAAGACGTTCAGGTGACGCCACTTCGGAATCAGCTCTTCATACGGATCGGTACCGTCGTTCGGGGTAATAACCAGACGGCGCTTGCCTTTGGTCTCTTTACCGAACGCGATGGTGCCGCTGACTTCAGCCAGAATCGACGCTTCTTTCGGACGACGAGCTTCGAACAAGTCGGCAACACGCGGCAAACCACCGGTGATGTCACGGGTCTTCGAAGTTTCTTGCGGGATACGAGCGATAACATCACCGATCGCGATCTTCGCACCATCCGCGACACCGACCAGGGCGTTGGCTGGCAGGAAGTACTGAGCGATTACGTCAGTGCCTGGCAGCAACAGATCCTTGCCGTTGTCATCGACCATCTTCACCGCAGGACGGATGTCCTTGCCGGCAGCCGGACGGTCTTTGGCGTCGAGTACTTCAATGTTGGTCATACCGGTCAATTCGTCAGTCTGACGCTTGATCGTGATGCCTTCTTCCATGCCCACGTAGGTCACGGTACCTTTCATTTCGGTAACGATCGGGTGAGTGTGCGGATCCCACTTGGCCACGATGGCGCCAGCGTCGACCTTGTCACCTTCTTTAACCGAAATCACAGCACCGTACGGCAGCTTGTAGCGCTCGCGCTCACGACCGAAGTCATCAGCGATGGCCAGCTCACCAGAACGGGACACAGCAACCAGGTGACCATCCACTCGCTCAACGTGCTTCAGGTTGTGCAGACGGACGGTACCGCCATTCTTCACCTGAACGCTGTCGGCTGCGGAGGTCCGGCTTGCCGCACCACCGATGTGGAACGTACGCATCGTCAGCTGGGTACCCGGCTCACCGATGGACTGGGCAGCGATAACGCCGACCGCTTCACCGATGTTCACCTGGTGACCACGAGCCAGATCACGGCCGTAGCACTTGGCGCAAATGCCATAGCGGGTTTCGCAGCTGATCGGCGAACGCACGATCACTTCGTCGATGCTGTTCAGCTCGATGAACTCAACCCACTTCTCGTCTACCAGGGTGCCGGCAGGAACGATAACGTCCTCGGTACCTGGCTTGAATACGTCACGGGCAATCACACGACCCAATACGCGCTCACCCAACGGCTCTACAACGTCACCGCCTTCAATGTGCGGCGTCATCAGCAGACCGTGTTCGGTGCCGCAATCGATCTCGGTTACGACCAGATCCTGCGCCACGTCTACCAGACGACGAGTCAGGTAACCGGAGTTCGCCGTTTTCAACGCGGTATCCGCCAGACCTTTACGAGCACCGTGAGTGGAGATGAAGTACTGAAGTACGCTCAAACCTTCACGGAAGTTCGCAGTAATCGGCGTTTCAATGATGGAACCGTCCGGCTTGGCCATCAGGCCACGCATACCGGCGAGCTGACGGATCTGCGCAGCAGAACCCCGTGCGCCCGAGTCGGCCATCATGTACATCGAGTTGAAGGATTCCTGGTCAACTTCGTCGCCATGACGGTCGATGACTTTCTCTTTCGAGAGGTTGGCCATCATCGCCTTGGAGACTTCGTCGTTCGCCTTGGACCAAAGGTCGATCACTTTGTTGTACTTCTCGCCCTGAGTTACCAGGCCGGAGGCGTACTGACTTTCGATCTCTTTCACTTCGTCGGTAGCAGCACCGATGATGCGGGCTTTTTCATCCGGGATAACGAAGTCGTTAACACCGATGGAAACGCCGGAAATGGTCGAATAGGCAAAACCGGTGTACATCAACTGGTCAGCGAAGATCACGGTCTCTTTCAAACCAACCACGCGATAGCACTGGTTGATCAGCTTGGAGATCGCCTTTTTCTTCATCGGCTGGTTGACGACGTCGTACGACAGGCCAGGTGGAACAACCTGGAACAACAGCGCACGGCCGACAGTGGTGTCGACGATACGAGTGTTCTTGACGCTGCCACCATCACGATCGTTGACGGTTTCGTTGATCCGCACTTTGACCTTGGCGTGCAGTGCGGCTTCGCCAGCACGGAACACACGGTCAACTTCTTGCAGATCCGCGAACACACGACCTTCGCCCTTGGCGTTGATCGCTTCACGAGTCATGTAGTACAGACCCAATACAACGTCCTGCGACGGAACGATGATTGGCTCACCGTTGGCTGGCGACAGAATGTTGTTGGTCGACATCATCAACGCACGCGCTTCGAGCTGGGCTTCCAGTGTCAGCGGTACGTGCACGGCCATTTGGTCGCCGTCGAAGTCGGCGTTGTACGCGGCGCAGACCAGCGGGTGCAGCTGGATAGCCTTACCTTCGATCAGTACCGGCTCAAACGCCTGGATACCCAGACGGTGAAGGGTCGGTGCACGGTTGAGGAGCACTGGGTGTTCGCGAATCACTTCAGCGAGAACGTCCCAAACCTCTGGCAGCTCGCGCTCGACCATCTTCTTGGCAGCTTTGATGGTGGTCGCGAGACCACGCATTTCCAGCTTGCCGAAAATGAACGGCTTGAACAGCTCGAGAGCCATTTTCTTCGGCAGACCGCACTGGTGCAGACGCAGGGTCGGACCTACGGTAATTACCGAACGACCGGAGTAGTCAACACGCTTACCGAGCAAGTTCTGACGGAAACGACCTTGCTTACCCTTGATCATGTCAGCCAGGGATTTCAGAGGACGCTTGTTGGAACCGGTGATAGCGCGGCCACGACGACCGTTGTCGAGCAAGGCGTCGACAGCTTCCTGCAACATACGCTTTTCGTTGCGCACGATGATGTCCGGAGCGGACAGATCAAGCAGGCGCTTCAAGCGGTTGTTACGGTTGATCACTCGACGATACAAATCGTTGAGGTCGGAAGTCGCGAAGCGACCGCCATCAAGCGGGACCAGTGGACGCAGATCTGGCGGCAGAACCGGCAGAACGGTCAGCACCATCCACTCTGGCAGGTTGCCGGAACCCTGGAAGGCTTCCATCAACTTCAGACGCTTGGACAGCTTCTTGATCTTGGTTTCGGAGTTGGTTTGCGGAATTTCTTCACGCAGGCGGCCAATCTCGTGCTCCAGGTCGATAGCGTGCAGCAGTTCGCGGACAGCTTCGGCACCCATGCGGGCATCGAAATCGTCGCCGAACTCTTCCAGCGCTTCGAAATACTGCTCGTCATTGAGCAGCTGACCTTTTTCAAGGGTGGTCATGCCTGGATCGATAACGACATAGCTCTCGAAGTAGAGAACGCGTTCGATATCACGCAGGGTCATGTCCATCAGCAAGCCGATACGGGACGGCAGCGACTTCAGGAACCAGATGTGGGCAACTGGCGAGGCCAGTTCGATGTGCGCCATGCGCTCACGACGAACTTTTGCCAGCGCGACTTCAACGCCGCACTTCTCGCAGATCACACCACGATGCTTCAAGCGCTTGTACTTACCGCACAGGCACTCGTAATCCTTTACCGGGCCAAAGATCTTGGCGCAGAACAGGCCGTCACGCTCAGGTTTGAACGTACGGTAGTTGATGGTTTCCGGCTTTTTAACTTCACCGAACGACCACGAACGGATCATCTCAGGCGATGCCAATCCGATACGGATGGCGTCGAACTCTTCGACTTGACCCTGGTTTTTCAGCAAATTCAGTAGGTCTTTCAAGGCCTTTCCTCCTGGCGGAGCAGAGAGCGGGCAATCCTGCCCCGCTCTCGATTCGCGTCACGTGTTATTCGGTTTCCAGATCGATATCGATGCCGAGGGAACGAATTTCCTTGATCAACACGTTGAAGGACTCGGGCATGCCCGGCTCCATACGGTGATCGCCATCCACGATGTTTTTGTACATCTTGGTACGGCCGTTCACATCGTCCGACTTCACTGTGAGCATTTCTTGCAGAGTGTAAGCGGCACCGTATGCTTCCAGTGCCCAGACCTCCATCTCCCCGAAACGCTGACCACCGAACTGCGCCTTACCACCCAGCGGTTGCTGGGTAACCAGGCTGTACGAACCGGTAGAACGAGCGTGCATCTTGTCGTCTACCAAGTGGTTCAGCTTCAGCATGTACATGTAGCCAACGGTTACCGGGCGCTCGAACTTGTTGCCGGTACGGCCGTCGGTCAGCTGCATCTGGCCGCTTTCTGGCAGGTCCGCCAGTTTCAGCATGGCCTTGATTTCGCTTTCCTTGGCACCGTCGAACACTGGAGTGGCCATCGGTACGCCACCGCGCAGATTCTTCGCCAGATCCAGGATTTCCTGGTCGGAGAAGTCGTCAAGGCTCTCTTGACGCCCGCCGATCTCGTTATAGATCTCGTGCAGGAACTTGCGTAGCTCGGCAACCTTGCGCTGCTCTTCGATCATACGGTTGATCTTCTCACCCAGACCTTTGGCCGCGAGGCCCAGATGGGTTTCAAGGATCTGACCAACGTTCATACGCGAAGGTACGCCCAACGGGTTGAGGACGACGTCGACCGGGGTGCCATTGGCATCGTGCGGCATGTCTTCAACCGGCATGATCACGGAGACCACACCTTTGTTACCGTGGCGACCGGCCATCTTGTCGCCCGGCTGGATGCGGCGACGGATTGCCAGGTAAACCTTGACGATTTTCAGCACGCCTGGAGCCAGGTCATCGCCCTGCTGCAGTTTGCGCTTCTTGTCTTCGAACTTGTCGTCCAGCAGACGGCGACGATCAACGATGTAGGCCTGAGCCTTCTCGAGTTGCTCGTTCAGAGCATCTTCAGCCATGCGCAGTTTGAACCACTGGCCGTGCTCAAGACCGTCCAGCACTTCGTCGGTGATGTCCTGACCTTTCTTCAGACCGGCGCCGCCTTCGGCTTTGTGGCCGACCAGAGCGGAACGCAGACGTTCGAAAGTGGCCCCTTCAACGATACGGAACTCTTCGTTCAGGTCCTTGCGGATCTCGTCGAGCTGGGTCTTCTCGATCGACAGTGCACGAGCATCACGCTCGACGCCGTCACGGGTGAAGACCTGTACGTCGATGACAGTACCCTTGGTACCGGTAGGTACGCGCAGGGAGGTGTCTTTAACGTCGCTGGCTTTTTCACCGAAGATCGCGCGCAACAGCTTCTCTTCCGGAGTCAGTTGAGTCTCGCCTTTCGGAGTGACCTTACCAACCAGGATGTCGCCAGCGCCAACTTCAGCACCTACGTAAACGATACCGGCTTCGTCCAGCTTGTTCAGTGCAGCTTCACCCACGTTAGGGATGTCTGCAGTGATTTCCTCTGGCCCAAGCTTGGTGTCACGTGCCACACAGGTCAGTTCCTGGATGTGGATCGTGGTGAAACGGTCTTCTTGAACAACGCGTTCCGACAGGCAGATGGAGTCTTCGAAGTTGAAGCCGTTCCATGCCATGAAGGCGATGCGCATGTTCTGACCCAGAGCCAGCTCACCCATATCGGTGGACGGACCGTCGGCCATGATGTCGCTACGCTGAACCCGATCACCCTTACGCACCAGCGGACGCTGGTTGATGCAGGTGTTCTGGTTGGAGCGGGTGTATTTGGTCAGGTTGTAGATGTCGACACCAGCTTCGCCGGTTTCAACTTCGTCATCAGCAACACGAACCACGATACGGCTGGCATCGACGGAGTCGATCACGCCGCCACGACGAGCCACGACGCAAACGCCGGAGTCACGGGCTACGTTACGCTCCATGCCGGTACCGACCAGCGGCTTGTCAGCGCGCAGGGTTGGTACAGCTTGACGCTGCATGTTCGAACCCATCAACGCACGGTTGGCGTCGTCGTGCTCGAGGAACGGGATCAGCGACGCTGCGACCGAAACTACCTGCTTCGGCGATACGTCCATCAAGGTGACGTCTTCCGGCGCCTTGACGGTGAACTCGTTCAAGTGACGAACAGCTACCAGCTCGTCGATCAGGACTTTCTTGTCGTTCATCGTGGCCGAAGCCTGAGCGATCACGTGATCAGCTTCTTCGATGGCGGACAGGAACACGATCTCGTCGGTAACCAGGGCGTCTTTCACCACGCGGTACGGGCTCTCGAGGAAGCCGTACTGGTTGGTGCGCGCATAGGCCGCCAGGGAGTTGATCAGACCGATGTTCGGACCTTCCGGCGTTTCAATCGGGCAGACACGACCGTAGTGAGTCGGGTGTACGTCACGAACCTCAAAGCCGGCACGCTCACGAGTCAGACCGCCAGGGCCGAGTGCAGAAACACGGCGCTTGTGGGTGATCTCGGACAGCGGGTTGTTCTGGTCCATGAACTGGGACAGTTGGCTGGAACCGAAGAACTCTTTCACCGCCGCAGCCACTGGCTTGGCGTTGATCAGGTCTTGCGGCATCAGGCCTTCGCTTTCAGCCATCGACAGACGCTCTTTGACCGCACGT
This sequence comes from Pseudomonas sp. Irchel s3a18, assembly GCF_900187535.1. Lineage (NCBI taxonomy): Bacteria > Pseudomonadati > Pseudomonadota > Gammaproteobacteria > Pseudomonadales > Pseudomonadaceae > Pseudomonas > Pseudomonas sp. Irchel s3a18. Next base: position 9,447 of record NZ_FYDV01000015.1, on the reverse strand, counting down.
TCAACACGTACCAGGCCAACGCGGAACTGGTTCTCGGCCATTTCGCCTACGCAGCGAACACGACGGTTACCCAGGTGGTCGATGTCATCGACGATGCCTTTACCGTTACGGATGTCGACCAGGGTCTTCAATACCGCGACGATGTCTTCCTTGCACAACACGCCCGAACCTTCGATCTCGGTACGACCGATACGACGGTTGAACTTCATCCGGCCGACCGCAGACAGGTCGTAGCGCTCAGGGCTGAAGAACAGGTTGTTGAACAGGGTCTCGGCAGCGTCTTTGGTTGGCGGCTCGCCTGGACGCATCATGCGATAGATTTCGACCAGCGCTTCCAGTTGGTTGCTGGTGGAATCGATCTTCAGGGTGTCGGAGACGAACGGACCGCAATCGATATCGTTGGTGTACAGAGTTTCGATGCGAACAACCTGGGATTTGGCGATTTTCGCCAGGATCTCGGTGTTCAGCTCGGTGTTGCACTCTGCCAGGATTTCGCCGGTTGCCGGATGCACGATGACCTTGGCGGTGGTGCGACCCAGGACGTAGTCCAGAGGCACTTCCAGCTCTTTGATCCCGGCTTTTTCCAGCTGGTTGATGTGGCGAGCGGTGATACGACGACCCTGCTCGACAATAACCTTGCCTTTGTCATCCTGAATATCGAGGACAGCGATTTCACCGCGCAGGCGCTGAGGCACCAGCTCCAGGCTCAGGTTTTCACCTTTCACGTGGAATACGTTGGTGGTGTAGAACGCGTCCAGCACTTCTTCAGTGGTGTAACCGAGCGCGCGCAGCAGTACCGATGCAGGCAGCTTGCGACGACGGTCGATACGCACGAATACGCAGTCCTTCGGGTCGAACTCGAAGTCCAGCCACGAACCGCGGTAAGGAATGATCCGCGCGGAGTACAGCAGTTTACCGGAGCTGTGCGTCTTGCCACGGTCGTGGTCGAAGAACACGCCCGGGGAACGGTGCAGCTGGGAAACGATTACACGCTCGGTACCGTTGATTACGAAGGTACCGTTCTCAGTCATCAGGGGGATTTCACCCATGTAGACTTCTTGCTCTTTGATGTCCTTGATCGCTTTGTTCGACGATTCTTTGTCGAAAATGATCAGGCGCACTTTTACCCGCAAAGGTACGGCGTAAGTTACACCGCGCAATACGCATTCTTTGACATCAAATGCCGGTTCGCCCAGGCGATAACCGACGTACTCCAGCGCAGCATTGCCGGAGTAGCTGATGATCGGGAAAACGGATTTGAAGGCCGCATGCAGGCCCACGTCGCGGAACTGATCTTTAGTCGCTCCCGCTTGCAAGAATTCACGATACGAATCCAGCTGGATGGCCAGGAGGTACGGCACATCCATGACGTCCGGCAACTTGCTAAAGTCCTTGCGGATACGTTTTTTCTCAGTATATGAGTAAGCCATCAGCGTTCCCCAGCTTGGTCACCTGCTTGTTTGGCCCCTCCCGACGGGAGCAGCCAGAAAATCGTGCAAACCCCATGGTTTGCGCCACCACATCGGATGGTTACAGCACGTTATCGGCGCCGACCCAGTCGGCCGCCAATAACGGAAAAAGGCCGGTGGCAAGAGCCACCAGCCATCAGCCTTTCGCTTAACGCTCGGGCTGGAGACGCAAAGTCGATGCTTACTTCAGCTCGACTTTAGCGCCTGCTTCTTCCAGAGCTGCTTTGGCTTTGTCAGCTGCGTCTTTGGCAACAGCTTCCAGAACCATGGCAGGAGCGCCGTCAACTACAGCCTTGGCTTCTTTCAGGCCCAGACCGGTCAGTTCACGTACAGCCTTAATCACGTTAACTTTCTTCTCGCCAGCTTCGGTCAGCATGACGTTGAATTCGGTTTGCTCTTCAACAACAGCGGCAGCAGCAGCTGGACCTGCCGATGCAGCAGCAGCGGTAACACCGAATTTTTCTTCGAAAGCTTTGATCAGCTCAACAACCTGGATAACCGACATTTCAGCTACGGCGTTGAGGATATCGTCTTGAGAGATAGACATGACTCTAATTCCTGATTTGGGGACGGCCTACGCGACCATCGAAATAAACAAAAAAGCGCGAAAGGAAGTGCTCAGCCTTAGGCTGCAACAGCTTCTTTTTGGTCGCGAATAGCCGCCAGAGTACGAGCCAATTTGCTGGTAGCGCCTTGGATCACGCTCATCAGCTGAGAAATTGCTTCGTCGCGGGTCGGCAGAGTTGCCAGCACGTCGATTTGGTTAGCTGCGAGGAACTTGCCCTCGAACGCAGCTGCCTTGATCTCGAACTTGTCCTGACCTTTAGCGAACTCTTTGAACAAACGGGCAGCAGCGCCTGGATGTTGGTTGGAGAACGCGATCAAGGTCGGGCCAGTGAACACGTCGTTGAGAACACTGTATTCAGTGTCAGCAACAGCGCGCTTGAGCAGGGTGTTACGTACAACACGTACGTAAACGCCAGCTTCACGAGCCTCTTTACGGAGTCCGGTCATCGCGCCTACTGTTACGCCACGGGCATCAGCCACGACAGCGGACAGAGCGACTTTGGCAGCCTCGTTGACTTCAGCGACGATGGCCTTCTTGTCTTCGAGTTTAATTGCCACGGGTTTAACTCCTGCTTGTTACCGTTTCATCTGGCCTGAGCCTGATGTCGTTTTGGTGTCTGATTCGGTAAGGAACCGGGAGCACCATCTGCGTAGGCTTGAGGTTTAAGACTTGCGTCGCCTACGGTCTTGGATAGCCCCCGCCAGGCAGGGACCCCAATCTTTCAATTGGCGCGATCACTCACGCCAACATGTTACTTATACGTCCAGCGAGCCTTGGTCGATGACCAGACCTGGGCCCATAGTGGTGCTCAGGGTTACGCGCTTGACGTAGATACCTTTCGAGGAAGCTGGCTTGATACGCTTCAGATCAGCGATCAGGGCTTCAACGTTTTCCTTCAGCTTGGTGGCGTCGAAGCCAACCTTGCCAACGGAAGTGTGGATGATGCCGTTTTTGTCGGTGCGATAACGAACCTGACCAGCCTTGGCGTTTTTAACCGCGGTAGCTACGTCTGGAGTCACGGTGCCGACTTTAGGGTTAGGCATCAGACCACGTGGACCGAGGATCTGACCCAACTGACCCACAACGCGCATTGCATCCGGGGATGCGATAACCACGTCATAGTTCAGGTCGCCGCCTTTCATTTCGGCAGCCAGGTCGTCCATGCCTACGCGATCAGCGCCAGCAGCCAGAGCAGCTTCAGCTGCCGGGCCCTGGGTGAACACAGCAACGCGAACAGTCTTGCCAGTGCCGTGTGGCAGCACAGTAGCGCTACGAACAACCTGGTCAGATTTACGCGGGTCAACACCCAGGTTTACAGCGACGTCTACCGACTCGCTGAACTTGACAGTCGACAGCTCGGTCAGGAGAGCAGCAGCGTCAACGAAGCTGTAGGCTTTACCCGCTTCGATTTTGCCGGCGATAGCCTTTTGGCGCTTGGTCAGCTTAGCCATTACACACCCTCCACGTTAAGGCCCATGCTACGAGCAGAACCGGCGATAGTACGCACGGCTGCTTCCATATCAGCTGCAGTCAGATCCGCGTTTTTGGTTTTCGCGATTTCTTCCAGCTGAGCACGAGTTACAGTGCCAACCTTAACGGTGTTTGGACGAGCGGAACCGCTAGTCAGACCAGCAGCCTTCTTCAGCAGAACCGAAGCAGGGGTCGACTTGGTTTCGAACGTGAAGCTACGGTCGCTGTAGACAGTGATGATCACTGGAGTCGGCAGACCAGCTTCAAGACCCTGAGTACGGGCGTTGAAAGCCTTGCAGAATTCCATGATGTTCACGCCGTGCTGACCCAGGGCCGGACCAACAGGTGGGCTTGGGTTAGCCTGAGCGGCCTTCACTTGCAGCTTGATGTAAGCGGTAATCTTCTTGGCCATGAGGCACTCCAATTACGGGTTCAAACGCCTCGAGAGGCTCCCCGGTTACTTGCGCGTTTATCCCAGTGACGACAAAACCCCACAGCCTAGGGCTGCGGGGTTGGGATGCTTGTTCGGCTAGACCTTTTCGACCTGGCTGAACTCTAGCTCTACCGGAGTAGAGCGACCGAAAATGAGCACCGCCACTTGGATCCGGCTCTTTTCGTAGTTAACTTCTTCGACCGTGCCATTGAAATCGGCAAACGGACCGTCGGTAACACGAACCACTTCGCCTGGCTCGAACAACGTCTTCGGCTTCGGCTTGTCGCTACCATCAGCAACGCGACGCAGAATCGCTTCTGCTTCTTTATCAGTAATTGGTGCCGGCTTATCAGCGGTACCGCCGATAAAGCCCATCACACGAGGAGTGTCCTTGACCAAGTGCCAAGTACCCTCGTTCATATCCATCTGGACCAGCACATAGCCAGGGAAGAACTTACGCTCGCTTTTGCGCTTCTGGCCATTACGCATTTCAACCACTTCTTCAGTGGGAACCAGAATTTCGCCGAAGCCATCTTCCATGCCAGCCAGCTTTACGCGCTCTACCAGCGAGCGCATTACATGCTTCTCGTAACCCGAGTAAGCATGCACAACATACCAACGCTTAGCCACGGGACACCCTTAGCCGACAATCAAGGAAACAAGCCAGCCGAGCAGGGAATCAAGACCCCACAACAGCAACGCCATAACCAGAACAACAGCCACCACAATCAGGGTGGTCTGCGTGGTTTCTTGGCGAGTTGGCCAAACGACTTTACGAATCTCGGTGCGAGCTTCCTTAACCAGTACAAAGAAAGACTTGCCCTTCGCCGTCTGCAGGCCTACAAAGGCAGCTACAGCAGCAATAGCAAGCAAAGCGAGTACACGGTACAGGATCGGCGAAGCAGAGTAATACTGATTGCCAACAACGCCAACAACCACCAAAGCAGCTACCACTAGCCACTTAAGCAGATCGAAGCGAGAGCCTTGAGCTTCAGCTTTAGGAGTCATCTATGAAGATCCTGTGAAAAGAAAGCCAGACACACTGAGTGAATCTGGCAGGTCAGGAGGGAATCGAACCCCCAACCTACGGTTTTGGAGACCGTCGCTCTGCCAATTGAGCTACTGACCTAAAACAAAATCAGGCCGACCATTATGCCGGCCCGAAAAAGACATTACAACAACTTACTCGATGACTTTGGCTACGACACCAGCGCCGACGGTACGACCGCCCTCACGGATAGCGAAACGCAGGCCATCTTCCATCGCGATGGTTTTGATCAGAGTGACAGTCATCTGGATGTTGTCACCTGGCATTACCATTTCAACGCCTTCTGGCAGCTCGCAGTTACCAGTCACGTCAGTTGTACGGAAGTAGAACTGTGGACGGTAGCCTTTGAAGAACGGAGTATGACGACCGCCTTCTTCCTTGCTCAGAACGTAAACCTCTGCGGTGAACTTGGTGTGCGGCTTGACGGTGCCTGGCTTGACCAGAACCTGGCCACGCTCAACGTCGTCACGCTTGGTGCCGCGCAGCAGAACGCCACAGTTCTCGCCAGCACGACCTTCGTCGAGCAGCTTGCGGAACATTTCAACGCCGGTACAGGTAGTTTTCTGAGTATCGCGCAGACCAACGATCTCAACCTCCTCCTGAATGCGGACGATGCCACGCTCAACACGACCAGTCACAACAGTACCGCGACCCGAGATCGAGAATACGTCTTCGATTGGCATCAGGAACGGCTTGTCGATTGCACGCTCTGGCTCTGGAATGTAGCTGTCCAGAGTCTCAACCAACTTCTTGACGGCAGTGGTACCCATCTCGTTGTCGTCTTGACCGTTCAGAGCCATCAGCGCCGAACCGATGATGATCGGAGTGTCGTCACCTGGGAAGTCGTAAGTGCTCAGCAGATCGCGCACTTCCATCTCAACCAGCTCCAGCAGCTCAGCGTCGTCTACCATGTCAGCCTTGTTCAGGAAGACAACGATGTACGGAACGCCTACCTGACGGGACAGCAGGATGTGCTCACGGGTTTGTGGCATCGGACCATCAGCGGCCGAGCAAACCAGGATAGCG
>NZ_FYDV01000015.1:0-3335 GCF_900187535.1 Pseudomonas sp. Irchel s3a18 | reverse complement strand
ACGTCGTCTACCATGTCAGCCTTGTTCAGGAAGACAACGATGTACGGAACGCCTACCTGACGGGACAGCAGGATGTGCTCACGGGTTTGTGGCATCGGACCATCAGCGGCCGAGCAAACCAGGATAGCGCCGTCCATCTGGGCAGCACCGGTAATCATGTTCTTTACGTAGTCGGCGTGACCTGGGCAGTCAACGTGTGCGTAGTGACGCACGGCCGAATCGTATTCAACGTGAGCGGTGTTGATGGTGATGCCACGTGCTTTTTCTTCTGGGGCGCTGTCGATCTTGTCGAAGTCAACCTTGGCCGAACCGAAAACCTCGGAGCAGACGCGAGTCAGAGCAGCAGTCAGAGTAGTCTTACCGTGGTCGACGTGACCAATGGTACCTACGTTGACGTGCGGCTTATTACGTTCGAACTTTTCCTTAGCCATCGAAATCACCCCTAGGAGAAGAATTAAGCAAGTCACACTAACCATTAAAACAAAGGCAGATATTTTCATATCTGCCTTGTTATATGGAGCTCTTGAGCGGATTTGAACCGCTGACCTCACCCTTACCAAGGGTGTGCTCTACCAACTGAGCTACAAGAGCGAAACACTTTGCACAACCTGCAAACTTGGAGCGGGTAGCGGGAATCGAACCCGCATCATCAGCTTGGAAGGCTGAGGTTCTACCACTAAACTATACCCGCGTAAGCTTGCAGCTCACGCTAAAATCTGGTGGAGGGGGAAGGATTCGAACCTTCGAAGTCGTAGACGTCAGATTTACAGTCTGATCCCTTTGGCCGCTCGGGAACCCCTCCTAAGCGAGCCGGCATTCTACATCATGCCAGCCTTCTGTCAAGCATTTTCTCATTAAAAACTTGAGGTTAGCTGCGTTGACATCGCTCCGCGGTGGTTGCCATTGAAGGCGTTCACTGTGGAGCGGGCGCCATTCTATGCAACCTATTGAGCAGTTGCAACCCCCTCACACCGCATTATTTTATGTTTTAACTCATTGAATTCATTAACAAGGTTCTGCAGCACGGAATCGTCGAGCAAACGCCGGCTTTCCGGTGTCACCCGCATCCAGTAACCCGCGGAATCGGCAAGCGAAGTCGATAGCTGCTGAACCTTCACGCCGATCGATGCCAAACGCACCTCGAGTGCGCTTGCCGCTTCCTGACGAGCAAAGCCCCCGAGATAAAGACAGTTGTCATCAACCGAAGCCGATCGCCCCTTGTCACGCGCCGCAACGGCTTCAGGCTTCTCGCTCAACAGCCGGATATCCTGCTGCGCCCCCCGATACAAGCTCAATGGAGTGACATCCTTGGCACGCATAGGGGCTTCCTGTTGTTGCCAGACGTAATAGAACACATTGAGTACGAGCAGGAGCAGAAACAACCAACGCATAAAAACCTCAGGACAATGGACACGCCATGGCCAAGCCCACAAATACGAGATCCGGAACTACCCGCGCCTGCGGCACAACGCCCGACACCAGGTTCGCATCGCCTCCGGTGAGAAACACCGAGAAATCCGCCCCCCAATACTCGCGCGCCAGCTCAAGCTGAGTCAGGACAAACCCTCTTAGCATCAATGAACATCCACGCTCTACAGCCTCTACCGTATTTCGTCCCGGCTCAAAGCTTTCCAGGGCCCGGGATGCCGCAACATCGTCATAGCGAATGCGCCGCGTGTGCGTACGCAACTGGTGGCGCATCAAGGGCATTCCAGGACAGATAAAACCGCCCAGGTGCTTGCCATCCGCTGCAACAAAGTCCGCAGTGAGTGCCGTACCGAAATCGAGAACCAGGCATGCTCCCGAGGCCAGGTGGTAAGCCCCGAGCATTGCCAGCCAGCGATCAAGCCCCAACCGCTGAAAATCGTCATAGCCATTGTGCACGCCAGACATTTCACGAGCAGGTGCCGCGCACAACACCGAGACAGCAAACGCATCCACCAGCATGGACACCAGCGCAGTCGTCTCTTCATTGGTTCTTACACTGACCAGACGGCAGTGCTTGAGACTCAGCCCGACACAACCGCGCAGACTCTCCAGCAACGCGAGATCCGAGTCCACAACACCCTCGGCAAACAATTTCGCGGCATCCGCATGCAACACTCGCCACTTGATAAAGCTGTTACCACAGTCGAGCTCAAGAATCATCGCGCAGCCTCAGACTTAGCTCGCCACCACTGAAAACCTTTTCGGCATCACCCACTTTCAAGCGCAAAGCACCCTGCCCATCGATCCCCATGACAACACCGTCAATCCGGTTCACACCCGCAATCAATGAAACAGCGCGCCCCTGCCATAAGTGGCCGCGCTCCCAGTCTTCTTGAAGCGCCGAGAAACCTGACAATTGATGACGCGCCAGATACCCCTGCAGCACATCGTTCAAACGCGCCACCAGCAGATTGCGATCAAATGCCCTGCCCGCCTCGAGACGCATGGAGGTCCATTGCTGATCAACCTCATCAGCCTCCTGCATATTTACATTGATACCGACGCCCAGGACGACGTGACACACATCAGCCGGATCCCCGACCAACTCCAACAATATACCGGCAATCTTTTTCTCGCCGACCAGGACATCGTTAGGCCACTTCAACCCGGCTGCAGTGATACCCAGATCGCGCAGCGTCTGCATCACCGCGAGGCCGACGACCAGACTCAACCCCTCCAGCTGTCGCATTCCGCCTTCTATGCGCAAGACGAGGCTGTAGTAGATATTTTCCGCGTAAGGGCTCACCCACTTGCGACCTCGTCGCCCCCGCCCCGCCGTTTGACGCTCTGCCAGCACGAGAAAGGGCGCCGGCACCCCGCGCTCTATGGAGCGCAGCGCCTCTGCATTGGTCGAGTCAATCGAATCAAATACCAGCGCCGGCCAATTGCCCTGCGCAGAAGAGCTGGTAATTTCCAGGCCATCGAGGAGTGTCAACGGTGCGCTCAGCTGATAACCACGACCCCGGACCTTATGAATGGACAGACCCAACTCTGCTTCCAGGTGCTGGAGCTGCTTCCAGACAGCACTGCGGCTGATACCCAGAGCAGCGCCAAGCGCCTGCCCCGAGTGGAAACGACCATCCTTCAAGAGTTTTAACAACGTCAGCATGCACGTATCGCCTCACAATGAGGCCCGCATGATAGCCATGCCCCGAGCCGTTGCATAGAAACCGTAAGCGCCAACTTTTCGCGCACAAAAACAAAACCCCTACCTGCATCAGCAGATAGGGGTTTCGGAATTTAATCTTGACGATGACCTACTCTCACATGGGGAAACCCCACACTACCATCGGCGATGCATCGTTTCACTGCTGAGTTCAGGATGGGATCAGGTGGTTCCAATGCTC
>NZ_FYDV01000013.1:0-152717 GCF_900187535.1 Pseudomonas sp. Irchel s3a18 | reverse complement strand
GCTGGGGCTTGTCTCAATACTGGAAACGATTAACCGGCTTAGCCGCATAACCTGAACCGCCGTATACGGAACCGTATGTACGGTGGTGTGAGAGGACGGCGGTTGTGAAACCGCCTCCTACTCGATCTGCGAAATCAGTCCTGCGGCTGATAACCTGTCGCCGAACCGGCCTGTGCTTTCCCAGTCTTACGTACAGGTCACCACCGCGCAGTGAGGAAGAGCATGAAGTCGCGCATCTGGCGTATGGCCGGTGTTGGAGTGATGTGTGTCAGTGTCAGCACACCCTTGCTGGCAGGTAATCAGGGGCCGACACAGCAGCCTCAGCCAAATCAACAAGGCAGTGACCAGCCCAGTCCCTCGAGCAACCTGCCGATTCAGGGGCGACCGGATGCCGTCCGCCAGACTCAGGAGCCACGTCCCGGCTACTATCAGGACATTCCACGGCGCCCTGCCGGTCATGGCAATGGCTGGGGACCGGGGCCGCATTATCGGCCGGGGCATGAGACCGATCGGTTTCCTGATCGCAACTACCGCGTGCCATACCGGGGCCAGGACTACTTCTACTCCGGTGGCTACTGGTATCGCCCGCAAGGTCAGCGTTATGTCGTGGTACGCCCGCCCTACGGGATTCGGGTGAGTGACCTGCCCGATTACGCGCGCGAAGTCTGGATCGGCGGTGCGCTGTTTTTCCTGGCCACTGGCGTCTATTACAGCTACGAGGCCCACACTGGGGAATACGTGGTGGTGCAGCCGCCGGCGGGATACCCCGAGCCACCGCCGCCATCGCTCGGCAACGGTTACGACGTGGTGGCGTACCCGGCTAACGGACAGTCGCGCCAGCAGGTCGACCAGGATGGTTATGACTGCTATCGCTGGGCCGTCGAACAAAGTGGTTTTGATCCACGGGCCATGACCTATCAGCCGGCGCCCCAGGTGGTGCAACGCTACCGCCAGGCCCAGGGTGATTGCCTGGGCTCACGGGGGTATCGGGTTGAGTAGCGGCCTCACGCTTCAAGCTTCAAGTTTGAAGTGTGCAGCTTAGAACTTACCCCCTGTTGCGACCGGATCGGCATGCACCAGGACTTCGGCTTGCGGGTAGACCGCACGAATGGCATCGGCCGCCTGGTCGCTGAGACCGTGGGCCACTGTCAGGGTCAACTCTCCCGGTAACTCCAGGTGCAGTTGCACGAACCAGTGATTGCCGGAGACCCGGGTGCGCAGGTCGTGGGCCCCGAGTACCCCGGGCACGCTGCAAGCCAGTTCGAGCATGCGCTGGCTGACGTCCGGGGGCAGTTCCTGATCCATCAGTACGGCAAAGCTTTCCCGGGCGATCTGGATGGCACTCCACAGGATGTAGGCGGCGATGGCCAGGCCGAACCAGGCATCGAGTTGATACCAGCCGAATCCGGCGAGCACCAGCGCGATCAGGATGCTGCCATTGAGTAGCATGTCCGAGCGGTAGTGCAGCGAGTCGGCCCGTACCGCATTGGAGCCGGTTTCGCGCACCACGCGTTGTTGCAGCACCAGCAATGCCGCGGTCAGCAGCAAGGAAAAGATAATCACGCCAATACTGAGCCAGGCCGCGCCAATCGGTTCAGGGTGTTTGATCCGTTCGACGGCTTGCAGTGCGATCAATACCGCACTGCCGGAAATGAACAGCGCCTGGGCCATGCCGGCCAGCGACTCGGCCTTGCCGTGTCCGTAACGGTGATCGTCGTCCGCCGGGCGCAGCGCGTAATGCACCGCCAGCAGGTTGAGCAGTGAGGTCACGCCATCGAGGGTCGAATCCGTCAGGCCGGCGAGCATGCTCACCGACCCGCTCATCCACCAGGCGATGGCTTTGGCGAGGATCAGGATGCTGGCCACGGCCACCGATGCGCGGGTGGCCAGGCGTAACAGGCGGGCGTGTTCCGTGCTGCTGGTCATAGGTGCATCGTTCCTTCGGTGCGGTGCCTCAAGCGGCGGGTTGCAGGCCGAGCATGGCCAGTTGCTGGGCGCTGCCCTTGTGCTGGATCAGGCGAGGGTCGTCCAGCGGCAGATGACGGCCCAACTCGCTTTCGAGAATAGCCTGCAACTTGATGTTATCGACCTTGCCATCGGCGTCGATGGCTTGTTGGAGTTTCTCCGGTGCCACCTGCGCGGTCTTGCCTGGCTCGAAGTAAATCGCGCCGGTGGCGAAGTCCACGGCAAAGGCGATCAGCCCCGGGATGATATAGAACAGCAGGCCCACGGCGTCGAGTGCGGCAATGGCCGGGTCGATCTTGCCTTCGATCTGGCCGCGGCGATCGGGATAGAGAATCGAACCGCATGCGGTGATCTGGGTCAGCAGGGTCGCGATCAGTACACCGCCCATCAGGCGAAAGGGAGCACGCATGGAAAATCTCCTGAGTAAACTTGAAACGAAACGTCGTCGGTCAACATTAGGACCGTGATTAACGTCAGGCAGTTCGCCGTTATACTCGCCGCTCTGTTTTGGAGCCAGCATGATTTCTTTGCCGATCGATGATGTTTTACCCGCGCTGCGTGACGCCCTGTCGACACGCCACGAAGCGGTGCTCGAAGCACCGCCCGGTGCCGGCAAGACCACCCGCGTGCCCTTGGCACTGCTGAATGAGCCGTGGCTGGCGGGGCAAACGATCCTCATGCTTGAACCGCGCCGGCTGGCGGCGCGGGCGGCGGCCGAGCGGCTGGCCAGCGAGTTGGGGGAAAAGGTCGGCGAAACGGTCGGCTATCGGATTCGCCTGGACAGCAAGGTCGGGCCGAACACCCGTATCGAAGTGGTGACCGAAGGCATTCTCACCCGACGCCTGCAGGAAGACCCGGCGCTCGAGGGCGTGGGCCTGCTGATCTTCGACGAGTACCACGAACGCAGCCTCGACGCCGACCTGGCCCTGGCCTTGAGCCTGAACGGTCGTGAGCTGTTTCGGGACGAACAGCCACTGAAGATCCTGCTGATGTCGGCGACCCTGGAAGGTGAACGCCTGGCCGGCTTGCTCAATGATGCGCCGATCCTGCGTAGCGAAGGCCGCATGTACCCGGTAACGATGCGCTGGGGCCGGCCGTTCCAGCCGGGCGAGTTCATCGAGCCGCGGCTGGTGCAGACCGTCTTGGAAGCGCTGAACGATGAAACCGGCAGCCTGTTGGTGTTCCTGCCGGGGCAAGCGGAAATCCGGCGTGTCCATCAACAGTTGGCGGATGCGCTGGGCGAGCGCTCTGAAGTGCTGCTGTGCCCGTTGCACGGTGAACTCGACCTGGCGGCGCAACGGGCGGCCATCGACCCGGCGCCACCCGGGCAGCGCAAAGTGGTGCTGGCCACCAACATCGCCGAGACCAGCCTGACCATCGACGGTGTACGTGTCGTGATCGATGCCGGCCTGGCGCGGGTGCCCCGTTTCGATCCCGGCAGCGGCATGACCCGTCTCGATACCCAGCGGATCTCCCGCGCCAGCGCGACCCAGCGTGCCGGTCGGGCGGGGCGCCTGGAACCGGGAGTGTGTTATCGCTTGTGGTCGCAGGATCAGCACGAACAACTGGCGGCCTATGCCAGCGCTGAAATTCTCTCCGCGGACCTCGCCGGCCTGGCCTTGCAGCTCGGTCGTTGGGGCGTTCTACCGGGGCAATTGGTCTGGCTCGATGCACCCCCGACGGCGGCGTATGCCCAGGCCCAGGACTTGCTCGAGCGCCTGGGGGCACTCGAGGGTACGTCGCCTGAAGACTGGAAACTGACCCGTCATGGTCAGGCCATGGCCGAACTGCCGGCCCATCCGCGCATTGCCCATTTGCTGCTGCGCGGTCAGGCGTTGGGGCTGGCGAACATGGCGTGCGACGTGGCGGCACTGCTCGGCGAACGGGATATCTTGCGCGGTGCCGGCGCCGACCTGCACAGCCGCCTGGTGCTGCTGTCCGGTGAAGAGCGTGCGGCGCGTGGCGCCCAGGGCGGCGTGCAGCGGGCGCGGCAATTGGCCCGGCAGTATCGCGGTTATCTGCGTGGCAAGGCCGAACAATCGGTCAGCGACCCGGAGCATCCGCGCTGGCTCGGCGCGTTGCTGGCGCTGGCCTATCCGGACCGGGTGGCGCAGCAGCGTCGCGCAGGGGGGGCGGAGTATCGACTGGCCAACGGTCGCGCGGCCTTGTTCGCCGAGGCCGATAGCCTGATGAAACAGCCCTGGCTGGTGATCGCCGACCTGGGCAGCCGGCAGGGGCAGCGTGAAGAACGGATTTATCTGGCCGCCGATTTTGATCCGGCGTTGTTCGATTCGGTATTGGCGGAGCAAGTGCGTTGCGTCGATCAGCTAGATTGGGATGAGCGTGAAGGCGTGTTGCGGGCCGAGCGCCAGCGCAAGGTGGGCGAACTGGTACTGAGCCGCGAACCGCTGACCGGCCTGGACGAAGCGGCTCGCAGCCAGGCGCTGATCAATCTGGTGCGCCGTAAAGGGCTGGAGCTGTTGCCGTGGACACCCGAGCTGCGTCAGTGGCAGGCGCGGGTGGCGTTGTTACGTCAGTTGGACCTCGGCAGTAAGGACCAGAGTGAATGGCCAGATGTCAGCGACGCCGCACTGCTTAAAAGCCTCGAACACTGGTTGATGCCGTATTTGGGCAAAGTCTCGCGGCTCAGTCACTTCGCCAACCTGGACTTGTCGAGCATCGTCCATAACTTGCTGCCATGGCCACTGCCACAACGCCTCGATGAACAGGCGCCACATCATCTGAGCGTGCCTTCCGGTTCGTCGATTCGCCTGGACTACAGCGAACAGCCGCCGATTCTCGCGGTGCGTTTGCAGGAATTGTTCGGCCTAGCCGAAACCCCGCGCATTGCCGGTGGCCGGCAGGTGGTCAAGCTGCATCTGTTGTCCCCGGCACGCCGGCCGGTACAGGTGACCCAGGACCTGGCGAACTTCTGGCGCAGCACCTATGCCGAAGTGAAGAAGGACCTGAAGGGGCGTTATCCCAAACACTACTGGCCGGATGACCCGCTGGTGGCCGAAGCGACGGCACGGGCCAAGCCGCGTAAATAGGGAGGTACGTGCGCGGCCTCACCCGGGCGATGGGTTCATCCGGTATTGCAATCGTTCAGGCCTCCCCGTAGAGGTCCTGCGAAACACTGCGTTTGTGCTTGATGCCATAACAAACCCACATCAGCGCAATCCACACCGCAATGGCATAGACCGAGATCCGAATGACGGGATCCATCAACATGACGCCCAATATGAATACCAGGAATGCCAGGCATACATAGTTGCCGTAGGGGTACCGCAGCGCCTTGAACAGCGGTTTCTGTCGGGTACGGTTCATGTGCTGGCGAAATTTGACGTGGGACAGGCTGATCATCGCCCAATTGATCACCAGCGTCGCAACCACCAGAGACAGCAGCACGACGAGCACGCCGATGTAGAAAATCAGAATACGGTAGATCACCTGGTTGATGGCTTTGGGGATCACGGTCCGAGGTTTTTCGGCCTCGGCAGCGGTGGAACCGAGCATCTCCAGACCGCCGAAGGACAGCATGATGATCGCCATGGACATCGCCAACCCGCCCACCCCATAGGGGAAAAAAACCGCCGTGTTGCCACAGGTTGCTCAGCGAGGCTTGTGGCCCTGCGTTACCGCTGACCAGAAGATAGCTGCCCATGGCAATCATGCCGATCACGGCCAGGACCTTGATGATGGCAAACCAGAATTCGACCTCGCCGAATATTTTGACGTTTGTCAGGTTGATTGCATTGATCAACACGAAGAAGACTGCGGCCGATACCCAGGTCGGAATCTCTGGCCATCAGTAGTGCACGTATTTGCCGACGGCTGCCAGTTCGGACATGCCAACCAGGATGTACAAGATCCAGCAGTTCCATCCCGACAGGAAGCCGGCGAACCCGCCCCAGTACTTGTGGGCGAAGTGGCTGAAAGAGCCGGCCACGGGCTCTTCAACGATCATTTCACCCAACTGCCGCATGATCATGAAGGCGATGAAACCGCAAATCGCGTAGCCAAGGATCATTGAGGGGACGGCAGACTTGAGTGCTCCCGCCGAGCCTGGGAACAGGCCGGTACCCACTGCCCCACCCAAGGCGATCAGTTGAATGTGTCGATTTTTCAGGCTGCGCTTCAGCTCGCCGCGCATTGGGTCCGCTCATGAGAAGGGGCTCACGTAAGGTTTGATGAGGAGTGTTGCAGGGTGCTTGAGGGCCTGCTCACGCAGTACCGATGAAACGCCTGCGCATGCAGCAGGCGATTGCGATTTTTCCACGGTCATACGGCCTCTGATTCATTAAATTATTTTTCATATATATCAATCGGTTGGGTTGTTTTTTGACGCGACCTTCGACGATGTTCCGTGCGCAGCCATAAAAAATCTAATGGAAGAAACATATTTCTATATGTTGAGTTTATAAATGGAGAATGGTATCTAATGCATCGCAGACTGAGATGCCGACGATTCCAGGGAAGTGAGGAGCGATGAATGTGAAGGGCAGTGATACAGAAGGGGCATTCGATTTCGTGGCCAGCGCATACGCTGATCCGGGCCGCTATTTTTCAGACGCCGCGGACGACATCCACAAACAGCTGCTGAATGACGGGGCCGTTGTCATTCGTGCCGCCGATCAGTGCAGGGACCCCGGCGTGTTTGAAAAGGCCATTGGCGCACAGGGCTTTCAGACCCGGGATTACGTCGGCGGGAGCTCTCCACGCTCGACTATTCAGGGGAAGGTCATGGAAGCCCTCGATGATTCGCAAGGGCTTCCAACGCAACTCAGTGAGACCTTACTCGAGGTAAAAATGAGCGAAACACTGCCTTTATTTCACGAAAAGCCGTATCTGAAGCAGCTGGAATGTCGAGTCGATCTGCTTGAACGCGACGACGCGGGTCTTCCTTTTGCGCTCCTTGGCGAGTCAGTTTTCTACCCGCAAGGAGGCGGACAGCTCGGAGATCGAGGCGTATTGAATATCCCGGGCCCTGGGAAGAATGAGGCACCGCGAGCGTTGGAGATTGTGTCGACCAAGAAAAGGGATGATCAGATCAGGCATTACTTGAGCGTTGACGATGAGGCGTTCACGCTGCTGAGAGAGTGCGCGATTGGCCAGCAGGCTACGGCAACGCTTGATTGGCCATTGCGATATCATCAGATGCGTCTTCATTCAGCCATGCATTTGATGCACTGCATGCTAGAGCAGACGCTTGGGCGGTCCATTCCACACCCGGTACGTTCTCCGTTGAGTGACGAGGGTGGGGAGAATCAATACGAGTTTATCGGAGAGTTCGACGAAGACAGTTTGAGGTGGGCGACGGATGCCTTGAACGAGTTTTGCTCTGCAAGTCATGAGATTCGTACGGAAGCGGATACGAGCAAAGGACATGGATTTCGTTGGTGGCAATGCGAAGATTGGTCAATTCCCTGTGGGGGAGTTCATGTGCGTAATACGCAGGAAATAGGCGTGGTAACTTCAAGTATGAAAATCAAGAAAAATACGACCAGAGTGGTTGTCACTCTGTCGGCAGAGGCTGAAGAGCTTGGATAGTAAACGAGCGTTTGGTGCGTTTCTCATGCAGTTGCGGATCGAAACGGGGCATCTGAAGATTTCAACGTTTCTCGATGAGGTCAATATTCCATTTTCGGCCAATTACTATCGTGACGTTGAGGCCGGAAGGAAATACCTGAGTATTGATGCCGCAGTGGAGTTGCATGACCATCTTGGTATCGACGCCTCAAGCAAAGTCAGTTTTGATTATTTTTGGCATTACTTCAGAGACTTGCTGCCCGCTAACGTCCACGAGATGCTGTTTGGCAAAGGTGTCGAAGTCACGGATCTTTCTTCCAGGCTTGAGCTGAGAGAGCATGATTCGAAAATTTTACGTCGGGCGCTGAGTTTAAGTCGGTATGAGCGTGAGTTCATCATCACCCAAGAGGTGATTGCAGCATTCGAAGAGAACTTTGAACTGCTGCCATTGATGACTTATCTCTATATGGTGGACAGTGCCTCCGTTGCTGAAATCCAGTTGGTGTGCCAGCAAATTGGCCTTGCCTACGATCAGCATACGGAAGCTTTCTTGAGCCTTGTCTCAAAAGAACGAACAGCACCTGAAGATCCCTTTGTTCGTCATGCACCAACGCTGAGGATGCCCAGAACAGTTGATGCATTGAGGCTAAAGGATCAGTTCCTGCGCTACGAAGTGGAACGGTCGCTGCTCAAGCCTGAAAAAAGTGAATACTTTGATGTTTCAGGTTCTTTCAAATACAGCTCGATGGTGACACTGAAAGACGCGGAAATAGAACAGATTCAGGACCGTCTTGTGGATCTTTTCTCTCTCATTGAAGTGCATAACAAGTCAGGGAGTCAGCTCGAGGACTCAGGCGCCCAACCTTATTTCTTCGGGTTAATTGTTTCTGGCCGTCCGGAGTACGACGGGCGTGCGGCCCGAACGGCCAAAAGAACCAAGAATTGAACATGTAGAAGGCGGATGTCACCGCCTTCTCTGTTCAATGATCTGCGACAGTCGACCGCTCACAGCGGCAATCCCCCCATTTCTAGTACTCGTCAGAAGTAGAATTTTCTCCTGATCGGATCAAGGAAATTTTGCGTGAAGACATCCCGTTTTTCGGACAGCCCAATCATTGCCATCCTCAAGCAAGCCGAGGCTGGAAGCCCGGTGCCAGAGCTGTGCCGATCGAACGCCCACAGACCCTGGACATGGTCATGGAACGCTCGCTCATCGACATGAAGCGCAAGATCTTCGGGTTACTGTATGACGAACTGGAGGAGGAACATTGATTGAGTCCTAAGGCGCTGCCGGCAACAGGAATCGGGCGATCACCGGCAAATGATCGGAGATGCGCAACGTATCGTCCTGTCGCACAGTTGCTTCAACCCGTTTGAGTCGCGGGCTGTAGAACAGGTAGTCGACGGTGCGGTCCGGGCCGTTGAGGCCGGGGTCGTTGGGGTAATGGGTCAGCCAGCGCGCACGATCGATGCCACTGGCTTCGTTGTTGGTCGGGATCATCGGGTATTTGTCCCACAGTCCATGCAGCGGGCTGTCGGCGGAGTAGGGCGTGCGCTGCTCGGGGGGCAGGCGCTGGAATTGCCCCAGCGGGAGGAGGTTGAAGTCGCCGCCGATCAGCCATGGCGTGCCGCGTGCCTCGTACTTGTCCAGCACCTTGGTGACCGCCGCGACCTTGGCTTGCAACGTCTCGTTCGGTTCGGTGGCGCGGTCGAGGTGCGTGTTGAGGACCGCCATTTGCCCGCCGTCGCGCAGCGGCAGGTAATTCACCAGCAAGGCATTCCTGGGCTGGAACTGGCGGCTGATGACGTTCGTCGTCGTATCAGGCAGTTGCAGGCGTTCGGCGTGTTCGATCTGGTAGCGGCTCAAGGTTGCCAGTTGCCGACCAACGCTGCCAAAGATATGCCGGTCGGGAACGAAGTCGGCCTTCCAGTCGAAGGCGTGGGTGCTGCAGGGGTAGAGGTCGGCGAGGCGTTCCTGGAGCAGCTTGAGCTGGTTCTGGTAGTCGCTGGCCTTGGCGCCGTCATCCAGTTCCTGCAGCAGCACCAGGTCTGGCTGCTCGTCGCGGATGACCCGCGCCACCTCATCGAGGCTGAAGGCCATGTCTTCCGGTGTCGGGTTTTCGTCACTGCCTTGGGCCAGGTCATTCCAGAACACATAACGTTTACCGGCCAGGTACTGAACGTTCCAGGTCATCACCTTCAAGGCCTGGCCGGGGACCAGGGTGGGCGCCGGGGCGCTGCAACTGACTTCCAGTGTTTCCTTGGCCTCGGGGCGCCAGGTCAAGCTGTAGAGCAACGCCAGCAGCAGGCAGGTGAGAGACAGCAGGCCCAACAGGGTGTAGCGCAGTAGACGGGTCATGGCTCGGCTTATGGCGTTACAAAGTTGATAGCGAGCATAACCGAGTGCAAGGCCGAACCCAAAGGGTAGAGCGGTCAGGCATTGCCTTCGGTGTTGTCAGGGGCTTCGCTGATCAGCATGAACAGGCGAAACAGCACCACGCTGGTGAACAGTTGCAGGAAACTGTGGATGCTTTCCAGGAGCAGCGCAATGGCCGGATTCTGTGGCTCCGGATAAATCGACAGGCTGGCGCCCTTGAGCAGCCACAAGGGGCCCATCACGCAGAGAATGCACACCAGGATCCGCAGGAAATTGCCGCGTGCCAGGCGCATGCTTTCGCGGATGGCGGCCAGTGGTTGCATATTGCGCAGCACCAGCAGGTATTCGGCAAACGCCAGCATCACCATCAGCCAGATGCCTGGCAGGAAATACAGCGACAGCCCGATCAGAATCAGCAGCGTGTTGACCGCTGTCAGCAAGGCAAAGCGCGGCCACAGGCTGGCCGACGCCGCCAACAGGTCGCGAGTGCGCGGCGATTCGCCACGGCTGCGTGCATCGAGAAACAGGATCAGAGCGGCGGTGTAGAGCGGATACACCAGCAGCCCGACCATCACGCTGTAGCCGGGAAAGGCTTGCGGCCCCTGCGAGTGATCGACCAGTTGCTGCAGCAGGGCTTCGAACACCACCAGGGGCAAGCACAGCGGCACGATCCGGCCCAGATTGCGCTGGAAGAAATAGAAGGAGTCGCGGAGTACGTCTAACGGATTCATCGGTCGCGTTCGCAGGTTGCACAATATGCAGACACTGTAACCGATGCGACTGGCACCTGAACAAAGGTAAACGTTCGGTAAAGCGCATTGAAAGCGCCGGCAACAACCCCATTACGGATGAGCACCTTTTCCATCAGGAGAAGAGCACTGATTTCCCGGCAATCTATGAGGTCGCCATGAACAGCGAAGAACAAACCCTGATCGATGGACTGTTTTCCCGGTTGCAGCAGGCCGAAACGGACGGCGCGTTGCGTGATGCCGAGGCCGAGGCACGGATCAAGGAGCACCTGGGGCGCCAGCCGACGGCGGGTTATTTCATGACCCAGGCGATCCTGGTGCAGGAGGCCGCGCTCAACAGCCTCAATGAACAAAACAAACAACTGGCCCAGCAGGTTCAGCAATTGCAGGCCCAATTGCAGCAAGCCAAGGGGCAGGTGGCTGCACCGGCAGCGACCGGCGGCTTCTTGTCGAGCATCTTCGGCGGTGCCCGTGATGCCCGGCCGGCCCCAGCCCAAGGCTCGTCCGCATTCAGCTGCAATGGATGGCGTGAGCCGGGGCGACCTTCGTCCGATACGCCGTCGCCAGCGCCACGCTTCGGTGGCTCGCAACAGCCCTATGCGGCCCCTGCGCAACAGGCTCCCGCCGCCAGCAGCTTTCTCGGCGGCGCCTTGAAAACCGCAGCGGGCGTGGCTGGTGGCGTGATGCTGGCGCAGGGCATCAGCAGCCTGTTTCACAGCAACTCGCAGCCCCAGGAAGTGGTCGAAGTCATCAAGGAGGAACCGGCCCAGGTCAACGACGACAGCAACAGCGGCTGGGGCGACGACTCGCGCGTGGCGGGCAACGCTAACGACGGCAACGACCAGGGTGGTTTTGCCGATACCGACTACGGCGATGACAGCTCATCGCTGTTTGGCGACGACGATTCTTTCGTCTGAGACGCCATTCGTCCGGGGCGCGCTGGCGCCCCGGACTGATTATTCGCTGAACGTTCGTTCCGGCTGGCATACTGGGCGACTTTTCGGGCCTTGGGTCTGATCAATCGCCTGCGCTTGTGTGCGCCAAGAGGATGTGCGGTGAAGAAGATCGCAGTGTTCGCCGATGTCCAGAACCTCTACTACACCGTGCGCCAGGCTTACGGCTGTCATTTCAACTATGCCGCCCTGTGGGCTGACATCAGCAAGCAGGGGCAAATCGTCGAGGCCTATGCCTACGCCATTGACCGCGGCGACAGCAAGCAGCAGCAGTTTCAGCAGATCCTGCGCAACCTCGGTTTCACCGTGAAGCTCAAACCCTACATCCAGCGCAGCGATGGCTCGGCCAAGGGCGACTGGGACGTGGGCATCACCCTCGATATCATGGACGCCGCCGATCACGTCGACGAAGTGGTACTGGCGTCGGGGGACGGTGATTTCGACATGCTGCTGGAGCGCATCATCAACAAGCACGGGGTAGAAGCCGTTGCCTACGGTGTGCCCGGGCTCACGGCCAACTCGCTGATTCGCGCGGCCACACGCTACGTGCCGATCGAAGGCGCGTTGCTGCTTAAAAACTGATTATTGAACGCAAGGAACAGGTTTGGAACGCATAGCCGTCATCGACTTTGAAACCACCGGGATCACCCCGAGCAGCAGCTGCCGGGCCACGGAAATTGCTGTGGTGATACTTGAACAGGGGCGCATTGTCGAGCGTTACCAAAGCCTGATGAACGCGGGCGTGCGGGTCCCGGCGTTTATCGAACAGTTGACCGGCATCAGCAATGCCATGCTGCGCACCGCGCCCAGTGCCGAACAGGTGATGAATGAGGTCAACGAATTCGTGGGCACCACACCACTGTTGGCGCACAACGCTGCGTTCGACCAGAAATTCTGGGACTTTGAGCTGGGGCGGATCAAGCGCACCCGCTTGCAGAACTTCGCCTGCTCGCTGCTACTGGCCCGGCGCCTGATGCCGACGGCACCGAACCACAAGCTCGGCACCTTGACCACTTTTGCTCGACTGCCCCACACCGGCCAGGCTCACCGGGCCATGGCCGACGCGGAAATGGCGGCCAACCTCGCCACGTATCTGGAGCAAGAGTTGCTGCAGAAGTATGGCGTGCGCGAGTTGTCCCATGATTTTCTGCGCAGTTTGCAGAAAGTCCCGGCGGCGAAAATCGACGAACACCTCAAGCGGCATCGCGGGCTCTAGCGGCAAACACGTCCACCGTGGGGCGAGCAGGCGCGCGCTCACGCGTGATCTATTTCCCGTTCCCCTCCAATTGCCCTAGCGGCACCCGCTTCTCGATGGCGCTGGACAACACAATCGAAGTCTTGCTGAACCCGAACGTGGCCACGCGGTTGATCAGCGCCTCCAGCTCCTGCATCGAACCCACGGCGGCTTGCATGATCACGCAGGGGTCACCCGTCACCCGGTGGCACTCGGTCAGCTGCGGGATTTTGATCAGATCATCGTAGGCTTTCTGGTTGCCGTGTTGGTTCAGGCGCAGTTCGATGACGCACTGGATAGGCAGCCCGAGCTTGGCCATGTCGACTTTTGCCGCGTAGCCGGTAATCACCCCGCAGGCTTCGAGCTTGGCCACGCGTTCGGCCACGGCCGGGGCGGACAGGTTTACTTTGCGCGCCAGCTCGGCGTAGGACGCACGACCGTTTTCCAACAGGGCGCTGAGCAACATGCGGTCGAATTTGTCCATTGTGCGGGTTCCTGAACATGACTGACTTTCGAAAGTACGGGTTACAGCGAAAATCTCCGTGCTTTTAAAAGTGTACTGGCCCGATAAACAGGTTTTGTAACTTATTTTCCAGTGTTGGCCTTTCTAGAATAGCTGCTCACATTGACCTGTCTTCGAGCTGACCATGCCTGGCCTACGTCGCTTTCCCTTACCGTTGATCGCCGCCTTTTTCGCGTTGTATGTGATTTGGGGGTCGACCTACCTGGTGATCCGCATCGGCGTGGAGTACTGGCCGCCGCTGCTGCTGGCCGGTATCCGCTTCGTGATCGCCGGGACATTGATGTACGCCTTCCTGCGCTGGAGAGGGGCGCCGGCACCGACCTGGGCGCAATGGAAAGCCGCCGGGATCATCGGGATTCTGCTGCTCAGCTGTGGCAATGGCGCGGTCAGCGTGGCCGAGCACATGGGCGTGGCCTCCGGGGTGGCGGCGTTGGCGGTGGCGACGGTACCGCTGTTTACCTTGCTCTGTGGCTATTTCTGGGGCGCACGTAATACCCGTCTCGAATGGGCCGGGATTGTGCTTGGCCTGATTGGCATTGCCATGCTCAACCTGGGGTCCAATCTGCAATCGAGTCCGTTGGGCGCGGCGCTGCTGATTTTCGCCGCAGCGACCTGGGCGTTCGGCTCGGTGTGGAGCAGACATTTGCCCTTGCCCCAGGGCGCAATGGCCAGCGCCGTAGAAATGCTGGTCGGTGGCGTGGTGTTGCTGATTGGCAGCGCGATTAGTGGTGAACGCCTGGAGAGCCTGCCGCCGATCGAAGGCTGGGCGGCGCTGGCTTACCTGACCGTGTTCGGTTCGATCATCGCCTTCAACGCCTACATGTACCTGTTGAAACACGTGCGGCCGGCGGCGGCCACCAGTTATGCCTACGTCAACCCGGCCGTGGCGGTGTTGCTGGGGATCGTGTTCGTCGGCGAGACCATCGGTATCGAGGAAGCGCTGGCCATGCTGGTGATCATCAGCGCCGTGGTGTTGATCGGCTTGCCGCAGTGGCGCCGGGGTGCCGATCGACCCGCCGCTGTCACGCCGACAGAATCCCGTGTGAATTAGGGTAAACTGCGCGCCATTGCATACCCGCGCTGATTTATTCCTACGGTACTCCCATGACTTTCGCCACTCTTGGCCTGATCGAACCCTTGCTGCGCGCCCTTGAGACGCTCGGCTACCAGACCCCGACCCCGGTGCAGGCGCAAGCCGTCCCGGCAGTGCTGGCCGGTCGCGACCTGATGGCCGCGGCCCAGACCGGCACCGGCAAGACCGCCGGTTTCGCCGTGCCGCTGTTGCAGTTGCTGGCCATGGAAGGGCCGAAAGTCACCAGCAACTCGGTGCGTGCGCTGATCCTGGTGCCGACCCGCGAGTTGGCCGAACAGGTCCATGAAAGCGTGCGCCAGTACGCCGAGCACCTGCCGTTGAGCACCTACGCGGTGTATGGCGGCGTCAGCATCAACCCGCAAATGATGAAGCTGCGCAAAGGCGTCGACCTGCTGGTGGCCACGCCGGGTCGCCTGCTGGACCTGTTCCGCCAGAACGCACTGAAGTTCAATCAGCTGCAAACCCTGGTGCTGGACGAAGCCGACCGCATGCTCGACCTGGGCTTTTCCGAAGAACTGGCGAACATTTACAAGGCGCTGCCGAAAAAGCGCCAGACCCTGCTGTTCTCCGCCACCTTCTCGGACCAGATCCGCCTGCTGGCCGGACAAATGCTCAACGATCCGCTGAGCATCGAAGTCAGCCCGCGCAACGTCGCCGCCAACACCGTCAAGCAATGGGTGGTGACGGTCGACAAGAAGCGCAAGCCGGAGCTGTTCGTTCACTTGATGCGCAAGAACAAGTGGAAGCAGGTGCTGGTGTTCGCCAAGACCCGTAATGGCGTGGACGCACTGGTGGAGAAGCTTCAGGGCCTGGGCGTGAATGCCGACGGTATTCACGGCGACAAGCCACAAGCCACTCGCCAACGTGCACTTGATCGTTTCAAGGCCAGTGAAATCCAGATACTGGTGGCCACTGATGTGGCTGCCCGTGGACTGGATATCGAAGACTTGCCGCTGGTGGTCAACTTCGACTTGCCGATCGTCGCCGAGGACTACATCCACCGTATCGGTCGTACCGGTCGTGCGGGTTCCACCGGCGAGGCCATTTCGCTGGTGTGCGCCGATGAGGTGAACCTGCTGTCGGCCATCGAGATGCTGACCCGTCAGGCCTTGACCCGCCACATGGAGCAGGACTTCGAACCGGAGCATCGGGTGCCGGACACCGACGCTAGCGGTCAGGTGATCAAAAAGCCGAAAAAGCCGAAGAAACCCAAGGCTTCGGGTGGCGGCAAACGCAACCTGGGCAAATGGGTGGACAGTGGCGAGACAGTGGCCGATGTGCCCGTCAAGCCGGTACGCAAGGTGCCGGTGTTCAACACCGGGCCGCGCAAGCGTAAGCCTTGAAAGCAGCGACAAGCGGCAAGTTTCAAGCTGCAAGAAAGGAGCAGGTCATGCGCCTGCTCTAGCTTATAGCTTGCCGCCGCTCCTCAGCCATTCGACCATCCCCATCCCCGCCGCGCGGCCACTGGCGAAGCAGGCTGTCAGTAGATAGCCGCCCGTCGGCGCTTCCCAGTCGAGCATTTCCCCGGCACAGAACACGCCGGGCAGTTGCTTGAGCATCAGCTGTTCATTCATGGCCTCGAAGGTCACGCCGCCGGCGCTGCTGATGGCCTCATCCAGCGGCCGGGTTCTGACCAGTGTCAGTGGCAGGGCCTTGATGGCATTGGCCAGTGCCAGCGGGTCGGCGAAGCATTCGGCGGCGGTCAGCTCACGCAGCAGTGCCGCCTTGACGCCGTCCAGACCCAGTTGGCTGTGCAAGTGCTTGGCCATGGAGCGTGAGCCGCGAGGCTTGTTCAATGCGGCCTGGATTTTATCCACAGGCCGGCCCGGCAGCAGGTCGAGGTGAACAGTGGCGCAAGCGTATTGATTGATGGCCTCGCGAATCGGTGCCGACAGTGCATAGATCAGGCTGCCTTCAATGCCGGTGGCGGTGATCACGCATTCCCCGAGTCGCGGCGTGTCGTCGTTCAAGCCCATGGCGATATTTTTCAGCGGCGCGCCGGCGAATTTGCTGACCATCAGCTCGCTCCAGGCGGTCACTTCGAACCCGCAATTGCTCGGCTGTAGCGGCGTCAGGTCGATACCTTGTTGTTCCAGCGCGAGCATCCATGCACCGTCCGAGCCTAGGCGCGACCAACTGCCGCCACCCAGTGCCAGCAACAGGGCATCGGCGTTGATCGTTTTCTCGCCGTCGGGGCTGTCGATGCGCAGGCTGCCATCGGCGTTCCAGCCCAGCCAGCGGTGGCGGGTGTGGATCGCCACGCCAGCATCACGCAAGCGTTTGAGCCAGGCACGCAACAGTGGGGCGGCTTTCATGTCCGTGGGAAACACGCGGCCAGAGCTGCCGACGAACGTGTCGATGCCCAGCCCGTGAATCCATTCACACAGCGCGGGCGCACCGAACTCACGCAGCAACGGCGCGATGTGCGGGGCGCGCTCGGCGTAACGCGAAAGGAACGCCGGGTAGGCTTCGGAGTGAGTGATGTTCATGCCACCGACACCGGCCAGCAGGAACTTGCGGCCCACCGAGGGCATGCCGTCGTAGAGGTCTACCTTGACGCCCGCCTGGCTCAATACCTCGGCGGCCATCAGGCCGGCAGGGCCGCCGCCGATGATGGCGACGTGATGAGGGCGGTTGGCGGAAGGCTGGGTCATGGCGTGCGCTGCGGTTCGGCGAAAGAGGGCCGGCATTCTATCAGCACCGCAATGTCATCGTCGTGGCGGCAGCTGATCAAAAAACACTCAGTGCCTTGCAGGCTATATAGGCTGTGGCCTGTAGGGACTTTCGCTCAGGTTATCCACAGGCCGTTACACAGACATTGTGGGTAAAGCATCCACAACTCAATGACAACCTGATGACTGCCAGACCCGTTGTGCACTGTGGTGCAGGATCCCGTGGCGTCGCGCCAGGGCTTGTCGATCCTTGCTGTAACCGCCGCCGATCACACCCATCACGGGAATATCCCGCCCCAGGCAATGGCGCAGTACGCTTTCATCACGTGCCGCGACGCCGGTATCGGTCAGTTTCAGGTAGCCCAGTGCATCGTCCTTGTGCACATCGACACCGGCGTCATACAGCACCAGGTCCGGCTGGTAGAGCGGCAGTAGGTAATTGAGCGCGTCATCCACCACCTTCAGATAGTCCGCATCGCCCATGCCCATGGGCAACGGAATGTCCCAGTCGCTTTTGGCCTTGCGTGCCGGAAAGTTCTTTTCGCAGTGCAGGGAAACCGTCACCGCATCCGGGGTATGTTCGAGAATCCGTGCAGTACCATCGCCCTGATGCACGTCGCAGTCAAAAATCAGCACCCGACCGACCCGGCCGCTTTCCAGCAGGTAATGGCTGATCACGGCCAGGTCATTGAAGATGCAGAAACCGGCGGGGTGATCGTAATGGGCGTGATGGGTGCCGCCGGCCAGATGGCAGGCCAATCCGTGTTCCAGTGCCTGCTCGGCGGCCAGCAATGAACCGCCGACCGCCCGCACGGTGCGCCGGGCCAGCGCTTCGTTCCAGGGCAGGCCGAGGCGCCGCTGGTCTTCGCGGGACAACTCGCCACCCATATAGCGTTCTATATAGGCAGGGTCGTGGGCCAGGGCGAGGATCTCGGGTGGGCAGATGTCGGGGCGCAGCAAGTGCCGGTCCTGGGTCAGGCCACTTTCTACCAGGTGATCGCGCAGCAACCGGAACTTGTCCATGGGGAAGCGGTGTTCCGCCGGGAATTCGGGGCTGTAGTCTTCGTGGTAGATCAGCGGTAGCGACATGGCAACTTCAGGGCGTGAATGAGTGAAGGATCCTACCAGCGATGTAGACTTGTTTGCAGGGAAACGGAAGGGGGGAAAGATGGAGCCGATACTGCAACTGGAGAGTGCGCGACTGTTGATGCGCCAGTGGCGCGACGACGATTTGCCGGCATTCGCGGCAATGTGTGCCGATCCGCAGGTCATGCGCTATTTCCCGGCACCCTTGAGCCGGCTGGAAAGTGCGGCATTGATCGGGCGAATCCGTGGGCATTTCGCTGAGCATGGTTTCGGTTTGTGGGCGCTGGAGCGCAAGGACACGGGGGCGTTCATCGGGTTTACCGGTTTAGGCGTGGTCGGGTTCGAGGCCTCCTTCACCCCCGCGACCGAAATCGGCTGGCGCCTGGCGCGCGAGCATTGGGGCCTGGGCTACGCCAGTGAGGCGGCCTGGACCGCTCTGCGTTGCGGCTTTGACCGGTTGCCCCTGGACGAAGTGGTGGCCTTTACCACTGAGACCAATTTGCCGTCGCAGAAAGTCATGCAGGCCATTGGCATGCAGCACGACCCGGCGGGGGATTTCGAGCACCCCAGGCTGGAGCCCGATCATCCGTTGCGCCGCCACGTGCTGTACCGCATCAGTCGCGAGCAATGGTTGGAAACCTTGCATGGCTAAGCTGGCCGGGATGTTTACAATGTGTCCATCAGTTGGCCCGGGCCAACGTCTGAATTGACCGACGCAGCCAAGACTGCGCGGCATTGCTCTGTGTGAGGAGAGTCTGAATGAGCCATGTGTTGGATGATCTGGTCGACTTGCTGACCCTGGAGCCGATCGAAGAAAACCTGTTTCGCGGTCGTAGCCAGGACCTGGGGTTTCGTCAGCTGTTCGGCGGCCAGGTGCTGGGCCAGTCCCTTTCCGCGGCCAGCCAGACGGTCGAGGAGGCACGTCACGTGCATTCGCTGCACGGCTATTTTCTGCGCCCGGGCGATGCCGGACTGCCGGTGGTCTACCAGGTGGACCGGGTGCGTGATGGCGGCAGTTTCAGCACGCGCCGCGTGACCGCCATTCAGAAAGGCAACCCGATCTTCACCTGCAGTGCATCGTTCCAGTACGACGAAGAAGGCTTCGATCACCAGACCGCAATGCCACAGGTGGTGGGTCCGGAAAACCTGCCCTCGGAACTGGAAATCACCCAGCAGCGCGCGCACCTGATCCCGGAGCACATGCGCGAGAAACTGTTGTGCCCCAAGCCGATCGAGGTGCGCCCGGTCACGGAAAAAGACCCGTACAACCCGCAAGCGGCCGACCCGATCAAATATGTCTGGTTCCGCGCCGATGGCACCTTGGCCGACTCGCCGGCCCTGCACAAGTATCTGCTGGCCTACGCCTCGGACTTCGGATTGCTGACCACGTCGATGTTGCCGCATGGCAAGTCGGTCTGGCAGAAAGACATGCAGGTCGCCAGCCTGGATCACGCCCTGTGGTTCCACGCCGACCTGCGCGCCGATGACTGGCTGCTCTATGCCATGGACAGCCCATGGGCCGGCAACTCGCGTGGTTTCTCCCGTGGCAGCGTGTACAACCGCGCGGGCAAGCTGGTGGCGTCGGTGACCCAGGAAGGCCTGATTCGTCATCGCAAGGATTGGGCATGAGCCTGTCCCGCGTGCAGCACTGGGTGTTCGACATGGACGGCACCCTGACGGTTGCCGTGCATGACTTTGCAGCGATTCGCCAGGCCCTGGCGATTCCTGCCGACCACGACATCCTCACCCACCTCGCCGCGCTGCCGGCCGATGAGGCGGCTGCCAAGCATGCCTGGTTGCTGGAACACGAGCGGGATCTGGCGCAGGGCTCAAAACCGGCCCCCGGGGCGGTTGAGCTGGTGCGGGAACTGGCAGGGCGCGGTTATCGCCTGGGGATCCTGACACGTAATGCGCGGGAACTGGCCCATGTCACGCTGGAGGCGATTGGCCTGGCTGACTGCTTTGCCGCCGAGGACGTACTGGGCCGTGACGAGGCCCCGCCAAAGCCCCATCCCGGTGGCTTGCTGAAGCTGGCCGAGGCCTGGGATGTCGCACCGAGCGAGATGGTGATGGTGGGGGACTACCGTTTCGATCTGGATTGCGGTCGCGCCGCGGGCACGCGAACGGTGCTGGTGAATCTGCCGGACAATCCGTGGCCCGAGTTGACGGACTGGCATGCGTCCGATTGTGTGGCGTTGCGGCAGATGCTGTTCGCCTGAGGGACTACGCCCTCCAGCACGACGTTGTTTACCCGCAAAACAACCCCGGCGACCCATCGGGCGAGGAAGGTTTCCTCGCCCCGGGTGTATGCCGTCAGAGGCTCTTCGAGGCGAAGGTGTCGCATTGGCCAATCTGGCCTTGGGCGAAACCGATCTTGAACCAGCGAACCCGCTGCGCTGAGGATCCATGGGTGAAGGAGTCGGGCACGACGCGGCCCTGACCCTGCTGCTGCAAGCGGTCGTCACCGATGGCGTTGGCGGCGTTCAGGGCTTCTTCGATATCCCCGGGTTCCAGCCAGTTCAAGCGTTGTTGGGCATTGTGAGCCCAGACCCCCGCCAGGCAGTCGGCCTGCAACTCCTGACGGACCAGCAAGCCACCGTCGCCCTCCATGCGCTGACCCTGCTGGCGAGCCGCCTGGATCTTGGCGGAAACGCCGAGCAGGGTTTGTACGTGGTGACCGACTTCGTGGGCGATGACATACGCCTGGGCAAAATCCCCGGCGGCGTTAAAACGCTGAGACATCTCCTGGAAGAAACTCATGTCCAGATACACCCGCTGATCGGCCGGGCAATAGAACGGACCGGTCGCCGATGACGCGCCACCGCAGGCCGAGTTGACCCGGCCGCTGAACAGCATCAGTTTGGGCGCCGCATATTGACGCCCGGCCTGCTGAAAGATCTGGCCCCAGGTGTCCTCAGTGTCGCCGAGGATCCGCGCCACGAACTCTGCCTGTTCGTCATTGGCCGGCGGCGTCTTGCGGGTTTGCGTGGTGGCCGGGGCCGACTGCTGATCCATCTGTCCGGTCAGTTGGCCAAGAATCTGCAGCGGATCCTGCCCGGTGATCCAGCCGATACCCACGATCAACAGGATGGCCGTCAGGCTCAACCCCTTGCCGCCGCCAAAACGCATCCCACCGCCGCCACCGCCAGCATCCTCTGCGCGTGAATCGACCACGTTGTCACTGCGGCGGCCTTTTTTCCATAGCATGTGGGAATCCTCTGTTTGAGCGTGGTGATGAGTGTTGATGCTGAGTGGGGTAGACGCCAGTCCGGTCGTCAGACGAAAGGCATATGCTACTCGACGACTGACGTTGTCGGGCTACAGTTGCGTGGCGCTGAGAGTCTTACCCGTGGTGTAGTGGTTTGTCGTGTGCTTGAGAGCGTCTTTAACGTTGTCGCTGGGGCGGGTTTTGTTCCATCGCGTGTTGACGTTCCTTGTAGGTTGAGGGGCATTCATTGCCTTCTGCATGGAAACCAGTTGTGGCGAAGGGTAGGGGTACAAATGTGTAAAAGCGCGTTAAGCGTTTATGGCGCACATGTCCGGTTCCAGATTTCGCATTCATCCACTTGTCTTTTAGAATCGGCCAAATGTCCTTTGGAACCCGACCATGGCCGGCAGTCAGATCGAACGTGTATTCAGTGTCCTGGAAAGCCTCACCGGTGAGCCGCGAGGCCTGCCGATGCAGGCGCTGGCCGAGCAACTGGGGATTCCGAAAAGCGCCACTCACCGTTTGCTCGCCGAACTGATTCGCCTGGGGTACGTGCGGCAGAACCCGGATAACCTGCGCTATCAGCTATCGACCCGGCTGGTTGCCATGGGCTTTCGCTACCTGACGTGCAGCGGCGCGGACATCGTGCAGCCGGTGCTGGATCGCCTGGCCCAGGAAACTGGCGAGCTGGTGCGCCTGGGTGTGATCGAAGGCGAGCGCCAGACCTGGATTGCCAAGTCGCAGGGTGCGCGCTCCGGCTTGCGTTATGACCCGGACATGGGGCGCGAGGCGCCGTTGTCCTGCACCGCGTCGGGGCATGCGTGGCTGGCCTGCCTGAGCGATGCCGAGGCCTTGTCGCTGGTGGAGCGTCAAGCCTCGGCCGTCGTGCAGGAGCCTGGACCGAATGCCCCTCGTTCCAGCATCGAACTGCTCGAGCGCCTGCGTCTGGCGCGCGAGCACGGTTATGCCTGGGTCCAGGAAAGCTCGGCGGTCGGCACATCGGCCATTGCCGCGGTGGTGCGCCATCCATTGAATGGGCGGGTTGTCGGTGTGCTCAGTGTGGCCGGGCCAAGCGCGCGACTGACTGAGCCCCGCCTGCACCAACTGGCGCCGCTGTTGTTGCAGTTCTCTGAAGAACTGTCGGTCGCCAGTCAGGCGTCGGAGCTGTTCAACTGAGCCATTACAGGCCGTAGCGAGCGTTAAAAATACTCACCCTCTAAAGCGGTGCGCTGTTCGAACACTATCGGCGTAAGCGTGTGTGAAAAAATGGAATCGAGTTCTAGATTGTTCGAATTCTAGGTCCTGCCTATCAACACGCGAGGCTGTACGGTGAGTTCACCCCTGTCCGGTATCAATCACCCCTTAAAGGGCATCCTGCTGATCGTTGTCGCGACCTTCCTGTTCTCCACTCACGACGCGTTGTCGAAGTACCTGTCGGGTTTCTACCCGGTGGTGATGGTGGTGTGGGCGCGTTATGTGGTTCATACCTTGCTGATGGCCGGGATTTTTCTGCCGCAGTCCGGGTTGCGCGTCCTGCGTACACGACGCCCGCTCCTGCAATTACTGCGGGCGTTGTGCTTGCTGGGCACCAGCCTGCTATTCACCACGGGGTTGCTGTATATCCCGCTGGCGGAAGCGACGGCGGTCAACTTTCTCGCACCGGTGCTGGTGACGGCATTGTCGGTGCCGCTACTGGGCGAGCGGGTCA
The DNA here is from genome assembly GCF_900187535.1 of Pseudomonas sp. Irchel s3a18. Lineage (NCBI taxonomy): Bacteria > Pseudomonadati > Pseudomonadota > Gammaproteobacteria > Pseudomonadales > Pseudomonadaceae > Pseudomonas > Pseudomonas sp. Irchel s3a18. The sequence continues at coordinate 129,620 of NZ_FYDV01000013.1, read as the reverse complement.
CGCGGGGGCAATGGCTGGCCGTGATCTGCGGGTTTGTCGGGGTGCTCATCATCGTTCACCCGGGCGGTGAACTGTTCACGCTGGCGGTGGCGCTGCCATTGGGCTCGGCACTGTTGTTCTGCTTCTACCAGTTGTTGACGCGCAAGCTCAGCGAGGTCGACAGCCCCACCACCAGTAACTTTTTCGCCGGGTTGTGCAATACCCTGGTGATGAGTGCGCTGGTGCCGATGTTCTGGCACGTGCCGAGCGTTACCCATGGCCTGCTGATGCTGGCGCTGGGCGGTTGCGGGATGACGGCGCATCTGTTTCTGACCCAGGCGTTCCGCTATGCGGCACCGGCGTTGCTGGCACCCTTTGGCTACTGTCAGATCGTGTTCGCCGGGCTGCTCGGCTGGCTGCTGTTTGCCCACACGCCAAGCCTGACCACGGTGATGGGTATCACGGTCATTTGCCTGAGTGGCTTGGCGGCGGCATGGCAACAGCGGCGTCAATGAGCGGGGGAGGTGCGCAGGCCCGGATCAGGCCTGCGCGAAGGGGGTTCAGTCTTGCAGGTCGGGGATCTTGCGCGGTGCCATGAAGTACATCCAGAGCAGCGCAATGAAGTACATCGCCGGGATCATGGTGAAGAGCACGGTGTAGTTGTTATGCGTGACGGTCAGAATGTGCCCGACCAGTTGGGTCATGAACATCCCGCCGATGGCGGCGCACATGCCGCCAAAACCGAACACCGTACTCATCATGTGCTTGGGCGTGTAGTCCATCACCAGGCTCCAGATGTTGGCGGTCCAGGCCTGGTGCGCGCCGATGGCCAGGGAAATGGCAAACACCGCGACCCACAGATGGCTGGAGCCGGCTGCCATGATCACGCCGATGATGCAGCAGGCGAACAGGAACATCGACATCAGGCGCGCCTTGATCGGGTTGATCCCGCGACCGATCAGGAACGATGACAGGATGCCGCCGCCCACGCTGCCGAAGTCGGCGGTCAGATAGATGACGATCAGCGGAATGCCCATTTGCGTGACGTTGATGCCCAGGTTGTATTGCTGGTTGAGGAACGGTGGTAGCCAGTACAGGTAGAACCAGAACACCGGAGCGGTCATCGAGTAGGCGAGGGCGAAGGCCCAGGTGCCGCGCATGCGCAGGATGCGGGAAAACGGGACGCGGATTTGCTCCGGTTCGACTTCGTTCTGGATGTAGGCCAGTTCAGAGGGCTTTACGCTCGGGTGATCTTCCGGGTTGAAATACTTCAGGCCCCAGAACACCAGCCAGATCCCGCCCAATGCCGACATGCACAGGAACGCCGCCTGCCAGCCCCAGACATGGAGGATCAGGGGCAGCAGCATGGGGGTGAACATGGCACCAACGTTGGTGCCGGCGTTGAAGATGCCGGTGGCCACGGCGCGTTCGCCAGCGGGGAACCACAAACGCGTGGTTTTCACGCAGGCCGGGTAGTTGGCCGCTTCGGTCAATCCCAGGATGAAGCGACAGACCATGAACCCCACGGCCGACGTGGCCAGGCCATGGGCGCCCGTGGCCAGGCTCCAGAGCAACACCGCGCAGAAGAACACGCGCTTGACGCCGACCCGGTCGATCAAGCGGCCTTGCAGCACAAAGCCGATGGCGTAACCCACCTGGAACCAGAAGTTGATGTTGGCGTAGTCCATCGCCGTCCAGCTCATTTCCTTGGCCAGGATCGGCTGCATGACGCCCAGCGCGGCACGGTCGATGTAGTTCAGGGTGGTGGCGAAAAACACCAGCGCGAGCATGCTCCAGCGTGTTTTGCCGACGGCCATCGCACCGCGGATCTTGTCGCCGATACCGGCGGTGCCGCCGCCCAGGCCCGGGGCCATGCGGGAACTTTGAGAAGGAATCATGTGTGCCATCCGTTCAATGACTGACAAGCAAGGCTCGTCGGGACTTCAAGGGCGCGTGATCAATCGTCGGCCTGCGTGCCGCGGCACGTGGCGTGATCGATCGGCTGAGTAGTGTTCATGACTCAGTGTGAGCCTTGGGCTCAGCGTGCGAACCGGGGTCGGTTGCAGGCGCCAGCAGGGTTCGATGGCGGCTGGCAGCGGGGCGCCAGGCACGGGAAATGGAGGGGTGTACCAAGGGGCAAGGCGTTGAATGCAAGCATGAGCGTGTACCCGATTTTTGAAATTCTTATGGTGTGTTCTGGGTCTTTGGCCATCGCGACCGGTGGTTCACGACCGGACTCGATGTGTTGTCGATGGTGCGCAGTGAGCGAAAAATCGTCAATTCGCCAACCGCCATTGTGTTCGATAATCGCACGTTAAACTAACTGGTTGGTACATATTGAATTGCTCAATCAACACGCCAGCCCAATACTTCCCTTCACCTGAAGCGCCGATATAAAGACGCAGCCTCAATACGATCAGCCCCTTCCTTCGGGAGTTCAAGCATGCAGCGTTCCATTGCCACCGTTTCCTTGAGCGGTACCCTGCCGGAAAAGCTCGAAGCTATTGCCGCCGCCGGTTTCGACGGGGTGGAGATTTTCGAGAACGATCTGCTGTACTACGACGGCAGCCCGCGGGAAATCAGGCAGCTGTGTGCTGACCTCGGCATTGCCATCACCTTGTTCCAGCCCTTCCGTGATTTCGAGGGCTGCCGCCGTGATCGTTTGTCACGCAACCTGGAACGCGCCGAGCGCAAGTTCGACCTGATGCAGGAGTTGGGTACCGATCTGGTGCTGGTGTGCAGCAATGTTTCGCCCGACAGCCTTGGCGATGAACAGATTCTGATAGATGACCTGCGCCAGCTGGCCGAGCGCGCTGGAGCAAGAGGTTTGCGAATCGGCTACGAAGCACTGGCCTGGGGCCGTCATGTGAACAGCTACCAGCAGGTCTGGAACATTGTGCGCCAGGCTGACCACCCGAGCCTTGGTGTCCTGCTGGACAGCTTTCACACCCTGTCGCTCAAGGGCGATCCCCGGGCGATCGCGGACATTCCTGGCGAGAAGATTTTCTTTGTGCAAATGGCCGACGCTCCGATCCTGGCCATGGATGTGCTGGAGTGGAGCCGGCATTTTCGCTGCTTCCCCGGGCAGGGCGAGTTCGACTTGCCGGGGTTCCTCGCACCGGTTATCCAGAGTGGCTACACCGGGCCTCTGTCGCTGGAAGTCTTCAACGACGGCTTTCGCGCCGCGCCACCCCGGGCCAATGCCGCCGATGGCTTGCGTTCCTTGCTGTATCTGGAGGAGAAGACCCGAGCGCGCCTGCAGCAGTTAGCCACTCCCGCGCCCACCCCGCAGCTGCTGTTCGATACACCGGCCGCCAGTGACTACGACGGGATCGAGTTTCTGGAGTTCGCGGTGGACGAAACCCTGGGGGCCAAACTCACTCATTGGCTTGAGCGATTGGGCTTCGTCAAAGCCGGGCAGCATCGCTCCAAGAGCGTCACGCTCCTGCGTCAGGGGGCGATCAACCTGATCCTCAACTCCGAGCCCTATTCGTTCGCCCACAGTTTTTTCGAGGCGCATGGGCCATCACTGTGCGCGACGGCGGTACGGGTCAAGGACAGCGCCAGTGCGCTGGCACGGGCGGTGGCCTACAAAGGGCAGCCGTATCGCGGGCTGGTCGGTCCCAACGAGCTGGAGTTGGCGGCCGTGCGGGCGCCGGACGGCAGCCTGATTTACCTGGTGGATGAACACGCCGATGTCTACGGCACTGACTTCCGGTTGCAAGCAACGGCAAGCGCCGGTGGCGGGCTCAAGCGGATCGACCATATGGCCATGGCCCTGCCGGCGGACAGCCTCGACACCTGGGTGCTGTTCTACAAAAGCCTGCTGGACTTTGAAGCGGACGATGAGGTGGTGTTGCCCGACCCCTATGGTCTGGTGAAAAGTCGCGCGCTACGTAGCCGTTGCAGCTCGATCCGCTTGCCATTGAACATTTCCGAGAACCGCAACACCGCCATCTCGCACGCGTTGTCCAGTTATCGCGGGTCGGGTGTGCACCACATTGCCTTTGATTGCGACGATATTTTTGCCGAAGTCAGCCGCGCCAAACAGGCCGGCGTACCGCTGCTGGATATCCCGCTCAACTATTACGACGATCTCGCGGCACGCTTTGACTTCGACGATGAGTTTCTCAGTGAGCTGGCCTACTTCAATGTGCTGTACGACCGCGACGCTCAGGGTGGTGAACTGTTCCACGTCTACACCGAGCCGTTTGAAGGGCGGTTTTTCTTCGAAATCATCCAGCGCAAAAACGGCTACGCAGGATACGGCGCGGCCAATGTCGCGGTACGTCTGGCGGCGATGGCGAAGTCACGCAGCGGTGCCGCTCGCCAGGCCAAGTTGTAGGAAAATCGTAAGCGTGGCAGCACGTGACCGTGACGGAGCTTCCTTCACTGCATCGTGCGGCCCATAATCGCCAGTCTGTGCAGTGATGGCCATGAGCCCGGAATGAGAATGACCACAGACCTCACCGTAGCGCCCGACCTGTCCCAGGTCGAGCCGCGCAAGAGTCGCAAGAACAACCCGGAAAAAACCCGCGAGAATATTCTTCAAGAAGCCATTGTCGAGTTCGTTCAGCAGGGGTTGTCCGGCGCGCGCGTGGACGCCATCGCCGAGCGAATTCACACCTCAAAACGCATGATCTATTACTACTTCGGGAGCAAGGAGCAGCTCTACGTTGAAGTGCTGGAGAAGCTGTACGGCGATATCCGCCGCACCGAAAGCCGCCTGCACCTGGCCGAGCTTGCCCCGCGCGACGCGATCCGGCGGCTAGTGGAGTTCACCTTCGATCACCATGACCGTAATGTCGATTTTGTGCGCATCGTCTGCATCGAGAATATTCACAACGCCGAGTACGTGAAGCAGTCCCAGGCGATCAAGGCGATGAACACCACCATCCTCGATTCGCTGGGCGTGATTTTGCGTCGCGGTGCTGAAGAGGGCGTGTTCCGTAGCGGGTTGAATGCGTTGGACGTTCACTTGCTGATCAGTTCGTTCTGTTTCTACCGGGTATCGAACCGCCATACCTTCGGTGAGCTTTTCCAGGTCGACCTGCCCAATGAAGCCATCAAGCAGCGTCATCGGGAAATGATCTGCGAATCGGTCCTGCGCTATTTGCAGGCCTGACCCGTGGCGAGGGGCTGGTCCCGTCGCCATGCTTGCCTGCGCAGTGGTTTACCCCGTCATACCGTGAAAGTGCGCGAGCATGCGCTGGGTGTCCGGCACGACGCCGCTGAACAATTCAAAGGCCTTCACGGCTTGAAATACCGCCATGTTGCCGCCATCGAGTGTCCGGCATCCCAGGCTGCGGGCGGTGCGTAGCAGTTCCGTTTCCAGTGGAAAGTAAACAATCTCCGCGACCCACAAGGGTGTGCGCAGCAGTGCCGCCGGCACCGGCATGCCAGGCAGCTTGGCCATGCCCATTGGGGTGGTGTTCACCAGGCCATCGGCCAGTGCCATCGCGCCTGGCAGGTCATGACCGGCGCAGGCCCGGTCCCTGCCGAAATGTTGATTGAGGTTCTGCGCCAGGCTGCGTGCGCGATCTTGGTCCACGTCGAAAATACTCAGCTGGCGGACGCCTTCACTCAGCAGGGCATGAGCCACCGCTGCCCCGGCGCCGCCAGCCCCCATTTGCACCACGCGCTCGCGAGCCACGCCTTCCAGGCCCCGGCGAAAACCTTCGGCAAACCCCAGGCAGTCGGTGTTGTGGCCGATACGCTTGCCATCCTTGAGCACCACGGTGTTCACCGCGCCGATGCTCTGGGCTTCGGGCGAGAGTTCGTCGAGCAGCGGGATGATGGCCTGCTTGCACGGAAACGTGATGTTCAAACCGGTGAAACTCATGCGCTCAGCGGCCATCAGCAGATCCGGCAGGGCCGAGCTGTCGAGGTGCAACTGATCGAGGTCGATCAACCGATAGACATAGCGCATGCCCTGGGCATCGCCTTCGTGCTCGTGCAGCGCGGGCGTTCGGGAGGCCTGGATGCCGGCGCCGATCAGCCCGGCGAGTACGCCTGTGTTCTGTGCCATGTCGATTACCCCTGCAAGCGCTGACTGAAGTGCTCCAGTGCCAGGCGATAGCCGTGGCTGCCAAACCCGCACAGCACGGCGGTCGCAATGGCGGAAACAAAGGAGTGATGACGAAAGGGCTCCCGCGCATGGACGTTGGACAAATGCACTTCGATCACCGGTAGCTCGCTGGCGATCAGGGCATCACGGATAGCCACCGAGGTGTGCGTCCAGGCGGCCGGGTTGATCACGATCCCGGCGCAACGACCACGGGCCGAGTGAATCCAGTCCAGCAGCTCGCCTTCATGGTTGGTCTGGCGAAACTCCACTTTCAGGCCGAACTCCTCGGCGGCGCGTCCACACAGGGCCGAGATATCGGCCAGGGTTTCGTGGCCATAAGTTGCCGGTTCGCGAGTGCCGAGCAGGTTCAGGTTAGGGCCGTTCAGCACCAGGATGATCGGGGGCATGGGGGTATCTCCATTGTTATTGTTGGCATCGGTCAAGTGGTGGACCGGCCTGTGGAGATAAAATGTACCGCTTGGTTACTTTTTACAATTGGCGCTGAGCGGCAGGGCTCATTCGTTCGCAATAAGTGTTCGCTGATCGGACAGCAGCAGTCGTCAGCGCACCGGGCTCTGTGTGTATGGACTAAGGTGCATTGTGATCGCCGACAAAAAAGCCGTCATCAAGACGGCTGTTTTGTGAGGGGCAAACTCAATCAGCGGCGGGTCAGCAAGACCCCGGATTCCATGTGGTGGGTCCACGGGAACTGATCGAACATTGCACAGCGGGTGATGCGGTGAGTGTCGTGCAACTGGGCGATGTTGGCGGCCAACGTTTCCGGGTTGCACGAGATGTACAGGATGTTCTCGAAGCGTCGGGTCAGCTCGCAGGTGTCCGGGTCCATGCCGGCGCGCGGCGGGTCGACGAACACGCTGCCGAACGCGTAGCTTTTCAGATCAATGCCATGCAGGCGACGGAACGGTCGCACTTCATTGAGGGCTTCGGTCAATTCCTCGGCAGACAAACGTACCAGCGTGACGTTATCCACAGCGTTTTCGCTGAGGTTACTGAGCGCGGCATTCACCGAGGTCTTGCTGATTTCGGTGGCCAGTACCTTGCGCACGCGCGTGGCCAGGGGCAGGGTGAAGTTGCCATTGCCGCAGTACAGCTCCAGCAAATCATCAGCGCGCGGGCCCAAGGCATCGTACGCCCAGTTGAGCATCTTCTGGTTCACCGTGCCGTTCGGTTGGGTAAACGCACCTTCCGGTTGGCGATAGCTGAAGGTACGACCGCCGACTTCAAGTTGTTCCACCACGTAATCGTGGCCGATCACTTCACGCTTGCCCTTGGAGCGACCGATCACGCTGACGTTGAGGTCTGTGGCCAGTTTGCTGGCCGCTGCGTGCCAGTGCTCGTCCAGCGGGCGGTGATAACACAGGGTGATCATCGCGTCGCCCGCCAGAGTGGTCAGGAACTCCACCTGGAACAGCTTGTGGCTCAGGGCCGCGCTGGCTTGCCAGGCTGCCTTGAGCTGCGGCATCAACTCATTGATGCGCAGACTGGCGATCGGGAACGCTTCGATCAGGATCGGCGTGCGTTTGTCTTCCTGGGAAAACATCGCGTAGTGTCGCTCGCCGGCTTCGCGCCACAGGCGGAACTCGGCCCGCAGGCGAAAATTGGCCAGCGGCGAGTCGAACACTGCAGGTTCTGGTGCATCGAACGGCGCCAGCAGGTCACGCAAGCGCGTGACCTTGTCCTGGAGCTGAGCGGCGTAGGCCTGGGAATCGAATGTCATGCGTTGAACCAACCCAACTTGATCACAAACAGAATCGACAGAATCACCAGGGCCGAGTTCAGCTCACGGCCACGACCGGAGAGCAGCTTGATCGCGGTCCAGGAGATAAAGCCGAATGCAATGCCGTTGGCAATGGAGTAGGTGAACGGCATCGCCAGGGCAGTAATGACCACCGGAGCGGCAACGGTGATGTCGTCCCAGTCTATTTCCGCCAGGCCCGAAGTCATCAGCACGGCGACGAACAGCAGGGCCGGCGCCGTGGCGAAGGCTGGCACGCTGCCGGCCAGCGGGGCGAAGAACAGGGCCAGCAAAAACAGGATGGCGACCACGACGGCCGTCAGGCCGGTACGGCCGCCGGCGCTGACACCCGCTGCCGATTCGATGTAACTGGTGGTAGTTGAGGTACCCAGCAGCGAACCGGCCATGGCGGCGGTACTGTCGGCGATCAGCGCACGGCCCATTTTCGGCATGTGACCGTCCTTGCCCATCAGGCCGGCGCGCTTGGCGACACCGATCAGGGTGCCGGAGTTATCGAACAGGTCGACGAACAGGAAGGCGAAGATCACGCTGACAAGGCCAATGTCCAGTGCGCCCATGATGTCCAGTTGCAGGAAGGTCGGCGCCAGCGAAGGCGGCATCGACATCACGCCACCGAACGGGGTGAAGCCCAGGGCAATGGAGGCGATGGTGACGGTCAGGATGCCGATCAGCACCGCACCGCGCACTTTCAGTGCCTCAAGGGCGACGATCATCGCAAAGCCCAGGGTCGCCAGGATCGGTGCCGGTTGTTTCAGGTCACCCAGGCCGACCATGGTGGCCGGGTTGCTGACCACGATGCCGGCGTTGTGCAGGGCGATCAGGGCCAGGAACAGGCCGATACCGGCGGCAATCGCCGAGCGCAGTGGCAGCGGGATGCTGTTGATGATCCATTCACGGATGCGGAAGATCGACAGCAGGAAGAACAGCACCGCGGAAATGAACACCGCGCCCAGTGCCACTTGCCAGGTGTGGCCCATGTGCAGCACGACGGTGTAGGTGAAGAACGCGTTCAATCCCATGCCCGGTGCCAGCGCAATCGGGTAGTTGGCGATCAGGCCCATGACGGTGGAGCCGATGGCGGCTGCCAGGCAGGTCGCGACAAACACCGCGCCCTTGTCCATGCCGGTCTCGCCGAGAATGCTCGGGTTGACGAACAGAATGTAGGCCATGGCCAGGAAGGTCGTGATACCGGCAAGAATCTCGGTACGCACGTTGGTGTTGTGTGCCTTGAGTTGAAACAGCCTTTCCAGCATCTCTGCTCCCCGTGGCGCGTCTTGCGCCGTGAATGTATCGACCTGAACAGCAAAGCACAGGCCGCTGAAGGCGCCTGGGAATTTTGTCTAGGTCGGAAAAAGCCGCGCATCATACCAGCAGCGTGGGGCAATGGCTGCTTAATGGCAGCGCTCGTCGTCGAAGTTTTGCAGTCAGGGGGAGTGGGGCATACTGCGCGCTGGCTTCGGGAGTGGTTATGTCGTCTATCAAGAGCAAGGTCGTTCGGGTATTTGGTGTGTTTGGCGCCGTGTTGCTGGGAACACAAGCCGCCACGGCGGCATCGGCACCACCGTTGACCGAAATCAAGGTGCTCAAGGTCCAGTCGCAGTCCTGTGGCCTTGAAGACATTGCCCAGGGGCAGGCGCAGACGAAGTGCGATCACCAGGGCCCCAACATCAAGCTCTATGTGCTGGAAGTCGGTTATGGACGTTCGCCCCAGGCGGGGCTGGATGGCGCTGACATCGACGGCGTGCGTACCCGGGTGTGTGCCTACGACAATGGCAACCTGACCGAGTGCTCCGGCATGGTCAGCAAAATCGTCGGCTACCTGTACATTTTTGACCTGGCTGGCAAACAGCGAGGTACGTTCACCTTCCGCAATACCTCGATCAATGCCCCGGGCCAGAGCCTGTCGACCCAGCTGTACATCAAATAGACGGCAGCGGGTCAGGACATTGACCGAACAGCTGTCGACAAAGCTGACTACGCTTTAAAGATCACCTTGTGGACGCAGACCATGACCTTTAGAGCCCTGATTACCCTTGCCGAAGGCATCGACGACCTGCAAACCGTCAGCCTGATTGACGTGTTGCGCCGGGCGAAAGTCGAAGTGGTGGTGGCCAGCATCGAGGCACGGCGCATGCTGACCTGTGCCCGAGGTACTCGCTTGACCGCCGACGCGATGCTGGTGGATGTGCTGGCACAACCGTTCGACCTGATTGTCCTGCCCGGCGGTGCCGTGGGTGCCCAGCACCTGGCGGCCCATCAACCTTTGCAGCAACTGCTCCAGGATCAGTCCGCCGCCGGACGCTGGTTCGCCGCCATCGCCGAGTCGCCGGCATTGGCTTTGCAGGCCTTTGGCGTACTGAGACAGCGGCGCATGACCTGCCTCCCCACCGTCAGCCAGCAGTTGTCCGGCTGCACCTTCATTGATCAACCCGTGGTAGTCGATGGCAATTGCATCACAGCCCAAGGCTCAGGCGCGGCCTTGGCGTTTGCCCTGATGCTGGTCGAGCAGGTGTGCGGCAAGGGGGTCAGGGCGAAGGTGGCAGGGGACTTGCTGGCCTGACCTCCACCGTTGATGCGCCGGCTTGCCCAGCCGGCATGTGCATGCGATCCCGATTGGCCAGGGTGGGGAACAACTTGATCCAGGCCCCGGTGACCAGCAGGGTGCCGATTCCGCCCATGACCACGGCCGGCACGGTGCCGAACCAGTGGGCCGTCACACCGGACTCGAACTCACCCAGCTGATTCGACGCACCAATGAACAAGCCGTTGACCGCGCTGACCCGACCACGCATCTCGTCGGGCGTCTCCAGTTGCACGAAGGAGGCGCGGATCACCATGCTGATCATGTCCGCCGCCCCCAGCACGACCAGCACCGCCAGGGAGAACCAGAACGAGGTCGACAGGCCGAAGGCAATGGTCGCCACACCGAATACACCCACGGCGCTGAACATCACCCGTCCCACCTTGCGCTCCACGGTAAACCGGGCCAGCCAGAGCGACATCAGCAAGGCGCCGACCGCCGGAGCCGAGCGCAACAGGCCCAGCCCCCATGGGCCGGTCAACAGGATGTCTTTGGCGAATACCGGCAGCAGGGCGGTGGCGCCACCGAGCAGTACCGCGAACAAGTCCAGCGAGATCGCCCCCAGAATGTCCGGCCGGCTGCGGATGAAACGCACGCCGGCGAGCAATGAATCCAGGGTCGCCTTGCCCTTGTTCAGCGGCGTCTGGCGGGCGGGCAGGTTGAGCATCAACGTGCAGGCGATGAGATACAGAATCACCGTCGGGCCGTAGACCCAGACACTGCCGAACGCATACAGCAAGCCACCCAGGGCCGGGGCCACGATGGTGGCCGATTGTTGCGCCGACTGCGCCGCGGCAACGGCGCGGGGGAACAGGGCGGAAGGCACGATACTGGGGAGCAGGGCCTGGGTGGTCGGCATTTCGAATGAACGAGCCGCACCGAGCACAAAGGCGAGGATAAAGATCATCTCGCGGGTGACATGGTCGGTGGCGCTGCCGATGGCCAGGGCGATGGCAATCATTGCCTGCAGCGACTGACAGAGGGCAGCGACCTGGCGCCGGTCATAGCGGTCCGCCACGTGCCCGGTGTGCAACATGAACAGCACCCGAGGGGCGAACTCCACCAGCCCGACCAGGCCCAGGTCCAGCACGTTGCCGGTGAGTTGGTAAAGGTTCCAACCGATGGCCACTGTGAGCATCTGGAAGCCGCTGGCGGTAAAAATCCGGGCGAGCCAGAACGCCATGAACGGTCGTTGGTGGCGTAACAGCAGAGGCTCTGGGCTGGGCATTGGCAGGCAGGTCCGAGCGGGAAGACGCCGAGATTATCATCAAGTTGTAACTAATGGTTGCGGTGATCGGCCTGCAGCTCGTTTGCCATTTAACGGACGGCACTGAGGCAACCTGTCACGCGGCAAAAGACCACACGCGTCAGCCGCGAAAATGGGACTACTCTTTCATCGTTACTTGATCCAGATCAAAGCCCTTGGCGGAATTGTTCTGACGGCCAGATGGCCAGACTCCCTGCGTTGTGATGCGTGTATAAAAAGAACGAAGTTGAATTCGCCACATTCCATATCCGTGGGGGCGGTGGGTGCAGGCCCGGTGTCTGCAGCCGTAATACCTGACAGAGGAAGACTTATGTTCGGTTTGGAGGCACTTGATCTCGCCCGAATTCAGTTCGCGTTCACCATCTCATTCCACATCCTGTTCCCGGCGATCACCATCGGCCTGGCGAGTTACCTGGCGGTGCTCGAAGGTCTGTGGCTGAAAACCCACAACAACACCTACCGCGACCTGTACCACTTCTGGTCGAAGATCTTTGCCGTCAACTTCGGCATGGGGGTCGTCTCCGGATTGGTCATGGCCTATCAGTTCGGTACCAACTGGAGTCGTTTCTCGGACTTCGCCGGTTCCGTCACGGGTCCCTTGCTGACCTATGAAGTGCTCACGGCGTTCTTCCTGGAAGCCGGTTTCCTGGGCGTCATGCTGTTCGGTTGGAACAAGGTGGGGCGCAAGCTGCACTTCTTCGCCACGGTCATGGTTGCCATCGGCACGCTGATCTCGACCTTCTGGATCCTGGCCTCCAACAGCTGGATGCAAACCCCGCAGGGTTACGAAATCGTCAACGGCCAGGTCATTCCAGTGGACTGGATCGCGGTGATTTTCAACCCCTCGTTCCCTTATCGCCTGATGCACATGGCCACGGCAGCCTTTGTCGCGACGGCGTTCTTTGTCGGCTCGTCAGCCGCCTGGCACCTGCTGCGCGGTCGTGATAACCCGGCGATCCGTACCATGCTGTCGATGGCCATGTGGATGGCCTTGATCGTCGCGCCGATCCAGGCGGTGATCGGTGACTTTCACGGGCTCAACACCCTCAAGCACCAACCCGCGAAAATCGCGGCGATCGAAGGCCACTGGGAAAACCATGGTAACGAAGCGACACCATTGATCCTGTTCGGCTGGCCGGACATGAAGGAAGAGAGAACCAAGTACGCGGTCGAGATTCCGTACCTGGGCAGCCTGATCCTGACCCACTCGCTGGACAAACAGGTCCCGGCGCTCAAGGAGTTCCCGCCTGAAGACCGGCCGAACTCGACCATCGTGTTCTGGTCGTTCCGGATCATGGTCGGGCTGGGCATGCTGATGATTTTCACCGGCCTGTGGAGCTTGTGGCTGCGCAAGCGCGACACGTTGTATTCCAACCGTGCGTTCCTGTACCTGACGTTGTGGATGGGACCTTCGGGCCTGATTGCGATTCTCGCGGGCTGGTTCACTACGGAAATCGGTCGTCAGCCGTGGGTGGTGTACGGGTTGATGCGTACCGCCGATGGCTCCTCCAACCATAGCGTGGTGCAAATGAGCATCACCCTGGCACTGTTTGTCGTGGTGTATTTCTCGCTGTTTGGTGCAGGGCTGGGCTACATGATGCGCCTGGTGCGCAAAGGTCCGGAACTCAACGAAGGTGCCGAACCGAGCCACGGTGGCCCCGGTCAGCATCGCACACCGGCCCGTCCGCTTTCCGCTGCCGATGGCGGTGCTGAAAGTGACCACGGCGACAGCCTGAACAAGGGGAACTGAGTCATGGGTATTGATCTTCCGCTGATCTGGGCCGTGATCATCATCTTCGGCATCATGATGTACGTGGTCATGGACGGCTTCGACCTGGGGATCGGGATTCTCTTCCCGTTCATCAAGGGTAAGAGCGACCGTGACGTGATGATGAACACCGTGGCGCCGGTCTGGGACGGTAATGAAACCTGGCTGGTGCTGGGCGGGGCGGCCTTGTTCGGGGCCTTCCCGCTGGCGTATTCGGTGGTGCTGTCGGCGTTGTACCTGCCGCTGATCCTGATGCTGGTCGGGCTGATTTTCCGGGGCGTGGCCTTCGAGTTCCGCTTCAAGGCCAAGGACGACAAGCGCCATCTCTGGGACAAGGCATTTATCGGTGGCTCGATCACCGCGACCTTCTTCCAGGGCGTGGCCCTCGGTGCATTCATCGACGGTTTCCCGGTGGTTGATCGGCAGTTCGCCGGCGGCACGCTGGACTGGCTCACGCCGTTCACGCTGTTCTGTGGCGTGGCACTGGTGGTGGCGTATGCACTGCTGGGGTGTACCTGGCTGATCATGAAAACCGAAGGCAAACTGCAGCAGCAGATGCATGACCTGGCACGGCCACTGGCGCTGGTACTACTGGCGGTGATCGGGATCGTCAGTATCTGGACCCCGCTGGCCCATGCCGAGATCGCCGCGCGCTGGTTCACCTTGCCTAACCTGTTCTGGTTCCTGCCGGTGCCGATCCTGGTGCTGGTCACCCTGTACGGATTACTGCGTGCCGTGGCCCGCAATGCCCACTACACGCCGTTCCTGCTGACCCTGGTGCTGATCTTCCTCGGCTACAGCGGTCTGGGTATCAGCCTGTGGCCGAATATCGTGGCACCGTCGATTTCGATCTGGGACGCCGCCGCGCCGCCACAAAGCCAGGGGTTCATGCTGGTCGGCACGTTGTTCATCATTCCGTTTATCCTGGGCTACACCTTCTGGAGCTACTACGTGTTCCGCGGCAAGGTGACCCATGAAGACGGTTACCACTAGTCACGCACACGCTGTAGGCGTTGGCCTGCCAGCGAAGGCGATCTGCGTGACGCCATCGCCGGCCAGCCGGCTCCCACACAGAACGCTCAACACGAGGCGTACGGTTATGGCTGACAAGCATTCTTTGCAGGAAATCGAACAGGCGGAAAAGAAGCCGCTCTGGCAGCGGCTCGGCTGGCTGGCAATGATCTGGACGGGCAGTGTGCTTGCGTTGTTTGTCGTGGCAAGCCTCATGCGCCTGTTCATGAATGCCGCAGGCCTGAGCACTCACTGAACACCCGAACATCCCATCCCGTTGCCTAACGGCGCGGATTTATAACCCTCCATTGGAGGGTTTTTTTTGCCTGGATGCCAGGCGTTATTTTCGGGCTTTGAGGATCACGAATTTCGGGGTGGCCGCGACTTGTTCGACGCCGCGGAACAGCCGTGCCAGCTTGCTGTGATAGCCCAGGTGCCGATTGCCGACGATGTACAATGCGCCCCCGACCACCAAGGCTTCGCGAGCTTGTTGAAACATGCGCCAGGCCAGGAAATCACCCACCACCTGTTGCTGGTGGAACGGTGGATTGCACAGCACCACGTCCAGCGATTGCGGCTCTTGCCCCGCCAGGCCATCGCCCGCCCGCACGATCACTTCGCGGTCACCCAGGGCGGCCTGCCAGTTTTCAGCGGCGGACTGCACGGCCATGAACGACTCGTCCACCAGCGTGTATTGGGCTTGCGGATTGTGCAGGGCGCTGGCGATGGCCAGTACACCGTTGCCGCACCCCAGGTCGGCGACTCGCGCGGTGCCAAGGTTTTTCGGCAAATGGGGGAGAAACGCCCGCGTACCGATGTCCAGGCCTTCGCGACAGAACACGTTGGCATGGTTGAGCAGTTCGATGGCGGGTTCGTCGAGCGTGTAACGCGTCGGGTACGGCGATGGCACAACGGGTCTGGCCTGCGGGGTAGCAATCAGCAAGCGGGCTTTCTTGACGGCAAGGGATGCCTGCATCGGACCGATGTAGCGTTCCAGCAGGTCTCCCGCCGCCCTTGGCAGGTGTTTGACCATGGCGGCGGCCACCACTTGAGCGCCGGGTGCCAGTTGCCCTTGCAGGCGAATCAGTTGCTCTTCCAGCAAGGCAAGGGTCTTGGGAACCCGGATCAGGACCCGGTCGAATGGGCCGACCAGCGGAGCGCTGGCAGGTAACACCGAGACGGCGTCAAAGGGCAGGCCATTACGAACCAGGTTCTTTTCCAGGGCCTGGGCGGCCAGGAACGAGTCGCCGCTGCTGGTGAGTGAAACCTTGCCGACCAGGCTCGCCGCCAATGCACCAAAACTGTCGTTGAGCACCAGAACCCGGGTAGTGGCGGCAGGTTGCTGCTCGGCCAGGTGGTTGAGCAAGTATTCGTCAGCCGCGTCGAAGGCTTGCAGCGGTTCGTTTTGCTGTTCCGGCTGGCGAATTAGGTCGAGTTGGGCGAAGGGCGTTTCAAGCAGGGGCATGGGGCGGGGGCTCTGGGTAATCAACGGGTGTCCCGCTGCTGTGCATGGGTGAAATGCTGGCGGACCGACTTGAGCGGACAGCGGTGTGTGACGTGGGGGGCATCACTCAGTCGGGGGGGCAAATGGTACGTTTTTTTCTTCAGGATTACTCGCAGGTTTTTCTCCTGCACCCTGTGCGCCTCAATGCTCGGAGGTGGGGAATAGCTTAAAACATATGATATTTGGCGGCCCGTACCACGGCGGAAATCTTGTTGTTCACCCCCAGTTTCTTGATCGCGCTGCTGACGTGGAAGTGCACCGTTCGTTCAGTCAGGCAGAGGATGATGGCGATTTCCGAGGCGGTCTTGCCATCAGCCGACCACTTCAGGACTTCAATTTCCCGTGGTGACAGATAAACCTGAGTGTCGCAGGCTGTGTGATTGCCTGACAGCTTTTCGATGGCCAAGGCATAGAGTTTTTGGCTGATGAGGGTCGCGTAGCCGAGGTGTTCATAGAGTTCGTAAACGCTCAGCCGACGATGACTGCGGGCCATGCTGAGAATTCCGATACTCGGGTTGTTCCGATCATGCGCGGGCTGTGACCAGCCGTTTTGCAAACCTTGATCCAGCAGCGCCTGCCAGAGGTCAGGGGTTTTTGCAAAAGTCGCGCTGTCCCAGAGAATGGGCAGCATCGAGTGGTTGCAATGAGCGACTATCGGGTCGATCGAGCAGTAGTTTTTCTGTTTGTATTGTGTGTTCCATTCGTGTGGGTAATTGTTGAGGTTTATAGTGTTTGAGCGGTGGTTCAGGCTGCAAGAAGTCATTGAAAAACAACAGTATTCATAACCAAGATTGTTGAGGAAGTTGAGTGCGGTCTTATAAGCCGATTCAATGCTTGATACGCAAGCCAATTGTTTCAGTTGCGTTTCTATCCAGATCTCCATTGATCACTCTCCGTGTGTCTGCTTCATGAGCGCTGATTGCGTCCTAATATTGGCAGGCCTGAGTGTAGGAGATGTCCCTCTGTGGTTGTACGATTTTTTAGCTATTGGATCCAAATTTTTTGTAGATGAATAGTTATTAGCGTGGAGGCTTTGTAACGGTCGTTTACATTTGTGTTTAATTTGGGTGTGGTGTGATTCGTTAGCTTTAAGAAATGACAGAGGGACGTCTGTTCGGTTGTTATTTTGTTAAGCGTTGGTCAGTGTTATTCGGGTTGATTGTTTATCTGTTTGGTTAATTTGTCGTTGTCTGAGGAGTAATGCCACTACAATTCGACGGTGTTCCTGCGCTTGGCTTTGCGGGACACTGGGCTCATCAGACCTACGGAGCCCCCCATGACCGCCAGCGAAGAGAAGTTCACCCGTCAGACCCTGCTTGATGTCCAGCCGCTGACTCCGAGTCTGTTCACCTTGCGCGCCACCCGGGATCCAGGCTTTCGCTTTCGGGCCGGGCAGTTTGCCCGCCTGGGCGTCACCAAGGCCGATGGCAGTACCGTGTGGCGCGCGTATTCCATGGTGTCTGCGCCCCATGACGAGTTTCTCGAATTCTTTTCCATTGTCGTACCCGGGGGCGAATTCACCAGCGAGCTCAGTCGCCTGGAGGCAGGCGATACGTTGATGGTCGATCGTCAGGCCTTTGGCTACCTGACCCTGGATCGATTTGTCGACGGGCGTGATCTGTGGCTGTTGTCCACGGGCACGGGGATTGCCCCTTTCCTGTCGATCCTGCAGGACTTCGAGGTGTGGGAGCGGTACGAGCGGATCATTCTGGTGTACAGCGTGCGCGAAGCCCGGGAGTTGGCGTACCAGGCATTGATCGAGGGGTTGGCCGGGCGTGAGTACCTGGCGGAATACGCGCACAAGTTGCAGTTCATTGCCACGGTGACCCGCGAGCAACACCCGGGGGCGCTGAGCGGTCGAATTACCCACTTGATCGAGAATGGCGAGCTGGAGCGGGCGGCGGGCGTCGAGCTGACGGCCGAGCACTCGCGGGTGATGCTGTGTGGCAATCCACAAATGATCGATGACACCCGTCAACTGCTCAAGGCGCGTGACATGCAACTGAGCCTGAGTCGTCGCCCGGGTCAGGTGGCGGTCGAGAACTACTGGTAATGGAAGAACGGCGCCACCAGGCGCCGTTTGTTGTGGCCCTCAGGGTTTGTTGTTTTGCGCCTTGAGCAGGTCGCGGATCTCACTCAGCAGGACTTCTTCCTGGGTCGGAACCGGTGGCGCGCTAGGGGCTGCGGCTTCTTCGCGCTTGAGCTGGTTGATGGCTTTCACGCCCATGAAGATGGCGAATGCAACGATCACGAAGTCGATGATGCTCTGGATGAATTTGCCGTAGGCCAGCATCACGGCCGGGGCTTCGCCCTGCGCCGCCTTCAGGGTGATGGCCAGGTCCCCGAAGTCCACCCCACCGATCAGCAGGCCGATGGGTGGCATGACCACGTCACCGACGAACGATGTAACGATTTTGCCGAACGCGGCGCCGATGATGATACCGACGGCCATGTCGACCACATTCCCTTTGACCGCGAAGGCCTTGAATTCACTTATCACGCCCATGGGTTAATCCTTGTTACAGATGAGGTTGGTGAACGCAGTGTAAATCAGCAAACCGGGTCTTGCTCGACCTGTGTGATCGCTGCGGGCGTAGCTATCGACCGGCTTGCTGGGAAATAGTTTACAAAGTGCCATCAGGTGGGCGTCGGGAACGAGGGCCATTTCCTTGGGTTCTGGTTGCTGAGTTGGGATCTTGGTGTGGGTTTGTTTGGCGTTATAGCGTGTCATGTTGGACAGGTAGGGGGGAAGCCGATGGCGCGAGTTGAAGTTACTATTGGGGGATAAACGCTCGGGTTTAACATGCACCAATAGTTACGCACAGAATGGAAGTGTTGGGTTTTTGTAAGGTGGCGATAAAAACTGTACATAAGTTAATTCGATTTTTAAGGTTTGTATAAGAATAATGGTCTGTTTGAGGAGGGGTGTTGACGGTTGTTAGACAGAAGTTTGACGAATAGGGTTGCTTTGTAGAACATTTGCCTGTGAGTGTGGCTCTGATTATGGGAGCGGATTAACCGCGTTATTTATAAGGTTTAGCGCTCGACACTCTCTTATGTTATTCACTGGCAATACACGCCAGTGAATAGGGCAGCGGCCATCCGGACATTGCACGGCACTTTGCCAACTGGGCTATCATCGCCTTTTTTTTCGGGGGTTCAGATGGCCAAGGCCAAGCGCATGTACGGCTGCACCGAGTGCGGCTCGACCTTTCCCAAGTGGGCCGGCCAATGTGGAGAATGCGGAGCCTGGAACACCCTGACCGAAACCCTGGTGGAAAGTGGTGGTGCGGCCGCACCCAGCGGTCGTACCGGCTGGGCCGGGCAACAGGCGCAGATCAAGACGCTGGCCGAAGTCAGTGTCGAGGAAATCCCGCGGTTTTCCACCGCGTCCGGTGAGCTGGACCGTGTGCTGGGTGGCGGCCTGGTTGACGGCTCTGTCGTACTGATTGGCGGCGACCCGGGCATCGGCAAGTCGACCATTCTCCTGCAAACCCTGTGCAACCTGGCGATGCGCATGCCGGCGCTCTATGTCACTGGCGAAGAATCCCAGCAGCAAGTGGCCATGCGTGCCCGGCGTCTGGGGCTGCCCCAGGACCAATTGCGGGTGATGACCGAAACCTGCATCGAAACCATCATCGCCACGGCGCGGGTGGAAAAGCCCAAGGTCATGGTGATCGATTCGATCCAGACGATTTTCACCGAGCAATTGCAGTCGGCGCCGGGCGGTGTGTCCCAGGTGCGCGAAAGTGCGGCGTTGCTGGTGCGTTATGCCAAGCAAAGTGGCACGGCGATCTTCCTGGTCGGTCACGTGACCAAGGAAGGCGCGTTGGCAGGGCCGCGGGTGCTGGAGCACATGGTCGACACCGTGCTGTATTTCGAAGGTGAGTCGGATGGGCGTTTGCGCCTGTTGCGCGCGGTGAAGAACCGTTTCGGGGCCGTCAACGAACTGGGCGTGTTCGGCATGACCGACAAGGGCTTGAAGGAAGTCTCCAACCCGTCGGCGATCTTTCTCACGCGGGCCCAGGAAGAAGTGCCGGGCAGCGTGGTGATGGCGACGTGGGAAGGGACCCGGCCCATGTTGGTTGAAGTGCAGGCGCTGGTGGACGACAGTCACCTGGCAAACCCGCGCCGGGTGACCCTGGGCCTGGATCAGAATCGCCTGGCCATGCTCCTGGCGGTCCTGCACCGCCACGGCGGAATCCCGACCCATGATCAGGATGTGTTCCTTAATGTGGTCGGTGGGGTCAAGGTGCTGGAGACGGCTTCGGACCTGGCGTTGATGGCGGCGGTCATGTCCAGTTTGCGCAACCGTCCATTGCCCCATGATCTGCTGGTGTTCGGCGAAGTCGGGCTGTCCGGTGAAGTACGGCCGGTGCCCAGCGGTCAGGAGCGTCTGAAGGAAGCGGCCAAGCACGGCTTCAAGCGTGCCATCGTGCCCAAGGGCAATGCGCCGAAGGAAGCCCCCGCCGGGTTGAAGATCATCGCGGTCAGCCGTCTGGAGCAGGCGCTGGACGCTTTGTTCGAATAGCGCTCAGGCGTCGATCAGCGCGCCCAGCTCTCGTTCCAGTTCGGTCGGGTCACCCAGGTTCAGTTCGATCAGCCGTCGCAGGCTGCTGACGGACTCCAGGCTGATGTAGCGGCAGACGAATCCGAGCTGGCCGTGCTCCTCATGGGTGAGTTGCACGTCCATGCGGATCTCGGCTTCCTCGCTCAAGTGGATATCGACCGAAAACATTTTGTTCGCGTCACCTGACCAGGGTTCCGGGCGTTCGACCAGCAACCCTTTGAGGGACAGGTCGATCAACTTCACCGGCCAATGGTTCGGACCCTGGATCAGTTCAGTCCTGGCATCGAAGGCGATGCGTTTGAAACGGCGACGATTGGCAGCGTGCTTGCTCATGGCGCAGTCCTCGGGTAGTACGCTGACTATAGACCGGCCTTTAGCCGGGCTGCCACCCAAGGAAGGACACTCGACCAATGTCGGGTATGGTCATTGGGGTAATCGGCGCTAAACTCGGGGTGGCTTTTTCTCAAGTCCACCTGGCTGGAATCAAAAAATGAAAAATAATAATAGCCTGCTACGCCACATTCCCTGGCTGCTGCTGGCAATCGTCGGGGCGTGCGCCCTTGGGGTAGTGGCATTGCGTCGGGGCGAGGCGATCAATGCCTTGTGGATTGTCGTTGCGGCGGTGGCCATCTATCTGGTCGCGTACCGCTACTACAGTCTGTTCATCGCCACCAAAGTGATGCAGCTCGACCCACGGCGGGCCACCCCCGCTGTACTCAACAACGATGGTCTGGACTATGTGCCGACCAACAAGCACATTCTTTTTGGTCACCACTTTGCGGCTATCGCAGGCGCAGGGCCATTGGTGGGTCCGGTACTGGCCGCGCAGATGGGCTATTTGCCAGGCACCCTGTGGTTGATCGCCGGCGTGGTGCTGGCGGGGGCCGTTCAGGACTTCATGGTCCTGTTCATGTCCACCCGGCGCAACGGTCGTTCTCTGGGTGACATGGTCCGTGAGGAAATGGGCCGTATCCCGGGCACCATCGCGCTGTTTGGCTGCTTCCTGATCATGATCATCATCCTTGCGGTGCTGGCGCTGATCGTGGTCAAGGCCCTGGCCGAAAGCCCGTGGGGCATCTTCACGGTCATGGCGACCATCCCGATCGCGATGTTCATGGGCATTTACATGCGCTACATCCGTCCGGGCCGCATTGGCGAAATCTCGGTCATCGGCGTATTGCTGCTGCTGGGCTCCATCTGGCTGGGCGGGCAGATTGCCGCTGATCCGGTATGGGCCAAGGCGTTCAGCTTCACCGGGATCCAGATCACCTGGATGCTGATCGGCTATGGTTTTGTTGCTGCGGTGTTGCCGGTATGGCTGATCCTGGCGCCGCGCGACTACCTGTCGACCTTCCTCAAGATCGGCACCATCGTGGCACTGGCCATCGGTATCCTGGTGACCATGCCCGAGCTGAAAATGCCCGCGCTGACCCAGTTCATCGATGGCACTGGCCCGGTGTGGAAAGGCGGTCTGTTCCCATTCCTGTTCATCACCATCGCCTGTGGCGCGGTGTCGGGCTTCCACGCGCTGATCTCCTCCGGCACTACGCCGAAGCTGCTGGATAACGAAACCAATGCTCGTTACATCGGTTACGGCGGCATGCTGATGGAGTCCTTCGTGGCCATCATGGCGATGGTTGCCGCTTCGGTGATCGAGCCAGGCGTGTACTTCGCCATGAACAGCCCGGCGGCCGTGGTCGGCAGTGATGTAATGACGGTGGCGCAGACGGTCAGCGGCTGGGGCTTTGCCATTACCCCGGAAGCCCTGCAGGCGGTGGCCCATGACATCGGTGAAACCACCATCCTGGCGCGCGCTGGCGGCGCACCGACGCTGGCAGTGGGGATTGCGCAGATCCTGCACAGTGTCCTGCCGGGTGAAAACACCATGGCATTCTGGTACCACTTCGCGATCCTGTTTGAAGCGCTGTTCATCCTGACCGCCGTGGACGCCGGTACCCGTGCCGGGCGTTTCATGTTGCAGGATCTGCTCGGCTCCTTCGTGCCCGCGCTCAAGCGCACTGAGTCCTGGACCGCGAACCTGATCGCGACCGCCGGTTGCGTGGCCATGTGGGGCTGGTTGCTGTATCAGGGCGTGATCGATCCACTGGGCGGTATCAACACCTTGTGGCCACTGTTCGGCATCTCCAACCAGATGCTGGCCGGTATCGCGCTCATGCTCAGCACCGTGGTGCTGATCAAAATGAAACGCCAGCGCTACATCTGGGTCACCATGCTGCCAGCGGTATGGCTGCTGATTTGCACCACCACCGCAGGCTTCATCAAGCTGTTCGACGCCAACCCGGCGATCGGCTTCCTGTCGCTGGCCAAGAAGTACAGCGATGCCCTGGCCAACGGTCAGGTGCTTGCACCGGCCAAGGACATCACGCAGATGCAGCACGTGATCTTCAATGCCTACACCAACGCAACGCTGACGGCATTGTTCCTGTTCGTGGTCTTCAGCATCCTGTTTTACGCGCTCAAGGTGGGTATCACCGCCTGGGGCCACAAGGAGCGTACGGATAAAGAATCGCCATTCAAGGCTCTTCCGGACGCATGATCGAGGATTGCAAGCATGTTCAATGACCTGAGTCGCCTCGGTAAATACCTCGGTCAGGCCGCGCGCCTGATGGTCGGCATGCCCGACTACGACACCTACGTCGAGCATATGCAAACCAAACACCCGGACAAACCGGTGATGAGCTACGAGATGTTCTTTCGCGAACGTCAGGAGGCGCGTTACGGTGGCAAGGGTGGGCCCAAGTGCTGTTGACCCGCTGATAGCGGGTTAACAGACTTGATATGGGAGCAGAATTTTTGTGGGAGCGAACCAGCTCGCTTCCACACAAGACTGCTCCCATTTTTATTTGTGCAGTTCAAAGGAGAAACCGTTTGTCCTCTCCCATCCCGGTAACAGTCCTCAGCGGCTTCCTCGGCGCCGGCAAAACCACGCTGCTGCGCCACCTGCTCAAAGCCGAGCACGGGCTGAAAATCGCCGTGATCGAAAACGAATTCAGTGACGCCGGTATCGATACCCAACTCCTGGGCGATGAGCCGGTACAAGTGATGACGCTGTCCAATGGCTGCGTCTGCTGCACCATCCACACCGACTTGACCAAGGCCCTGTACCTGCTGCTCGAGCGCCTGGACAGCGGCGAGATCGCCTTTGATCGCCTGGTGATCGAATGCACCGGCCTGGCTGACCCGGCTCCGGTGGCGCAAACCTTCTTCATCGATGAAGAGCTTCGGGAGCGTTACATCCTCGACGGCATCATCACCCTGGTCGACGCCGCGCATGCCGACGTGCACCTGACCCAGACCAT
Source organism: Pseudomonas sp. Irchel s3a18 (assembly GCF_900187535.1). NCBI lineage: Bacteria > Pseudomonadati > Pseudomonadota > Gammaproteobacteria > Pseudomonadales > Pseudomonadaceae > Pseudomonas > Pseudomonas sp. Irchel s3a18. The sequence continues at coordinate 105,776 of NZ_FYDV01000013.1, read as the reverse complement.
TGCCCAGGCGCAGATCGGCTTTGCCGACCGCCTGCTAGTGAGCAAGCGCGATCTGGTAGACGAGGCGACGTTCACGGCATTGAGCGAGCGCCTGACCCGGATCAATCGCCGCGCACCGATCCGGCTGGTTGAACACGGCAGGATCGATTTGGCCGAGCTGCTCGATGTGCGTGGCTTCAACCTCAATGCCGATCTCGGCGGCGGGGTCAGCCTGCGCCCGGTCAGCAAGGCCCCCACGATTGACCGCATTTCCAGCCTGGTGCTGCGCACCGATAAGGCGCTGGATATCGACCAGCTCAGCGGCTTCATGAACGAACTGCTGGAGGAGCATGGCAAGCAACTGCTGCGCTACAAAGGCGTGCTGAGCATTGTCGGCGAACCCCGGCGCCTGGTGTTTCAGGGCGTGTTGAAGCTGTATGGCTTCGACTGGGACACGGAGTGGTTAGAGGGGGAAGCGCGGGAAAGTGTGATGGTGTTTATTGCCGATGACTTGCCGGAAGAAAAAATCCGTGAAGGGTTTGCGCGGGTGGTGGCCGATCAAGGGCGGTGATCTTCAGCGTGTTTCAGGGCGCTATCGTCGGAACACCGTCCCGACGATGGCGAACTACCCAACAACACAGTGTCGAGCGGCTACGGGTTCCGGGTTGAGCAGTACTTCTGCCAGATGATCCAGATGCCGGTTGATCAGCGTCACCGCCATTGTCGCGTCCTGACGCTCCAGCGCATCGACCATCCCCGCCTGTTCCTGCCATACGCAATAAAAACCCGTCTGCGCATCATGCTGTGCAATGGCCAGCGACGTCAGGGGCACCAGGCTGCTGAGAAAATGCGCCAATGGTGCGTTCCCCGCCATTTCGGCCAGTTGCAGATGAAACTCTTCCGATAACCGGATCGAGGAACCTCGCTGTTTCCGCTCGGCGCATTGGCGCTGGCGCTCGATCAACCCTCGTAGGCGCTTCAGGTCTTCGGGGCGAGGCTGCTGACTGGCCAGTCGAACCAGTGTGCTCTCGGTCAATCGTCGGGCATGGAGAATTTGCCGGATTTGTTCGAGGTCCGGTGCGGCAATCTGAGGCTGGTGGTTCGGCCGCAGAATGAGGATCTGCTGATGGGACAGTCGCGTCAGTACCTGGCGAACGAGGCTGCGGCTGATGCCGAGCATCTCGATCAGCCTTTCCTCACTGAAGCGGCCGGTCGGGGCAAACCGCTGGTCGAGAATGGCGTCGAAGATCTGCGGGTAAATGTCATCCACCGAAGGAGGGCGATGACGCGTGCGCGAAAAGGGCAGGGCAACAGACGTATCAGGGTTGTGCTGCGCTGAAGCAAAGCTGTTCATGGCCTGTCTCCGGTTCGAAGAGGGTTCAACTGCCGAGGTTGTCGTCTGGAATGTTCAGTTCGATGCCCATGCGCTGACCTTCGCGAAGAATGTGCCGGCGCATTTCGGCGCTGGCCTGGGCGCTGTTCTTGCTGCGGATGGCGCGTACCACGGCTTCGTTTTCCTCAAGGCGTTCAGCCAGGTGCTCCGGAGAGTTGCGCAGCACCTGCGCGCTTTGCTTGAGGGCGACACTGGTCTGCTGCACCACGCTCTGGAAGATCGGGTTGGAGGTCAATGTGAACAGCTCTTCGTGGAAGGCGATGTAGGCGTTCACGCCGGCTTCGCTGTCATTGGCTTCCAGGGCCTCGCGCATGTCCATCAAGGTCAGGCGCAGTTGTCCGACTTCCTTGCTGCTGATGGACTGCGCCACCAGCCCGACGATGAACGGTTCGAGGGTGTAGCGCAGTTGCAGTACATCTTCCAGGCTTGCGCCGGCCACCGCGCTTTCATGGCCTTGGCTCTCACTGATGTCGGCCTCCAGCACCACCACGCCTTTACCCGGCATCGAGCGCACCAGCCCGAGGGTTTCCAGCACGATCACCGCTTCGCGCAGGCTCGGGCGGCTGATGCCCATTTGTTCGGCCAGTTCGCGCTGCCCCGGCAGCATTTCGCCGGAGCGCCACTGACCCCGGGCCAGCGCGGCCCGAAGTTTTTCTACCACTGAATTTACGACGGTTGACGAGCTGATCACGGTTCGCTTCCTGAGCATCGAAATGGATTAACGGTGGTGCCTGCCCTTGGGCAGGCACCGGGGTTGTTCAGAATTCCTGCTGATGGGCAGCGGTGGCTGGCTTTCTAGGCTGGAAGGTATAACCCTGCTGGCCAGAAAGCACCTTGTGCGCCCGTTGTACATCAATGTCCTTTTCCCAGCGGGCGATGGCCACTGTGGCGACGCAGTTGCCGATCAGGTTGGTCAGCGCCCGACCGATGCCCATGAACCAGTCCACAGCCAGCACCAGCACCAGGCCGACTACCGGAATCGCCGGGATCGCGGTCAGTGTGGCAGCCAGAATCACCAGCGCCGATCCGGGAATTCCGTGGGCACCTTTGGAGGTGATCAGCGAGACCAGCAGGATCGTCAGCAAATCGCTCATGGCCAGTGGGGTGCCAGTGGCATTGGCGATGAACACGATGGCCAGGGTCAGGTAGATCGAAAAGCCGTCGAGGTTGAACGAATAGCCGGTGGGAATGACCAGGCCAACCGTCGAGCTGCCAATGCCCAGGTGTTCCAGCTTGCGCATGATTTGCGGCAGCACGGCGTCCGAGGAGGCGGTCCCCAGGACAATCAGCAACTCTTCACGCAGGTACTTGAGGAACGGCAGCATGCGCAGGCCGGACAGGCGCATCACCAGGCCCAGGATCAGAGACACGAACGCGACACAGGTCAGGTAGAACAGGCCGATCAGGCTGCCAAGGTGTTGCAGGGAATCCAGGCCATATTTGCTGGTGGTGAAGGCTATCGCGCCGAACACGCCAATCGGCGCCAGGCGCACGATCATGCCCATGATACGGAAGATCACATGGCTGAGTTCGTTGATCAGCCGCGAGATGCCTGACGCCGACTCGCCCACCAGGTTCAGCGCACTGCCGAACAACACTGAAAACAGCAGCACTTGCAGGATGTTGTTGTCGGCAAAGGCACCAATCACCGAGCTTGGAATCAGGTCCATCAGGAACTGGGTGGTGGTGTGCATGTGCTCGCTGCGCTGGGCAATGTCGCCCATGTCACTGGCAGACAGTTGATCCAGATGGATGTTCGCACCACTGCCGATGCCGGTGCTGAAGGCGAACACCAGGCCGATCACCAGCGCAATGGTGGTCAGGATTTCGAAGTAGATAACCGATTTAAGGCCAATACGCCCGACCTTCTTCAGGTCGCCGGCACCGCTGATACCGCTGACCACCACGCAGAACACGATCAGGCCAATGAGCATCTTGATCAGCTTGATGAAGCCGTCGCCGAGGGGTTTGAGCTGGGCGGAGTATTCGGGAAGGGTCAGCCCGCAGACGATGCCGAGCACCAGGCCGAGCACCACTTGAAGGAAGATTGAACGCGAGCACCATCTGAGCATGGGAGGAATTCCTGGTCGGTGTCCTGGCTGCCGTGCGCTTGGGCATCAGATTCAGGACTTAATTATTGTGGTCTTACCGGTATGTCCAGTGCAGGCGCAGTCTAGGCCCTGTTTTCAGGGCTTCGCAAGTGAAAATTGACGATTTGGTTTTACCGGTCTTACCAGTTGCTGGGCAAGGCCCGGGCTTGAGCGGTTTTGCAGGCGAAAAAAAACCGGTCATGGCTGACCGGTTTTTCATGTGCTGCGGTTTTGCGGGCTGATTAAGCGCCGTATACCGGCAGCTTCTTGCAGATGGCCTTGACCTTCTCACGAACGGCGTCGATCACCGCGTCGTTGTTCAGGTCTGCCAGGATGTCGCAGATCCAGCCAGCCAGTTCCTTGCACTCTGCTTCCTTGAAGCCACGAGTGGTCACAGCCGGAGTACCGAAGCGCAGGCCGGAGGTGACGAACGGGGAGCGTGGATCGTTTGGTACGGAGTTCTTGTTCACGGTGATGAACGCTTTGCCCAGTGCGGCATCGGCGTCTTTACCGGAGATTTCCTGCTTGATCAGCGACAGCAGGAACAGGTGGTTCTCAGTACCGCCGGAAACCACGTCAAAACCGCGCTCGATGAACACGCCGGCCATGGCCTGGGCGTTTTTCACCACTTGTTGCTGGTAGGTCTTGAACTCAGGCTGCAGGGCTTCCTTGAAGCAGATCGCCTTGGCGGCGATCACGTGCTCCAGTGGGCCACCCTGGGCGCCCGGGAATACGGCGGAGTTCAGTTTCTTCTCGATGTCGGCGTTGGCGCGAGCCAGGATCAGGCCGCCACGTGGACCGCGCAGGGTCTTGTGGGTGGTGGTGGTCACGACGTCAGCGAATGGAACCGGGTTCGGGTAGACACCAGCGGCGACCAGACCGGCTACGTGAGCCATGTCGACGAACAGGTAGGCACCGACCTTGTCGGCGATTTCGCGGAAGCGCGGGAAGTCCAGGATCTGCGAGTAGGCAGAGAAACCGGCCACGATCATTTTTGGCTTGTGTTCAACAGCCAGGCGCTCGACTTCGTCGTAGTCGATCAGGCCATTGGCGTCGATGCCGTACTGGACAGCGTTGTACAGCTTGCCGGAGGAGGAAACGCTGGCACCGTGGGTCAGGTGACCACCGTGGGCCAGGCTCATGCCCAGGAGGGTGTCGCCAGCCGACAACAGGGCCAGGTAAACGGCACTGTTGGCTTGCGAGCCGGCGTGCGGCTGAACGTTGGCGTAATCGGCACCGAACAGTTCTTTTGCACGGTCGATGGCCAGTTGCTCAACCACGTCGACGTACTCGCAACCGCCGTAGTAGCGCTTGCCCGGGTAGCCTTCGGCGTACTTGTTGGTCAGTACCGAGCCTTGAGCTTCCATCACCGCTGGGCTGGTGTAGTTTTCCGAAGCGATCAGCTCGATGTGTTCTTCCTGGCGCTGAGCTTCTTGCTCCATGGCGGCAAAAAGGTCGGCGTCGTACTTGGCAATGGTCAAATCACGGCTGAACATGGCGGTCCTCAAGGATCGGGGGGCAGAAAAGGAGGGCATTCTAACCCAATGGGTTTTGTCTGGCATATGAAACGACATCATGTCGCAGACGAATGGGGCTCAAGCAGCTGCAAGCCTCAAGTCTCAAGCGGCAAGTTAAAGGCGGATTGGCTTCTGCTTGTAGCTTGAGGCTGCTTTCAGTCAAACATGAACAACGCATCATTGCTGAACTGCGCTTCGAAGTGTGGGGCCGGCATCGGCCGTCCGAACAGATAACCCTGTACCTCGTCGCAGCCATGCTCGCGCAGGAAGTCGAGTTGCTCATGGGTTTCCACGCCTTCGGCAATCACCGCCAGGTTGAGGCTGTGGGCCATGGCAATGATTGCCCGGGCAATTTGTGCGTCCTGCTCGCCGCTGGGCAGGCCGTCGACGAAGGTGCGGTCGATTTTCAGTACGTCGATCGGGAACTGCTTCAAGTAGTTGAGCGATGAGTACCCGGTGCCAAAGTCATCGACCGCAATGCTCAGTCCAAGGTTTTTCAGCCCGGCGAGGATCTGCATGGCCTCGCTGACTTCGCGCATCAGGATACTTTCGGTCAGCTCCAGTTCCAGGCAGGCGGGTGGCAGGCCCGTCTCCTTGAGGATGGTGGCGATGCGCGTGCCGAGTTGGCCGTCGGAGAACTGCCGGGCGGAGATGTTCACTGAAACTTTGGGGACGCGCACCTTGGCCTGGTGCCAGGCCTTGAGCTGACGGCAGGCTTCGCTGATCACCCAGTCGCCGACATCCACCACCAGACCGAGCTCTTCGAGCACCGGAATGAAATCCCCCGGCGGTACCAGTCCGCGCCGCGGATGACGCCAGCGCAGCAGGGCTTCGGCACCGGTCAAGCGCTTGCCGTCGCCACTGAATTGCGGTTGGTAGTAAAGCACGAACTCATTCTGTTCAAGCGCGTGACGCAGGTCGCTTTCCAGTTCCAGGCGCTCCAGGGCGCTGGCGTTCATGTCCGCCTGGTAGAACTGGAAGTTGTTCTTGCCGCGCTCCTTGGCGTGGTACATCGCGGTGTCGGCGTTCTTCATCAACTGACTCAGTTCGTTGCCGTCCTGCGGGCTCAGGGCAATGCCGATACTGGCGGTGACAAAGAACTCGCGGCCTTCGAGGACGAAGGGTTTCACCAGGCTGGCGAGAATCTGTTCGGCGACATGAATCGCCCGGTTCAGGGCGACTTCACGGTTGGCGCGCGGTTGCAGCAACAGGGTGAACTCGTCGCCCCCCATGCGCGCCACGGTGTCATCGTCATCGACGCACCCGAGCAGGCGCGTGGCCATTTCCTTGAGCATGCGATCGCCGGCGGCGTGGCCCAGGGAGTCGTTGATCGGTTTGAAACGGTCCAGGTCCAGGAACATCAGCACCACCCATGACTTCTGCCGTTCCGCCGACTGCAAGGCCGTGTGCAGGCGGTCCTGGAACAGCGTGCGGTTGGGCAGGTGAGTCAGGGCGTCGTAGTAGGCCAGGCGATGAATGCGCTGCTCGCTGGCCTTGCGTTCGCTGATGTCGCTGAAAAAGCACACGTAACTGGCCAGGTCACCTTCGTCGTCGAGTACGGCGGTGATGCCGACCCAGGCCGGGTAATGCTCGCCACTGCGGCGTTTGAGCCAGACTTCGCCCTCCCAGGTGCTGTGTTGATGCAATTGCTTGAGCACATAGCGCAGGTGGGCTTCCTGCTGGTCGTCGACGGTCAGCATGTTCGGCAGCTGGTCGAGCACCTGCGCCACCTCGTAGCCACTGACGCGGCTGAACGCTTCGTTGGCCTGCACGATGTAGCCGGCCGGATCGGTGATCAGAATGGCCGAGGTCGAGTGCTCGAATACGGTGGCCGCCATGCGCAGGTCTTTCTCGGCGCGGCGCTGCTGGCTGATATCACGACCGACCCCCAGCACACCCTCGAAGGCGCCGTGTTCGTCCCACACCAGGATCAGCCGCAGCTCGATCGGGATCTTGCGCCCGTCGGCGCGCAGGCAGTCGAACAGGAACAGTTGGGTCTGTACCTGGCCGCGCAATTGCGCCAGTTGCTCAGGTTTGTTCAGGGCCTTGCTGACCCGGTCCATCAGGCTGTAGATGCCGGTCAGCTGTTGCGGGTTGGCGATGATCGATTGCCAGCCGTTCTGGAATATCCAGTCAGCGTCATAGCCGAGTACAGCCTGTACGGACGGGCTGACATAGTTGAGCGAGAGTTTGTTGTCGGTGGAGAAAATGACGTCGCTGATGCTTTCGGCAAGCATCCGATAGCGTTGCTCGCTGTCGCGCAGGGATTCGCTGGCTGCGATCTGGTCGGTGATGTCCTTGGCCACGCCGATGATGCGAGTGACCTGATCGTGGGTGTCCCGTGCCAGCGCCTGCTCGCGAATATCGAAGCAGCGCCATTTGCCGTCGCGGTGACGGAAGCGCAGCAGGCACTGCAGCAGTTGGCTGTACCCGGCCTGGCGTTGTTCCTGGCGCAAGCGGTGGTAGTGATCCGCGTCTTCGGGGTGCAGCAGGATTTCCCAGAAGTACTCACCCATCTGGTGCAGTTCGGTTTTGTTGTACCCCAGGGTCTGCCCCAGGTGGTGGTTGCTGAAGATCATGCGCTGGCTGATCACATCCTGCACATACAGGTGATCGGGGACAGTGCGCACCACATCGGACCAGAAGCCTTCACGCTCCAGCAGCGAGAGTTCGACGAGCTTGCGGCTGGTGATGTCGTTGATGCTGAGGATGACCGCGTTGTAGTCGTGCTGTGCTTCCGGCAAGCGCAGGACCAGCCACAGGTGCTGATCGCGGCCCTGGGTGTCCTTGAGCTTGATTTCCAGTTCCAGCTGTTTCTGTTGGTTAACCACCGCCTCCAGCAGCGGAGTGCCGATGGCATTGCCAGCCAGTGGCCGGCCTTCGATCAACAGTTTCCAGGCTTGCTCGCATGACTGGACATTGAGCAGGCGCAAGGCGAGCTGGTTGACTTCAGTGATGCGCAATTCCTGTAGCAGTGGCTGGCGATGTTCGGGTTTTTCCAGCCATGAACGCAGCTGTTTGCCAGAGTGCAGGCCGGCTTTGTCGAGGGCGGCTCTGAGCCCGGAAAGGTCCAGCACGCACAGCGCGACACCGGTGCCATCGAAGATGTCCTGATAGCGTCGACGGCCTTCATGCAACTGGCGTTGCCGGCGACGCATGCTGAGCAAGGCGATGAACGGCAGCAGCGAAAAGGCCAGGCCCAGTAGGCACTTGCCAATAAAGGCCGGTAGCAGCTGTTCAATCACCCGTTGCCGGTCGAACAACCCACGCAGCTGCCAGTCGCTGCTGCTGAGGGGCACGATCAGGACGCTGTTGGTCTGGTCCTCGGGGGTCAACACGTTGGGCTGGGTCGACGGCATCAGGTCGTCGCGGCTGATGATCTGCTGGTTGATGCGGTTTTCCACCACCCACATCGGTCGGATGCCGGACTCGCCTTGTTTGGTCAGCGACGAGAAAAACGTCGGACGCAGGCGCAGAGCCCAGTAGCCGCGTGTGCTACCGCTGGCCTGACGCAGTAACAGGTGCACCACGGAGCCGTCGTTGGCGTTGCTGAAGTAATGCGCCTGAGCCCGACTGCGCTTGACCAGCTCACCCAGGTACTCGGCGTCCGAGCTGTCGTTGGCACTGTCGCTCAGCACCTTTCCCGAGGGGCTGAGCAGGGCCACGCTGAGCAGCTCCGGCAGGGACTGCTGCAGTTTGCGCAACACGGCCTGCAGCTGTTCATCGGTCTGCGGTTGTTCGACGATCGGTAGCAGGTTGAGCGCGATCTGGGCGTTGAGCGCCATGTTCAGGCTGACTTGCGCGGCCAGGTCGGCGGTGTAGTCAATGGTGTACTGGCGCTGGTTTTTCTGGGTCTCGCGAAGCTGGTCCAGCAACTGCCAGAACAACAGTCCGAGCAACAGCAGCACCAGCGTCGCCAGCGTGCCCTTGAGTGTTCCGCGCAGGGGCGATCCAGTCGCAGGATTCAGTGCGCGCATGGAGGTAGGCGGAGTGGCATTGGACAAACTGTAATCCTGCGATAGAGCTGCACTGGTGCGACGCGCACTATAAGCCGGACGCCCGGAGGGCGGCTAGCATGCCTTGAGTTGTGGCAAAGTGCCAGCCCCGTCCGGCTGGACGGTTATCCCGCATTGAGGTAGCTTTGCCGGTTACGCAGGGCGTTCCAGCCCCAGACATTCAGGTTTATTCTCGCCCGCAGGCATTGATCTCGATCCATGCCCGCGCCGCGCATGGCCTGGCACGGGCTTCGCCCGCTTTTATTCAACCGTTACTGACGCTAGGTTCTCCATGGCTCAATACGTCTTCACCATGCATCGGCTGGGCAAAGTTGTTCCGCCGAAGCGGGAAATCCTGAAAAATATTTCGCTGTCGTTCTTCCCTGGCGCGAAGATCGGCGTACTCGGCCTCAACGGTTCGGGTAAATCCACGCTGCTGAAAATCATGGCCGGCGTCGACACCGAGTTTGACGGCGAAGCCCGTCCAATGCCGGAGCTGAACATCGGCTACCTGCCACAGGAACCGATCCTGGACCCGACCAAGACCGTGCGTGAAGTGGTCGAGGAAGCCGTCAGCGTGATCAAGGACGCGCAAGCGCGCCTGGACGAGGTGTACGCCGCCTACGCCGAACCGGATGCCGACTTCGACAAACTGGCCGCCGAACAGGCCAAGCTCGAAGCCATCCTGCAAGCCGGCGACGGTCACAACCTGGAGCGCCAGCTGGAAGTTGCCGCCGATGCGCTGCGCCTGCCGGCCTGGGATGCCAAGGTCGAAGTCCTGTCCGGTGGTGAAAAGCGTCGTGTGGCCCTGTGCCGTCTGTTGCTGTCCGCGCCGGACATGCTGCTGCTCGACGAGCCGACCAACCACCTGGACGCCGATTCCGTAGCCTGGCTGGAGCACTTCCTGCACGACTTCCCGGGCACCGTGGTTGCGATCACGCACGACCGCTACTTCCTGGACAACGTTGCCGGCTGGATTCTGGAACTCGACCGCGGCGCGGGCATTCCTTACGAGGGTAACTATTCGGGTTGGCTGGAAGCCAAGTCCGACCGTCTGGCTGCCGAATCCAAGCAGCAGTCGGCCCACGAAAAGGCCATGAAAGAAGAACTGGAGTGGGTGCGCAAAGGCGCCAAGGCCCGCCAGTCGAAATCCAAGGCCCGTCTGCAACGCTTCGAAGAAATGCAGTCGCAGGAATTCCAGAAGCGCAGCGAAACCAACGAGATCTACATCCCGGCCGGTCCGCGCCTGGGTGACAAGGTCATCGAATTCAAGAACGTCACCAAGGGCTATGGCGACCGCGTGTTGATCGACAACCTGTCGTTCGCCATGCCTAAAGGTGCCATTGTTGGTGTGATCGGTGGTAACGGTGCGGGTAAATCCACACTGTTCCGCATGCTGATGGGTAAGGAAACACCGGATTCTGGCAGCATCGAAGTTGGTGAAACCGTGCAGCTTGCTTGCGTGGACCAGAGCCGCGAAGACCTGGACGGCAGCAAGACCGTGTTCCAGCAGATCTCCGACGGTTCCGACCAGATCCGCATCGGCAACTACGAGATCCCGTCGCGTACCTACGTCGGTCGCTTCAACTTCAAGGGCGGTGATCAGCAGAAGTTCGTCAAGGACCTGTCCGGTGGTGAGCGCGGTCGCTTGCACCTGGCCCTGACCCTGAAAGAGGGCGGCAACGTCCTGCTGCTCGACGAACCGTCCAACGACCTCGACGTTGAAACCCTGCGTTCCCTGGAAGAAGCCCTGCTGGACTTCCCGGGCGCCGCCATTGTGATCTCCCACGATCGGTGGTTTCTTGACCGCGTCGCGACGCACATCCTGGCGTACGAAGACGACTCGCAAGCGCTGTTCTTCGAAGGCAACTACACCGAGTACGAAGCCGATCGCAAGAAACGCCTTGGCGAAGCCGCGGCCCAGCCACACCGGGTACGCCACAAGAAACTGGCCTGATTTGGGGTTGGTTGCATAGAGAGACGGAGCCTTCGCGGGCTCCGTTTTTTTTTGGCATTTGTAGGAGCAGCCGGTCGATGTTCGAGCGCTCGCGATGAACTCAAGGGCGACGTGTTTAATCAGAAAACACGCGTTATCGTTAACGTCCATCGCGAGCGCGCTCGCTCCTACAGAACGATTGTGAACTTCCTGATGGTGCAGGGCTCGCCTTTATAGTCCCTGTTTTTGTGCACAAATGGCTTTGAATTTGGATTAAATTATATCCATTGCACCATTTAATTTCATAAGTGCGACATTTTGCGCTGTTCCGGTGCTCCTGTCGTTTGCTACAGTCCGGCTCAATCTCTCCAACGACAATAAATTTGCCGAGACTTTTCCATGATCGAATCCGTCGAATCCTTCCTTGCCCGCTTGAAAAAACGTGACCCGGACCAACCCGAATTCCATCAGGCGGTGGAAGAAGTCCTGCGCAGCCTGTGGCCGTTTCTCGAAGCCAATCCACATTACCTGACCTCCGGCATTCTGGAGCGGATTTGCGAGCCGGAGCGTGCCGTGGCGTTTCGGGTTTCCTGGGTCGACGATCAGGGCAAGGTGCAGGTCAATCGCGGGTTCCGCATCCAGATGAACAGCGCCATCGGCCCGTACAAGGGCGGCCTGCGTTTCCATCCGTCGGTGAACCTGGGAGTGTTGAAGTTTCTCGCGTTCGAGCAGACCTTCAAGAATTCCCTGACCTCCCTGCCGATGGGCGGTGGCAAGGGCGGCTCGGACTTCGATCCTAAGGGCAAGAGCGACGCGGAGGTGATGCGTTTCTGCCAGGCTTTCATGAGCGAGCTGTACCGCCACATTGGCTCGGATGTCGACGTTCCGGCCGGTGACATCGGCGTCGGTGCGCGGGAGATCGGTTTCCTGTTCGGCCAATACAAGCGCCTGAGCAACCAGTTCACCAGCGTGCTGACCGGCAAGGGCATGAGCTATGGCGGCAGCCTGATTCGTCCGGAAGCCACCGGTTTCGGCTGCGTGTACTTCGCCGAAGAAATGCTCAAGCGCAGCGGTGATAAGGTCGAAGGCAAGCGCGTGGCGATCTCGGGGTCGGGTAACGTGGCGCAGTACGCGGCCCGCAAGGTCATGGACCTGGGGGGCAAGGTGATCTCGCTGTCCGACTCCGAGGGTACCTTGTTCTGCGAGGCCGGCTTGACCGAGGAGCAATGGCAGGCACTGCTGGAGCTGAAGAACGTCACCCGTGGGCGGATCAGCGAGCTGGCCGCGCGTTTCGGCCTGGAGTTCCGCGCCGGGCAACGTCCGTGGAGCCTGGCCTGCGACATCGCCCTGCCATGCGCCACACAGAACGAGCTGGATGCCGATGACGCCCGCACGCTGCTGCGTAACGGCTGTATCTGCGTGGCGGAAGGCGCGAACATGCCGACCACCCTGGCGGCTGTGGATATCTTTATCGAGGCCGGCACCCTGTTTGCCCCGGGCAAGGCGTCCAATGCCGGTGGTGTCGCGGTCAGCGGCCTGGAAATGTCGCAGAACGCCATGCGCCTGTTGTGGAGCGCGGGTGAGGTCGACAGTAAATTGCACAACATCATGCAGTCGATTCACCACGCCTGCGTGCATTACGGCGAAGAGAACGGGCGGATCAACTACGTGAAGGGCGCGAACATCGCAGGCTTCGTCAAAGTCGCTGACGCGATGTTGGCCCAGGGTGTGGTCTAACCCGGCTCGATGCGGATGACTTCAATCAGTTGATCGCCCGCCGGGCGCTGCCAGAGCACTTCGTCGTTCAGTTGCGCGCCCAGCAGCGCACGCCCAAGCGGTGAAGCCCAGTTGATCAGGCCCTTGGCGGCAACGGCCTGGTCTTCACCCACCAATTGCACGCGGCGCTCGGTGCCCAACTCATCGGCGTAGGTCACCCAACTGCCAATCTGCACCTTGCGGGTGGAGGTGGCTGGCGACACGACCTGGGCGCTTTGCAGGCGGTGGATGTAGTAGCGCAGGTCGCGGTCAAGTTCGGCCAGGCGCTGCTTGTCGGCCTGCTCACCCTGCGCCGATTGTTCGTCATGCGCGGCGTGCAGCTCGGCGACCTTGCCTTGCAGCAAGTTCAGGCCTTCGGGTGTGACGTAGTTGGGCTGGCTACTGACCTGGCGTTCTACCGGCAGGTCAGTTTGTTCACCAGCAATATCTTCATTGACGAAAGCGCGGCTCATGGCAGTTCCCCCTGTGTGGAGTTTAGGCCATGCTCGCAGGCTTTGGGTTTTCCCGGTTATCCGAAAACGACCTGTTGCGTGCGATAAATCCATGCCTTCCAGGCATCAGTAGTGATACCACTTCAGCTCCAGCAGCACTTCGTTCTCGGGCGAAGCGACGTGGCTGAATTCACGCTGGGCGCTCAGGCGCAGGCCGAGGTTGCGTGACAGTTCCCATTGCTGGTTCAGGCTCAGGCTACGGCGTACTTCGCCATTGATGAAGAAGTCGCCGCGGGTTTCCAGGCTCAGGTTGCCCAGCGGATTTTTCCACAGCACGCCGCTGTTGAAGCCGGCCGCCGGGGAGAGGAACTGCGCGACATCATTGTTGTGCTCGACACGTACCGTGCCCAGGGCGAAACCCAGCACATCCTCGCCCAACTGCCAGGTACCGCCACCGCCGCCATTGACGTGACTGACCAGGGTTTCGTCGTCGTGCTTGCCCGGCACACGCTCCAGGCCGCCGGTCACTTGCCATGACCAGGGTTGCAGCAGTTCATTGCGCGGGGTCAGCGAGCGAATCGTCGCCAGATCGAATTGTTGCAGCTGCCACTCGTTGCCTTCGTACTGGCGCAGCTTCATCTGCAGGATTTCAATCTGTGCACCGAGCGGGAAGCTCTCGGCATTGTCGTTGAGGTCGTGATAGGCCATGCGCAGGCCGTACTCACCAAAAGCCTTGTCGCCACGGGTGCCAAGGCCCGCCTGCCAGGTTCGCGACTGATGACCGTCCTCCGGCAGTCCCGGGCGTTCGATGGACAACTCCGGCGGCGGGTTCTGGTTAATTGCCCGCAGTAGCTCGAAACTGCGTTGCGCGCGCGCCGGGTCTCGCTCCTGGCCGTTGGCCCGGTAGCGCTCGAGGCGATAGGCGGCATCGATAATCAGCGCCTGGCGGTCCCGTGGCAGGGCCTTGAAGGTTGGCGCCTGCAGCTGTTTCTGGTCGGCGCTGACCTTCAGCACCCACTGTTGTTCGTCGTCGGACAGCGGCTCGGCCCGGCTCAGCAACTCTCGTTCGCGGGACGGGCGGTAATCGATCTTTTCCACCAGCCCTGCATCTTTCACGGCCTTGACCGTGTCGGTAGGGATCGCGGTCAACGGGAATTGTTCGGTGAGCCTGAGGCCAGGTCGCGCGACTTGCAGCAGTTCCAGCAAGCGGTAGGAGCAGTTCTCATCGAAGAAGAAATAGTCGAACTGGATCTGCTTGAGCTCCCAGACGTGTTCAACCATGCGCTCGGTTTCGACCTGCGTCAGGTTCAGTCGGTACTCCCACAGGTCACGGTTCTCCAGGCTGCGGTATTCCGAGAGTTTTTCCTGGTAGGGCACCAGTGCAAACAGTCCCGGATAACCGCCCATCAGGCCTTTCCAGGCGTACAAAATGCTGTTGTCCGAGCCTTCGATGTAGGCGCCGAAGTTGATCGCGTAGCTGAGCAGGGCGGTGTTGTTGCTTTGCACGTCGGCCTGGTCGATACGCAGCAGCGTATGACCGAACATCGAGGAGGGGCTGTTGAGGTAGGCCGCGGGGAAAATCATCACTGCGCTGTGGGGCGAGACGTCCTTGAACCATTGCTTGAATTCACTGCAGTCCACCGCCGGCAAGTCGGTGAGGTTGAGCTGCGCTTTCAGCCAGCGGGTACGGGCCGGGTAAACGCATTGGGCGTGCTGCTGGCCCAGGCTGGCCGGGCCGTAGAGCGCCTGCACAGTGGCCGCCAGTTCCGCATCGGGGTGCTCGGCACCCTGGGCTGCCAGGAAGAACTTTTTATCGCTGATGTAGCTGCGCCAGCCACCCAGTTTGGCGGTTTCGTAATGCCCCAGGGAAATCCAGAACGGGTCGTTGGCCAGTTGCTGCAAGCGTTGGTTGTCGAAGTGAGGCGCAGCGGAAAGCGGGGCGCAGACAAACAGCGCCAGACAGGCAAGGCGTTTGAGCATGGTGGGCAACTTGAGTCGAAAAAATAAAGACCAAAGGCAGTCAGGTCCAAAAAATAAAGCCCGCTCCGGTGACGGAGCGGGCGAGGTCGAGCTTAAGCAGGGGTCGCGTATTTGGCCAGGCGGGCGTCGCCCTTGAGCACAGCCAGGGTGTTGGTATGCACATCTTCAGCGGTCACGTCAGCTTTGCTGAAGATCTGCTGGAAGTGCTCGTGAGTGACGGCGGCGAAATGTGCACGGTCTTCTGGTGCGACGCCCAGGACCACCGCGTAGGTGGTCAGCGCTTCGCCCTGGCCCTTGGCCATGTCTTCGGAGAGCTCGTTCATCATGCCGTTCATGGCGACCCAGGACTTGCCGCCATAGGTCAGCGCAGCGTTGGTGGCGCAGCCGTTGGTGCCCGAGGTCATGCCGAAGGTAGCGTTGCCGGAGGTGCCGTTGGTGGTGGAAGCCAGGAAGTGCGCCGGGGTGCCGCGCTGACCTTCGAACAGCATGTTGCCCCAGCCGCAATCCGGCCCGCCTGGCGCCTGGGCCATGGCGTTGAGGGATGCAACGGTGAAGAGAGTACCAAGAAGAATCCGTTTCATAGCTGTGTTCTCTTTTATGTGCGTACCAATGGACAGGAGTTCTGAGGCCAATTTGGCATCAGTGGGCCGGTTATTAGTCCAGCCGCGCAGGATGGAGTTTAGGCACGATCCGCCGGATCTGTGTAGTTTTGCATGACTCTCCTGCATAACCATTGATTTGACCCCCGCTGCGCTGGGGGGGGCGGCGCTTGGCGATGCTTTTAGCCAAGGCGCGCCTTGCCAGTCTGGTGCGGGCAGCGCCAGAATGCCTCAACTGCCCCGCCTGAAGTAAGGAAGCCCGATGCCTGATCCTGTTGCTGCCAGTTTGCGTCTAGCGCCTGAAGCGCTGACTCGTCCGTTTTCCGCTGAACAGTTCAGCTTCTCTACCACCAATGAACTGGAACCTTTTCGCGGTGTGCTCGGCCAGGAACGTGCGGTCGAAGCCTTGCAGTTCGGTGTGGCCATGCCCCGCCCCGGTTACAACGTGTTTGTCATGGGCGAACCCGGCACGGGTCGCTTCTCATTCGTCAAACGCTACCTCAAGGCCGAAGGCAAGCGCCTGCAGACCCCGGCGGACTGGGTCTACGTCAACAATTTCGATGAGCCGCGCGAGCCCCGGGCGCTGGAGTTGCCATCAGGCACGGCGGGTGCGTTTATTGCGGACATCAATGGCTTGATCGACAACCTGCTGGCGACCTTTCCGGCAGTCTTCGAACACCCGTCCTACCAGCAAAAGAAAAGCGCCATCGACCGGGCCTTCAACCAGCGCTACGACCGCGCCCTGGATGTGATCGAGCGCCTGGCACTGGAAAAGGAAGTCGCGCTGTACCGTGACAGCAGCAACATTGCCTTTACCCCGATGAGTGAAGGCAAGGCGTTGGACGAGGCGGAATTCGCCCAACTGCCGGAAGCCGTTCGCGAGCGCTTTCATGAAGACATTTCCGTCCTGGAAGAGCGTCTGAACGAAGAGTTGGCCAGTTTGCCGCAGTGGAAGCGTGAGTCGAGCAACCAGTTGCGCCAGCTCAACGAAGAGACCATCACCCTGGCCCTGCAGCCGTTGCTTTCGCCACTATCGGAAAAGTACGCGGAAAACGCGGCGGTGTGCGGCTACCTGCAAGCGATGCAGGTGTACCTGCTCAAGACCGTCGTCGAGCAATTGGTCGACGACAGCAAGACCGACGCAGTCGCGCGCAAAATGCTGGAAGAGCAATACGGCCCTAGCCTGGTGGTGGGGCATCCGTTCAGCGGTGGCGCACCGGTGGTGTTCGAGCCGCATCCTACCTATGACAACCTGTTTGGCCGCATCGAATACAGCACCGATCAAGGCGCGCTGTATACCACCTATCGGCAATTGCGCCCGGGCGCACTGCACCGCGCCAACGGCGGCTTCCTGATTCTCGAAGCTGAAAAGATGCTCAGCGAGCCCTTTGTCTGGGATGCGCTGAAGCGGGCCCTGCAGTCACGCAAACTGAAAATGGAGTCGCCGCTGGGCGAACTGGGTCGGCTGGCCACGGTGACCCTGTCGCCGCAACATATCCCGTTGCAGGTCAAGGTCGTCATCATCGGTGCGCGCCAGTTGTACTACACGCTGCAGGACCTGGATCCGGACTTCCAGGAGATGTTCCGGGTGCTGGTGGACTTCGACGAAGACATCCCGTTGGTTGACGAGAGCCTGGAGCAGTTCGCCCAGTTGCTCAAGACCCGCACCTCGGAAGAGGGCATGGCGCCGCTGACGGCCGATGCGGTCGCGCGTCTGGCGACTTACAGTGCGCGCCTGGCCGAACACCAGGGGCGTTTGTCGGCACGTATTGGTGATCTGTTCCAACTGGTCAGCGAGGCGGACTTCATTCGTCACCTGGCGGCTGACGAGATGACCGACGCCGGGCACATCGAGCGTGCGCTCAAGGCCAAGGCCACCCGTACCGGGCGTGTGTCGGCGCGGATTCTCGATGACATGCTGGCCGGAATCATCCTGATCGACACCGATGGTGCAGCGGTGGGCAAGTGTAACGGCCTGACCGTGCTGGAAGTCGGTGACTCGGCCTTCGGTATACCGGCGCGGATCTCCGCCACGGTCTACCCGGGGGGCAGCGGTATTGTCGACATCGAGCGAGAGGTCAACCTCGGCCAGCCGATTCACTCCAAGGGCGTGATGATTCTCACCGGGTATCTGGGCAGCCGTTATGCCCAGGAATTCCCCTTGGCGATCTCGGCGAGTATTGCGCTGGAGCAGTCCTACGGTTATGTCGACGGTGACAGCGCGTCCCTGGGCGAGGCCTGCACGCTGATTTCGGCCTTGTCGAAAACCCCGCTCAAGCAGTGCTTTGCCATCACCGGCTCGATCAACCAGTTCGGTGAAGTGCAGGCGGTGGGTGGGGTCAACGAGAAGATCGAAGGCTTCTTCCGGCTCTGTGAAGCGCGGGGTTTGACCGGCGAGCAGGGTGCGATCATTCCCCAGGCCAACGTGGCCACGCTGATGCTTGATGAGCGGGTGCTGGCGGCCGTACGTGCCGGTTTGTTCCATGTCTATGCGGTGCGTCAGGCCGACGAGGCATTGAGCCTGCTGGTGGGCGAAGCGGCCGGTGATCCGGATGAAGAGGGCCAATTCCCCGAGGGCAGCGTCAACGCGCGGGTGGTGGAGCGCTTGCGGGTGATTGCCGAGATGATCAGCGAAGAGGACTTGAAAGAGGCCGAGAAGGAACTGGCCCACGAAGCCCTGATCGCGGCCAAGCCGGCCAGACTCTAGAAACATGGCATTGCCATTGTGGCGAGGGAGCTTGCTCCCGCTCGACCGGTCCGCGCTCGGGCAAAGCAGTCGTAAACGGGTATCTGCGGGTTGACTGAACATCCGCGTTGCCCGTTTTAGGACCGCTTTGCGGTCCAGCGGGAGCAAGCTCCTTCGCCACGGGTTTGTTGTGGGCCCTAACAGGTTCGCTGATTGCCACCCAGGTGGCGACAATAAAACAGCAAATGACCATTCGGCGCCTTCCTGGCGCCGTCAACCTGCTGATTCCGCTTTTCTTCTATGCTCAGCTCAAGGACATCGACAGTCATCACTGGATCGAGCCAGCCTTCGCGTGGAGGCTGAACACCGGATCTACCGAGGGTCGCCGCTATGTCGCGCAACCTCTGCCTCACCCGTCAGTGCCTGGGCCTGGTCACCCGTATCGAATGCAGTATTCGCCCGCTAGCCGGGGATACGGGCATGTGGACCTTGTTGTTTGCCGCCGGCATGGCCGGTGAGCAGCCTTCGGCAATCAAGGCCCAAGGCCCGTTTCATGGTCCGTTCGTGGCTGAATCCATCCTCGATACCATCGTTGAAAGCCTGACGATGCATGGTTACCAGTTGACTGATGATCCGCAAATCTGGTGCTTGCACCTGCAGGCCCAACTGCGGGAAATCAACGGTGGCCGTTGCCGCAACCCGAGTGGTTTCGAGTTCCATCCCGAGCATTAGGCGGCTACTCGGCAGGGCTTGGGGGGGGAGCCTTGTCGAGTTTGACCTCGAATCCATATTCGACCGTCTCGAGGTCGGTGCGCTGGTACGTTTCCAGGCTGGTCGGCTGGCCGTAGAAATAGTGCGCATCGAACGCTGCGATTCCTTTCTGGCCGGTGTCGTGGCGGACCTTCAGAATCTCCTTCAGGTAGAGACCGCTCGCGTCCTTGGCAAAGAAGCGCCAGTCTGGCGCGGGGAACAGCTTCTGGTCCACCACCAGAACGTTGCCCTTGAGTGTCAGGCCTTTGGGCAGCTTGCCTGCGCTGAGGCTGTTTTTTTCAATGATGGCGAGAAACAGTGGCATCGAGCCGACAACGTAGGCGGGGGGCTGGGGGAACAGCGTCAGGTCGTACGTAATGGTCGCCCGCAGAGGGTCGACGGCAAAGGCTTCGGGGGGCAGGTCGACGGGTTTGCCACGGCTGCCTTTTTCATCCTGGGTGAAGAAGGTCACGGGTGTATCGCCGGGGCTGAAGGTGTTGCCGAGCAGTTCGTCGTTAAAGCTTCTGGGGTGGTCAAACTCGATGCGTGCAGCGCTGGGATCCTCCACCGATTGGCTGATACGAACACTTTTTTTCAGTTGCTCCTCATTCAGCGAGGCACCTTTGAGCCAGCTGCCGGCCTGATCGTCATACACCGTGACCGGAAGTTTCAGGCTTTGGATGGTTTTGTCGGTGGTGGTGCGGTCAAGGCGTCGTACCGGCAAGTCCAGGTCCTTGCGGGTGACCGTGACGGTTGAAAAGTCCGCGACGTGGACGTCCAGGCTGTCGATCGGGCCGTTGAAATACACTTTGGCGTACTGGTGCGTTTGTTGTTGCTCAAAGCTGCGAAGCTCGTCGTTGAGCTTTTTTTCCAGGGCATCACTCCAGGCTGCTTGCTGCTGCATCCTGGCGAGCTGTTTCTGGTAGAAGGCAATTTGCGTGGGGTCTTGATTGATCGAGCCGGCGCGGGAAAGAAATTGCCCGGTCTGGTCTTTGGCCTGGACGATCAGCGGGTTGACCGAGATGCCCTTGACTTCGAGGGCCAGTGCGGCATGGTTGTTGAACTCGATTTCGGCGTAGTGCTTGTCCAGGGCGCGCAAGACGAGGCTGATGTTGCCGTCGCTGCGCGCTTGCCCGATATCCTTTTTCGTCAGGTTGAAGGTCACCACCTCGCGAGGTGCGATGACTTTGATCTTGCCCTGCAGTGTCTGCGGTTGCGGCTGGTTCTTGTTGTCGACCTTCAGCCCCTCGGTAAAGGGATAAGCGACAGTCAGGACATCCGGATCGGTCAGGTTGGCGCTGGACGGGCTCAACTGAATGCCGGGGTTGGTTTCCGACCACTCGGGCCGGAAGGGGATGACCTGCCTGTTATTCAGCGTGACGGATTGCCATTCCAGGCGATAAGGGAGGGGAAGGCCGGAAGGCGTGTTGAAGCTGAAGGGGAAGACCGGTTGCAGGTCGGTCAGGTAATCGGAGCTGGAGTGCTTGCGCAGTACAAACAGGCCATTGATGTAGGTGTCGACCAGCGCTTGCAGGCTGGGGTAGTGCCTGAGCGGCGCCAGGGTGTCTTCGGCGTATTCGGTTTCGATCGGCTTGCTGTCGAGCGCTTGCTGTGCGCGTTCGAGCAGGAGCAGTGAGCTACCGAGGTGGCTCACGGCATCCTTGAGCTTGGGGTCCTGAATCGCGTCCAGCGACTTTTCGAACTGCGCGGTCTTGTCCTCAAGGCTCTGCGGTGGGGTGTCAGCGCTGGGCGAGCAGCCACCCATCAGCGCCGCGAAGCAAAGGCCGATAGTCGTCGAGGGCAATCGCCAATCCATTTTCCGGGTTCCTATACGGCGCAACACAGCGGTGCGGATGCTTTGGACGTTAGCAGAAATTCGCTTTGCCACACTCGCAGGTTGTGGATTTTTCTGCGGTTTATGGGGATTTGAGCGGCTGATATACTCGCCGCCATTTTCAGCCCTGACGTGAGATTCAATGGAACGCTTTATCGAAAATACAATGTACGCGTCGCGCTGGTTGCTGGCGCCGATCTACTTCGGCCTGTCCCTGGGCTTGCTGGCCCTGGCCCTGAAATTTTTCCAGGAAGTCGCTCACGTTATTCCCAACGTGTTCACGATGGCCGAGTCCGACCTGATCCTGGTGCTGTTGTCGCTGATCGACATGGCGCTGGTAGGTGGCCTGCTGGTGATGGTGATGATCTCCGGGTATGAAAACTTCGTGTCCCAGCTCGACATCGATGAATCCAAGGAAAAGCTCAACTGGTTGGGCACGATGGACTCTTCTTCGCTGAAGATGAAAGTCGCGGCCTCCATCGTGGCGATTTCCTCGATCCACCTGCTGCGTATCTTCATGGACGCCAAGAACGTCGATCCCGAGCACCTGAAGTGGTACGTGATCATCCACATGACGTTCGTGATTTCTGCGTTCGCCATGGGTTATCTGGACAAGCTGACCAAGCACTGATTGCTCGCCCCTGCGCAGTGCCTTGCCGCCCGGCCGTTGAGAAACGGACGGGCGGTGGCGTTTCTGGCTTGTGCTTTGCGGCGCCGGGGAATATCCCTGTAAGGGCTCGGGGTCGCCATTGCGCGGGGTGCATTCATGAATCTGCAGGAGTTGAACGCCTATGCCATCGCCCGGAAAGTCGATGAGCTGAACCTGATCTCCATGGAAGGCGGGATCTACGTGCTTGAAGCCCGAATGCACGGAGCGGCTCATGTGGTCGAAGACCGACACGGCCAGGTGATGCACCTGCGTTCGGTGGAGCATGCGCGGGAGGTGCTGCACGCCTTTCCCGACCTGCCGTTCAACCTGGTCCATACCTCGGTGCATGACGAGATGTGCGGCCTGGGTTCCAGTGGGGAAGAGAGCCTGAAGGTGCCGCTCTAGGCGTCGAGTCGGGTATGTAGGGGGTGGCCTGACAGGGCTTCCCCCTGATCACGGCCACGGCATCTGTGCTAGTCTGCTCGCCCTTTTGGTTCCGGGCGTCCCGGGATGCGCTGTGCTCGCACGGCGATGTCTCGGGCCGTCCGCACAGCGGAGCAGTGTCATGTCCGAAGTAAATCTGTCCACCGACGAAACCCGCGTCAGCTACGGCATTGGCCGTCAGTTGGGCGACCAACTGCGCGACAACCCGCCACCGGGTGTTAACCTGGACGCGATCCTGGCCGGTCTGACCGACGCATTCGCCGGTAAGGAAAGCCGTGTTGGCCAGGAAGCCATGTCGGCCAGCTTCAAGGTTATCCGTGAAATCATGCAAGCCGAAGCGGCTGCCAAGGCTGAAGCCGCAGCCGGTGCTGGCCTGGCATTCCTGGCTGAAAACGCCACGCGTGATGGCATCACCACTCTGGCTTCCGGTCTGCAATTCGAAGTGCTGACCGCAGGTGAGGGCGCCAAGCCATCCCGTGAAGACACCGTGCGTACTCACTACCATGGCACCCTGATCGACGGCACTGTGTTCGACAGCTCCTACGAGCGTGGCCAGCCTGCAGAGTTCCCGGTTGGCGGCGTGATCGCTGGCTGGACCGAAGCCCTGCAACTGATGAACGCCGGTAGCAAATGGCGCCTGTACGTGCCGAGCGAGCTGGCTTACGGCGCTCAAGGCGTTGGCAGCATTCCGCCGCACAGCGTTCTGGTATTCGACGTCGAGCTGCTGGACGTTCTGTAAGACCTGAGTGTGGAGCGGGCTCGATAATGTGGGAGCGGGCTTGCTCGCGAAGACGGAAGGTCAGACAACATCAATGTTGGATGTCAGATCGCTTTCGCGAGCAAGCCCGCTCCCACAGGGTTCGCTCCGACATTTTGCATACAACCTTCATATCTCGAGCTTGTTGTTCAGCTCATTGGTCGGGCGCAATGCTCGGGCATAGCAGAACAGAAACAGGTTGCGTACCAGTTCCTTGAGCACCACTGGCTCGCTGGAACTCAGGCCGTTGACGTCCAGATCACCCTGGTCCTGTAGCTCGTTCAAGGCTTCTTCTTCAAGTACCGCGCATACTTCCCCGGTCTCCCGATGCAGGATCCTGAGGTAAGGGTGCGGGCGGTCCAGCCAGGCATCGATCAAGTAAGTCATGATGCTCATCTCCTTTTTAATGGTTTGATGAGAATAATTCTTATTCAATTAATAGCAAGTGCCTATTGGCGGTTTGTGCTGTTTTTTGTGTGGGAATTGCTGAAGGTCAAAACGGATGGCGTTTTGCTACTGGGCGGGAAGGGGGGGCTAAACGGGGGATGCACCATCCCACGCCGGGCGCGGGATGGCATGCAACAGGCTCAGACCTTTCTGACGAACTCGGACTTGAGCTTCATCGGGCCAATGCCGTCGATCTTGCAGTCGATGTCGTGGTCGCCATCGCACAGGCGGATGTTCTTGACCTTGGTGCCAACCTTGACCACCAGCGAAGTGCCTTTGACCTTGAGGTCCTTGATCACGGTGATGGTGTCGCCATCTTGCAGGACATTGCCGACCGAATCCTTTTTTATGGTTTCATCGGACGCGGCTTCGGCTTCGCCATTGGCGGACCACTCGTGGGCGCACTCAGGGCAGATCAGCTGGGCGCCGTCTTCGTAGGTGTATTCGGAATTGCATTTTGGGCAGGGTGGCAACGTGCTCACTAAGGCTCCTTGGATTCAGGATCGCTAAAAGCGCACATTGTATAGGGTTTTACACGGGAGAGGGCACGACGGTGATGACCTGTGGGGGCGGGGTTGCTCGCGAAGAGGTCATAACATCCAACATCATCGTTGAATGGCACACCGCCTTCGTCGGAACGCCGCCCCCACAAGGGACCGCTTTTAGTGCGTACGGGCGACCGCAAACTCGCTCAATTCGACCAACGCATCGCGGTATTCACTGGCGGGCAGTGTTTCGAGGCAGGTGATCGCTCGGGCCACATAGTCGCGGGCCAGTTGCGCGGTGTAGTCCAGCGAGCCCGAAGCCTCCACGGCAGCACGGATGCTTTCCAGGTCTTCGATGCCGCCCTTCTGGATCGCCTGGCGCACCAGTGCCGCCTGTTCCGGCGTGCCTTCGCGCATGGTGTAGATCAGTGGCAGGGTAGGCTTGCCTTCGGCCAGGTCGTCGCCGACATTCTTGCCCAGAGTTTCTGCATCGCCACGGTAGTCGAGCAGGTCGTCGACCAGTTGGAAGGCTACGCCCAGGTGGTCGCCAAAGGTACGCAAGGCTTCGCTCTGTTCCACTGTCGCGCCCGCCAGGGCAGCGGCACTGTGGGTCGAGGCCTCGAAGAGCATCGCGGTTTTGCCGCGGATGACTTCCATGTAGGTTTCTTCGGTGGTGCTGGCATCGCGCACCTTGGACAGCTGCAACACTTCGCCTTCGGCGATGATTCGCGTGGCTTGCGAGAGGATCTTCATCACCGGCATCGAGCCCAGTTCGACCATCATCTCGAACGAGCGCGAATACAGGAAGTCACCAACCAGCACGCTTGGCGCATTGCCCCACATGGCGTTGGCGGTCGAGCGTCCACGGCGCATGCCGGACATATCGACCACGTCGTCATGCAACAGGGTGGCGGTGTGCAGGAACTCGATAGTGGCCGCCAGCAGGCGCATGTCGTCGCCTTCGCGACCCAGGGCCTTGCCGCACAGCAGCACTAATAAAGGACGCAGGCGTTTACCGCCAGCCGAGGTGATGTAGTCGCCGATTTTCGATACCAGCGGCACTCGGGAAGTCAGCTGCTTCTTGATGATGCCGTCGACGGCGTTAAAATCGTCCGCCACCGCGCGGTAGAAAGCTTGGGGTTGCATCAGCGACAGTTGCTCCAGAAGGGTTGCGCGGCATGCTAGGACCCACGCCAGCAGGTGTCAAGGCGCGATGGAAGGCCCCTTGCAAGGTGCTCGCGCCTTGCGTACAATCGCGCACCCTGAACTTCCTGGGCAGCACCTGCCTTACGCAATTGCAATCGGGCCTTCCAGCCCCATGCAGCCATGCCAGCCAATACCTCTTCTTATAAAGAGCTGGGTGAGCAGGATTATCGGAGAAATACCATGTCTTATGCAGTAATCGTTACTGGCGGCAAGCAGTACAAAGTCGCCCCAGGTGAATACCTGAAGATCGAAAAACTGGAAATCGCTACCGGCGAATCCGTTACTTTTGATCGCGTTCTGTTGGTTGCCAATGGCGACGACGTGAATATCGGCGCTCCAGTTGTTGCTGGCGCTACCGTTGTGGCTGAAGTGATCTCCCAAGGTCGTCACGATAAAGTCCGCATCATCAAGTTCCGTCGCCGTAAGCACCACATGAAGCGTATGGGCCACCGCCAGTGGTACACCGAGATCAAAATCACCGGTATTCAGGCTTAATTTCAGCCTAATTCCTCACTAGGAGAATTGAACTCATGGCACACAAAAAAGCTGGTGGTAGTACCCGTAACGGTCGCGACTCAGAAGCCAAACGCCTTGGCGTGAAGATGTATGGCGGCCAGGTTATCATCCCGGGCAACATCATCGTGCGTCAGCGCGGCACCCAATTCCACGCTGGCTACGGCGTTGGCATGGGTAAAGATCACACTCTGTTCGCGAAAATCGACGGCGTGATCAAGTTCGAAGTAAAAGGCGCTTTCAACCGCCGTTACGTGAGCATTGTCCCGAAGACTCCAGTCGTCGCGGCATAATTACGTAGTTGCTGGAAAAGCCCTGTCTTGCGACGGGGCTTTTTCGTTTGTGGGGTGAGTCTCTTGCAAAACTGTTTGTATGGGCTGCCGGCGCTGGATGACACGGTCGTTGATTGGGGTCGCTGCGCTCATTTTTGCAAGAGTCTTATGTCTTAGTGTTTTTCGGCTCGTCCGTATGGCGAGAGGCGTTTTGTTATGAAGTTCGTTGATGAAGTATCGATTCGAGTAAAAGCTGGTGACGGCGGCAACGGTTGCATGAGTTTCCGTCGCGAAAAATTCATCGAAAACGGTGGTCCTAACGGTGGTGATGGGGGTGACGGCGGTTCGGTCTACATGATCGCCGACGAAAACCTCAACACCCTGGTCGACTACCGTTACACCCGGCACTTTGATGCCGAGCGTGGCTCGAACGGCGGCAGTACCGACTGCACCGGCAAGAAGGGTGAAGAGCTGGTGTTGCGGGTTCCGGTCGGTACCACGGTGATCGACTCGGCGACCCAGGAAGTCATTGGCGACCTGACCAAGGCGGGTCAGCGTCTGTTGGTGGCGCATGGTGGCTGGCACGGTCTGGGTAACACCCGATTCAAGTCCAGTACCAACCGCGCGCCGCGCCAGACTACGCCAGGCAAGCCGGGCGAGCAGCGTGACCTCAAGCTGGAAATGAAGGTGTTGGCCGACGTCGGCCTGCTGGGCTTGCCGAATGCCGGTAAAAGTACCTTTATCCGTTCGGTCTCCGCCGCCAAGCCGAAAGTGGCCGATTACCCGTTCACCACCCTGGTGCCAAACCTGGGTGTGGTCAGTGTCGACCGCTGGAAGAGCTTTGTGGTCGCCGATATTCCGGGGCTGATCGAGGGCGCATCCGATGGCGCGGGCCTGGGGATTCGCTTCCTCAAGCACTTGTCGCGTACCCGTCTGCTGTTGCACCTCGTCGACATGGCGCCACTGGATGAAACCAGTGCTGCGGATGCTGCCGAAGTGATCGTCAGCGAGCTGACCAAGTTCAGCCCGTCCCTGGCTGAGCGTGATCGTTGGCTGGTGCTGAACAAGTGCGACCAGATCCTTGAGGAAGAGCATGAGGAGCGGGTCAAGGAGATCGTTGATCGCCTGGAGTGGGCCGGTCCGGTCTACGTCATCTCGGCCATCGCCAAAGACGGCACCGATCGCCTGACGCGTGACATCATGCGTTACCTGGAAGATCGTGCTGATCGTCTGGCTAACGACCCGGCTTACCGTGAAGAGCTGGCTGATCTCGATCAGCGCATCGAAGACGAGGCGCGTGCCCAGTTGCAGGCGCTGGATGACCAGCGTGCCCTGCGTCGCAGCGGCGTGAAGTCGGTCCATGACATCGGTGACGATGATTGGGATGAAGAAGATGTGGATGACGAAGATGGTCCGGAAATCATTTACGTCCGTGACTGATTCGTTGCAGTAAACTACAAGCGCCGCTCACTGAGCGGCGTTTTAGTATCTGTAAAAAACAACTACGAATAATCGCATGGGTGGCGCTGGGTCGCGCCGCTCGCCGGCATAGGTTGGAAGATGATGCGGAGCAAGGTGACAGGTGCGCAGCGTTGGGTCGTGAAGATCGGCAGCGCTTTGCTGACGGCTGACGGCAAGGGTCTGGATCGCGCGGCAATGGGCGTCTGGGTTGAGCAAATGGTTGCGCTGCATGAGGCGGGTGTCGAGCTGGTGCTGGTGTCCTCCGGGGCGGTGGCGGCGGGCATGAGTCGCCTTGGTTGGACCGCACGACCCAGTGCGATGCATGAGCTGCAGGCGGCTGCCGCCATCGGACAGATGGGGTTGGTGCAGGCCTGGGAGTCGAGCTTTGCCGAGCATGGCCGGCACACGGCGCAGATTCTCCTGACTCATGACGACTTGTCCGACCGCAAGCGTTACCTCAATGCGCGTAGTACCCTGCGCGCGCTGGTCGAGCTCAAGGTCATTCCGGTGATCAACGAGAACGATACGGTGGTCACTGACGAAATCCGTTTCGGTGACAACGACACGCTGGCGGCGCTGGTGGCCAACCTGGTCGAGGCTGATCTGTTGGTGATTCTCACCGATCGTGACGGCATGTTCGATGCTGATCCGCGCAACAATCCGGATGCCAAGCTGATTTACGAGGCGCGTGCCGATGATCCAGCGCTGGATGCGGTGGCTGGCGGTACGGGTGGCGCATTGGGGCGTGGCGGCATGCAGACCAAGTTGCGTGCGGCGCGTCTGGCGGCGCGTTCGGGGGCTCATACCATCATCGTGGGTGGGCGCCTGGAGCGGGTGCTTGATCGCCTGAAGGCGGGTGAGCGCATTGGCACCTTGCTGTCGCCTGAGCGCGGCATGCTGGCTGCACGCAAGCAGTGGCTGGCCGGGCATCTGCAGACCCGCGGTACGCTGGTGCTGGACGAGGGGGCAGTGGCGGCATTGTCTCAGGGCAACAAGAGCCTGCTGCCGGTCGGCGTAAAGCTGGTCCAGGGCAGCTTCCGTCGGGGCGAGATGGTGGTCTGCGTGGCGCCGGATGGTCGTGAGATTGCCCGCGGCCTGGCCAACTACAGTGCGCTTGAGGCGCAAAAAATTATCGGTCAATCGTCCGAGTCGATTGTCGGTCTGTTGGGTTACATGGCGGAGCCTGAGCTGGTTCACCGCGATAACCTGATTCTGGTTTAAGGAAAGTGCGTATGCGCATGGTGAAAGGATTGTTGGGGTTGTTGCTGGCGATGCCGCTGCTGGCATCGGCGGAGGAAATTGGTCAGGTGTCGACGGTGTTCAAGTTCGTTGGGCCAAACGATCGTATCGTCGTTGAGGCGTTCGATGACCCGAAGGTGGATGGTGTGACCTGCTACCTGTCTCGCGCCAAGACGGGCGGGGTGAAGGGTGGGTTGGGGTTGGCGGAAGACCGGGCCGAGGCGTCCATCGCCTGTCGTCAGGTTGGTCCGATCAGCTTCAAGGGTGAGCTCAAGGATGGTGATGAGGTGTTCAAGGAGCGTACCTCCCTGGTGTTCAAGACCATGCAGGTGGTGCGCTTCCTCGACAAGAAGCGCAATACCCTGGTGTATCTGGTCTACAGCGATCGCTTGATCGAGGGTAGTCCTCAGAATGCGGTGACGGCGATTCCGATTTTGCCTTGGGCGCACGCTCAATAAGTAAACGAAGATCCAAATGTGGGGGCGGGCTTGGTCCGCTCCCATTTTTTTGCGCTGCGATCACTGAATCACAGGCAATAAAAAACCGACCCTGAGGTCGGTTTTTTAATGAGCGTGTCGCTTAGGCAGCAGCGGCAACGTTCAGAGCCTTGACGTGGCCATTCAGGCGGCTCTTATGACGAGCAGCTTTGTTCTTGTGGATGATGCCTTTATCGGCCATACGGTCGATAACAGGCACGGCCAGAACGTAAGCGGCTTGCGCTTTAGCAGCGTCTTTTGCGTCGATGGCTTTAACTACATTCTTGATGTAGGTACGAACCATGGAACGCAGGCTGGCGTTGTGGCTGCGACGCTTCTCAGCCTGTTTTGCACGTTTTTTGGCGGAAGGTGTGTTGGCCACCGTCGAGCTCCTCGAAAGACTTTTTGGGAAATAGCAAACAAAATAGGCCGCGAATCATGCCGATGAGTTGAAGTCTTGTCAAGGGCGGTTGAGACGTTCCGCTAAGTGGTAGGTATAAATCACCGGGATATTTCATTCCGGCGTACGACCTGTAAACTCGCGAGCTTTGGCTCTGTGCTGTTGCGGCGCGGAGTATCGCATAAGTAGGCGCATTGTTCGCCTGCTGTTTATCGACAGGCACAAAACTCTTCAATGAACCTGCTCAAATCCTTGGCTGCCGTCAGCTCTATCACGATGATTTCCCGGGTTCTGGGGTTTGTCCGTGACACCCTCATCGCCCGCATTTTCGGCGCCGGCATGGCCACGGACGCCTTTTTCATTGCCTTCAAGCTGCCCAACCTGCTGCGGCGGATCTTTGCCGAGGGGGCTTTTTCCCAGGCGTTCGTGCCGATCCTGGCGGAATACAAAAGCCAGCAAGGCGAGGAGGCGACGCGGACTTTCGTTGCTTACGTTTCCGGTTTGCTGACGCTGGTGCTGGCGCTGGTCACTGTGCTCGGGGTGGTAGCGGCGCCTTGGGTGATCTGGGCTACAGCCCCCGGTTTTGTTGATACTCCGGAAAAATTCGAGCTGACCACCAGCCTGTTGCGAGTGACGTTTCCTTATATATTGCTGATCTCGCTGTCCTCGCTGGCCGGGGCCATCCTCAACACCTGGAACCGTTTTTCGGTACCGGCCTTCGTGCCGACGCTGCTCAACGTCGCCATGATCATCTTTTCGCTGTTCCTGACGCCGTACTTCGATCCGCCGGTCATGGCCCTCGGATGGGCGGTACTGGCTGGTGGCCTGGCGCAGTTGCTCTATCAGCTGCCGCACCTGAAAAAAATCGGCATGTTGGTGCTGCCGCGCCTGAATCTGCGCGACAGCGGCGTCTGGCGGGTCATGAAGCAAATGCTGCCGGCGATCCTCGGGGTTTCGGTCAGTCAGATTTCATTGATCATCAATACTATTTTTGCCTCGTTTCTGGTGGCGGGGTCGGTGTCCTGGATGTACTACGCCGATCGCTTGATGGAGTTGCCATCCGGTGTGCTGGGGGTGGCGCTGGGGACCATTCTGCTGCCGACCCTGGCCAAGACCTACGCCAACAAGGACCGTCACGAGTACTCGCGCATCCTCGACTGGGGCCTGCGCCTGTGTTGTGTGCTGGTATTGCCGTGCGCCCTGGCGCTGGGGATCCTGGCCGAGCCGCTGACCGTTTCGCTGTTCCAGTACGGTCAGTTCAGCGCCTTTGATGCCGCCATGACTCAGCGCGCACTGGTGGCCTATTCGGTGGGGTTGCTCGGGATTATCCTGATCAAGGTGCTGGCGCCGGGCTTTTATGCACAACAGAACATCCGCACCCCGGTAAAAATCGCGATTTTCACCCTGGTGGTCACCCAGTTGTTCAACCTGGCCCTGATCGGTTCTCTGAAACACGCAGGCCTGGCGCTGGCCATCAGTCTCGGCGCCTGCCTCAATGCGGGATTGTTGTTCTATCAGCTGCGCAAGCAGAAGATGTATCAACCGCAACCGGGCTGGGGGAAGTTCAGCCTCAAGCTGGTGCTGGCCGTGGGCGTGATGTCGGCGGTGCTGCTGGGGCTGATGCATTTCATGCCGGCCTGGGGCGAGGGCGGCATGCTGGAGCGTTTCCTGCGCCTGGGGGCGTTGGTGGTTGCCGGCGTGGTCGCGTATTTCGGCATGCTGGCGCTGTTGGGTTTCCGCCTGCGGGACTTCAACCGCAAGGCGTTGAGCTAA
Organism: Pseudomonas sp. Irchel s3a18; assembly: GCF_900187535.1. Lineage (NCBI taxonomy): Bacteria > Pseudomonadati > Pseudomonadota > Gammaproteobacteria > Pseudomonadales > Pseudomonadaceae > Pseudomonas > Pseudomonas sp. Irchel s3a18. The sequence goes on along the minus strand of NZ_FYDV01000013.1, from coordinate 74,688 downwards.
GGACATTGGCTCAATAATGGCGGCTCGGATGGCGGTTTTGTCGGTTCGATCACTTTGGGTTACGGTGTTGCCTGTCGTCGGCCGCCGGGTGTGGTTATAATCGACCACTTTATGAGCAAGAAGCGCGTTATGCAGCTGGTTCGAGGCCTCCACAATCTGCGCCCCCAGCATCGGGGCTGCGTCGCCACTATTGGCAACTTTGACGGTGTTCACCGTGGCCACCAGGCTATCCTGGGCCGGCTGCGCGAACGTGCGCTTGAGTTGGGCGTGCCCAGCTGCGTGGTGATTTTCGAGCCGCAGCCGCGTGAATTCTTTGCGCCCGACACCGCGCCTGCCCGCTTGGCACGCTTGCGCGACAAGTTGCAGCTGCTGGCTGACGAAGGTGTTGACCGGGTGCTATGCCTGGCCTTTAACCAGCGGTTGAGCAAGCTCAGCGCCGCCGAGTTCGTCGAGACCATCCTGGTCGACGGCCTGGGCGTACAGCATCTTGAGGTCGGTGACGACTTCCGTTTCGGCTGTGACCGGGCAGGGGATTTCGATTTCCTGCAGCAGGCCGGGAAGGTTCACGGGTTTACGGTTGAAGCCGCACAGACGGTTGAACTCGAGGGTTTGCGTGTCAGCAGTACCCAGGTGCGTAATGCCCTGGCGGCCGCTGATTTCGCCTTGGCCGAGCGCTTGCTCGGTCGTCCGTTCCGGATTGCCGGGCGGGTCTTGCATGGGCAGAAGCTGGCGCGCCAACTGGGTACGCCGACGGCCAATGTGCAACTCAAGCGTCGTCGTGTGCCACTGTCCGGGGTCTACCTGGTCAGCGTCGACATCGACGGCAAGACCTGGCCGGGTGTCGCCAATATCGGCGTTCGGCCAACGGTCGCAGGTGATGGCAAAGCCCACCTGGAAATTCATGTTCTAGATTTTGCCGGCGATCTGTATGACCGGCGTTTGACGGTGGTTTTCCACCAAAAGCTGCGTGAAGAGCAGCGTTTCGCCTCTCTGGAGGCGCTTAAGACGGCGATCAATGCGGATGTCGCCGCCGCCCGTGCCTATGCCGCACCTAGCGCCCATCGCTAATGAAGAGCCTTAAATGACCGACTATAAAGCCACGCTAAACCTTCCGGACACCGCCTTCCCAATGAAGGCCGGCCTGCCTCAGCGCGAACCGCAGATTCTGCAGCGCTGGGACAGCATTGGCCTGTACCAGAAGTTGCGTGAGATTGGTAAGGATCGTCCAAAGTTCGTTCTGCACGACGGTCCTCCGTACGCCAACGGCACCATTCATATCGGTCACGCGCTCAACAAGATTCTCAAGGACATGATCATCCGCTCGAAAACCCTGTCGGGTTTCGATGCGCCTTATGTTCCGGGCTGGGACTGCCACGGCCTGCCGATCGAGCACAAGGTCGAAGTGACCCACGGCAAGAACCTCACCGCGGATAAAACCCGTGAGCTGTGCCGTACCTACGCCACCGAGCAGATCGAAGGCCAGAAGTCCGAGTTCATCCGCCTGGGTGTGCTGGGCGACTTCGCCAACCCGTACAAGACCATGGATTTCAAGAACGAGGCCGGTGAAATCCGTGCCCTGGCTGAAATCGTCAAGGGTGGTTTTGTGTTCAAGGGCCTCAAGCCTGTGAACTGGTGCTTTGACTGCGGTTCGGCCCTGGCGGAAGCGGAAGTCGAGTACGAGAACAAGAAGTCCTCGACCATCGACGTCGCGTTCCCGATCGCCGATGAAGCCAAGCTGGCGGCCGCGTTCGGCCTGCCGTCCCTGGGCAAGCCGGCTTCGATCGTGATCTGGACCACCACCCCGTGGACCATCCCGGCCAACCAGGCGCTGAACGTTCACCCCGAGTTCAACTACGCCCTGGTCGACGTCGGCGACAAGCTGCTGGTGCTGGCTGAAGAGCTGGTCGAGTCCTGCCTGGCGCGCTACAGCCTGGAAGGTTCGGTCATCGCCACCGCCACCGGTGCGGCGCTGGAACTGATCAATTTCCGTCACCCGTTCTACGACCGCCTGTCGCCGGTTTACCTGGCCGAGTACGTTGAGCTGGGCGCCGGCACTGGCGTGGTTCACTCCGCGCCCGCCTATGGCGTCGACGACTTCGTGACCTGCAAGCACTATGGCATGGTCAACGATGACATCCTGAACCCGGTGCAAAGCAACGGCGTTTACGTGCCTACGCTTGCGTTCTTCGGTGGCCAGTTCATCTGGAAAGCCAACCCGGCCATCGTCGACAAGCTGTCGGAAGTCGGCGCGCTGCTGCACACCAGCGTCATCGAACACAGCTATATGCACTGCTGGCGCCACAAGAGCCCGCTGGTCTACCGCGCCACCGCGCAGTGGTTCATCGGCATGGACAAAGAGCCTGTCGCGGGCGACACCCTGCGCAAACGTGCGATCAAAGCCATCGAAGACACCCAGTTCGTGCCGGCTTGGGGCCAGGCGCGTCTGCACTCGATGATCGCCAACCGTCCGGACTGGTGCATCTCCCGTCAACGCAACTGGGGCGTGCCGATCCCGTTCTTCCTGAACAAGGAAAGCGGCGAGCTGCACCCGCGCACTGTCGAGCTGATGGAAGAAGTGGCCAAGCGTGTCGAAGCCGAAGGCATCGAAGCCTGGTTCAAGATGGACGCCGCCGAGCTGCTGGGCGATGAAGCGCCACAGTACGACAAGATCAGCGACACCCTGGACGTCTGGTTCGACTCGGGCACCACGCACTGGCACGTCCTGCGCGGTTCGCACCCGATGGGCCATGAGGCCGGCCCGCGTGCCGACCTGTACCTGGAAGGTTCGGACCAGCACCGTGGCTGGTTCCACTCGTCCTTGCTGACCGGTTGCGCCATCGATAACCACGCGCCGTACCGCGAGCTGCTGACCCACGGTTTCACCGTCGACGAAGCGGGCCGCAAGATGTCCAAGTCCCTGGGCAACGTCATCGCGCCGCAAAAGGTCAACGACACCCTGGGCGCCGACATCATGCGCCTGTGGGTTGCATCCACTGACTACTCGGGCGAAATAGCGGTTTCCGACCAGATCCTGCAACGCAGTGCGGACGCCTACCGGCGTATCCGTAACACCGCGCGCTTCCTGCTGTCCAACCTGACCGGTTTCAACCCGGCCACCGACATCCTGCCGGCAGAAGAAATGCTCGCGCTGGACCGTTGGGCCGTGGACCGTACCTTGCTGCTGCAACGCGAGCTGCAAGAGCATTACGGCGAATACCGCTTCTGGAACGTCTACTCCAAGGTGCACAACTTCTGCGTGCAGGAGCTGGGCGGTTTCTACCTGGACATCATCAAGGACCGCCAGTACACCACCGGCGCCAACAGCAAGGCCCGTCGTTCGGCGCAAACCGCGCTGTTCCACATCTCCGAGGCGCTGGTGCGCTGGATCGCCCCGATCCTGGCCTTCACCGCTGACGAGCTGTGGCAGTACCTGCCAGGCGAGCGCAACGAATCGGTGATGCTCAATACCTGGTACGAAGGTCTGACCGAACTGCCGGAAGGCTTCGAGTTGGGTCGCGCGTACTGGGACCGGATCATGGCGGTCAAGGTCGCGGTCAACAAGGAAATGGAAATCCAGCGTGCGGCCAAGGCCGTCGGTGGCAACCTGCAAGCCGAAGTGACGCTGTTTGCCGAAGACGCCCTGAGCGACGACCTGGCCAAGCTGAGCAACGAACTGCGCTTCGTCCTGATCACCTCCACCGCCAGCGTTGCACCGTTCGCGCAGGCGCCGGCCGACGCAGTGGTTACCGAAGTCAGCGGCCTGAAGCTCAAAGTGGTCAAGTCGAGCCATGCCAAGTGCGCCCGTTGCTGGCACTGCCGTGAAGACGTCGGCGTGAACCCTGAGCATCCGGAAATCTGCGGTCGTTGCGTCGACAACATCAGCGGTGCCGGCGAGGTTCGTCACTATGCCTAATGCGGCGGGTCGTTTCGGACGACTGAGCTGGCTTTGGTTGAGCCTGCTGGTCCTGGTCATCGACCAGGCCAGCAAGTTCTACTTCGAAAGCTCGCTGACCCTGTACCAGCAAATCGTGGTGATCCCCGATTACTTCAGCTGGACCCTGGCCTACAACACGGGCGCGGCCTTCAGCTTCCTGGCTGACAGCTCCGGCTGGCAGCGCTGGTTGTTCGCCCTGATCGCCATCGGGGTCAGTGCGGTGCTGGTGGTCTGGCTCAAGCGCCTGGGGCGCAATGAAACCTGGCTGGCCGTTGCCTTGGCACTGGTACTGGGTGGCGCGCTGGGTAATCTTTACGACCGCATTGCCTTGGGCCATGTGATCGACTTCATTCTGGTGCATTGGCAGAACCGCTGGTATTTCCCGGCGTTCAACTTTGCCGACAGCGCCATCAGTGTCGGGGCGGTGATGCTCGCGCTGGATATGTTCAAAAGCAAGAAAACCGGAGAAACCGTTCATGACTGAACAGGCATTGGCTGAGCAACGCATCGGTCAGAACACGGAAGTCACATTGCACTTTGCATTGCGCCTGGAGAACGGCGACACGGTCGACAGCACCTTCGACAAGGCCCCGGCGACCTTCAAGGTCGGTGATGGCAACCTCTTGCCAGGTTTCGAAGCGGCGCTGTTCGGCTTCAAGGCCGGCGACAAGCGTACACTGACCATCGCGCCGGAAAACGCCTTTGGCCAGCCCAACCCGCAGAACGTACAGATCATTCCGCGTTCGCAGTTCCAGGATATGGAACTGTCCCCGGGCTTGCTGGTGATCTTCAACGATGCGGCCAATACCGAGCTGCCAGGTGTGGTGAAGGAATTCGATGACGCGCAAGTGACCATCGACTTCAACCACCCGTTGTCCGGCAAGACCTTGACCTTTGACGTAGAGATCATCGACGTCAAAGCGCTCTAACCGACTAAGCCGGCCTTTTGTAGGAGCGAGCTTGCTCGCGATGATCGTTAACGATGACGCGTATATCCTGGATAAACGCGGTGTCTTTGAGTTTTTCGCGAGCAAGCTCGCTCCTACAGGGCAAGACACGAGGCACAGCATGCAAATCAAACTCGCCAACCCCCGTGGCTTCTGCGCCGGTGTGGACCGGGCGATCGAAATCGTCAACCGCGCCCTGGAAGTCTTTGGGCCGCCGATCTATGTGCGTCACGAAGTGGTCCACAACAAATTCGTCGTGGAAGACCTGCGCGCCCGTGGGGCGATTTTTGTCGAAGAACTGGATCAGGTGCCGGATGACGTCATCGTGATTTTCAGTGCTCACGGCGTCTCCCAGGCCGTTCGCAGCGAAGCCGCAGGCCGTGGCCTGAAGGTATTCGATGCAACGTGCCCATTGGTCACCAAGGTGCATATCGAAGTGGCGCGCTACAGCCGCGACGGCCGCGAATGCATCCTGATCGGCCATGCCGGACACCCGGAAGTGGAAGGCACCATGGGCCAGTACGACGCCAGCAATGGTGGCGCGATCTACCTGGTCGAAGACGAAGACGACGTGGCCGCCCTGCAGGTGCACAACCCGGACAAGCTCGCCTTTGTCACCCAGACGACCTTGTCGATGGACGACACCAGCCGTGTGATCGATGCCTTGCGCACGCGTTTTCCGGCCATCGGTGGTCCACGCAAAGACGACATCTGCTACGCCACGCAAAACCGTCAGGATGCGGTCAAGCAACTGGCCGACGAATGCGATGTGGTGCTAGTGGTGGGCAGTCCGAACAGTTCCAACTCCAACCGCCTGCGTGAGCTGGCCGAGCGCATGGCCACTCCGGCGTACCTGATCGATGGTGCCGAAGACATGCAGCGCAGCTGGTTTGATGGTGTCGAGCGTATTGGTATCACGGCCGGCGCTTCGGCACCGGAAGTCCTGGTGCGTGGTGTGATCGAACAGTTGCATGCCTGGGGCGCCACCGGTGCCGATGAGCTGGCCGGTCGCGAGGAGAACATCACGTTCTCCATGCCCAAGGAACTACGGGTTCGCTCCCTGCTCTGAGGCTGTACTCCTCGCACACAAGGCCTGCTCGGCTTTGTCGCTGCGCAAACTGACGCGACCGCTTCTGGACAGCACCACCTGATGGTGGCTGACCGGTTTGCCGGTCGCGCAGATGTGCAGCGTCCCGGCTTGAAACCCGCCATTGTGCAATAGCGGCTCGCCCAGGCTGCTGAAGCGCACAAAGTGCTTCACGGCTTGATTGCCGGCGATCGGCAGCGGTGTACCGGTCTGGCGCTGCAGCAACAGCGGGTTGCTGTTGTCCTGATGACCTTGGCCGCTGATGTCCAGAATCACCCGCCAACCTTGCCCCCAGTCATCGTTCAAGCCATGAACGACCACCGCCTGATTACGCACCAGCGCTTCGGTGCGGGCGTTGCGCAGGCCACTGGCAAGTAACTGCGCGGCACTCTCCCGGCGCATTGATTCCGTTAACTCACTGAATACCGGGCTGACGAGTTGCAGAACGATCGTGGCGATTGCCAGTCCCATAAGCAGTTCGATCAGGCCGAAGCCTTTCTGGCACATAAAATCTCCTTCCCTGGAGTTCGTGTGGATGGGCGCGAGCGCACCCGGACAAACGTTCGACGCGTTCGCTAGGTGTAGCCGTTGGCAGCGAAGGGGAGTGATGAATCGTCGTACAAAAGGTTTCACGTTGATCGAGTTGCTGGTGACCTTCGCCGTTCTATTGAGCGTGATCTCCCTGGCCATCCCAGCGTTTACTCGTGTGGTGCAGAACACCCGGGCCGATACCGAGATAGGCGCTTTGCAGCGCGCGCTCAACTACGCCCGGTTGGAGGCGATCAACCGTTCACGCCCTACACGGGTTCAGCCAACTGCGGGCGGGAACGATTGGACCGCGGAGCTGGCGGTGTACGACAGCACAGGCATACCGGCGAATGTATTGCGGGTTGTTCCTGCGATGAGCAGCGCAGCGACTCTGACACTAACCTCGGGAGTGGCCTGTATCGACTTCGACGAAATGGGCGGGCTGTCGGGGATGGATGAGGCAGTGGTTATCCATTACGTATTGGGACGCTCGAGCCGGACGCTGAGCGTGTGTTTGAACGGACGGATTGTCGTGGGTGGAAGCTGCGGATGAAGGGGCTACGTGCACAGGACGGCATGACACTGATCGAAGTGTTGGTAGCGCTGGTGATACTGGCCGTCGGGCTATTGGGGGCGGCAGCGATTCAGCTCAAGGCGCTCAAATACACCGACAGCTCGCTGATGACCAGCCAGGCCAGTTTCATTGCCTACGACATGATGGACCGGATCCGCGCCAACTCAGGGGCCGACTACAGCATCACGCCACCGACGGCGGGCAACCTGGCGCTCGCCCGGGATCAGGACCTGCATGACTTCACCCGCAACATCACCGCCTTTGGCGGTCCGACCGCCACGGGCAGCATCAGCCTGAACCAGCGGGTGTATACCATCACCATCTCCTGGGATGACTCCCGTGCCGCCGGCACTCCGGACGGCCGCCGCAGTTTTGTGTTGAGCAGTCGCGCGACCACTGACCCGGTGGGCGCGCCATGAAGGGCTCGTGTCGTGGATTCAGCCTGATCGAGTTGATGGTCGCTCTGGCGATCAGCCTGACGTTGGTGCTGGGGGTGGCACAGGTCTTCATTTCGGCAAAAAACACCTACCTCAGCCAGAGCGCGTCTGCCGGGATGCAGGAGGATGCGCGCTATGTCCTGAGCAAGATGATTCAGGAAATTCGCATGGTTGGTATGTTCGGCTGCCTGGAGACCATCGTTGATGCCAGTGCCGCCGGCGACTTCGCGGCCAGTCGCGCCACGCCCATCCGCTGGGATAACGCCGCGCGCCAACTGACCCTGGTGACGTCGGATGTCGGCGGCAAGGGCAGCGTGCCCACCTGGACCGTGGTATCAGACTGCCGGACCGGTGCAACGGCCTACACCCAGCGCCACGCCCCAGCCGCCGGGCAGTTGGCATTACCGATTCGCCGCCTGGATTACCGCTTGCGAGATGGTGAGATTCTGCTGACCACCGGCACCAGAACGGCGGCTCTGGTGAGCAATGTCAGCGCCTTTGATGTCAGCTTTGGTATTGCCGACAGTGCCACTGACATTGCTGTTTCCCGCTACAGCCAAAACCCCGTCGAGCCAGCGCTGATCCGCAGTGTGCGGATCAGCCTGACCCTGACGGACCCTCAGCATCGCGTGCGCGATCAAACGTTCAATGTGGTTGCCGCCTTGCGCAACCGACTGATGTAGAGGGTATGTCGATGCTGTCTGCGCTCCTTGCGGCAAACGCCCAACGTGGCATGGCGCTGCTGATGAGCCTGGTGTTTCTGTTGTTGCTGACCATGATCGGTCTGGCGTCGATGCAGAGCGCCACGCTCCAGGAAAAGATGGTCGCTGGCGTGACCTTGCGCAACCAGTCATTCCAGGGGGCGGAAGCGGCATTGCGCATCGGTGAAAGTGCGGTGCAGCGCAGCAACTACCACTTGGCGGAGTGCGCAAATCACACCCGGTGCGCACCGCCCGCCGAGTCCTCGACCGTCACCACCGCCGGGTTCAATTCGACCTCGGGCGTCACCTGGATCGCCGCTGGCAGCGGCTTTTACGGGGTGCAGAACCTCGGTGTCAGTTCGGGCGCGGTGAATGTCCCGCTCAATACCCCGGCCACCCTGTACCGGGTCACCGCAGTTGGTTTGGCTGGTCACTCGCGTAGCGTGGTAGAGAGTATCTATGCCAAATATTGAGCCCGGTTCTGGTTGGCGTCGCGGATGGCTGGGGCTTGGCCTGGTCGCTTTCGCATGCACTTCATCCGCGTCGGATTTACCTTCGCTCTGGCAGTGCAAGGTAGTGCGGGGTATGCCCGCGGGCTACCAGGATGCCCGGTTCCAGGTCTGGCGGGTGAAGGGCTGGCTCATGTTCAACCTGGCAGGTGTGGCCTCATCGACGCCTTGTTGGCGTTTTGACAGCGGCAAACCGGGCGAATCCGATGCGTTCAGCGGTAAGATGCTCGACACCAACGGCGATGGTCAGGTCGACAGCGTCGACACGCCCTCCGAAGGGGTAGTCTTCATTGGTGAAATCCCGGCACTCGACGGCGAGGACGGCGAGAGCGTGAACGATTCCAGCGACGGTACGACCTCCCAGGTTGAACAGGCAGGTGGCAGCCGTCGAATCATGTGGCGACAAATACAGTAAGTGAGAGTTGAGGCAATGCGTAGATTCAACCAAGGTTTTACCCTGATCGAAATCATGATTGTGATCGCGATCATCGGGCTTGTGCTGACCATATCCGCTCCGCTGCTGACCGAGTACGTGAAGAAAACCCACCGCACCGAGATTGCCGGATTGCTGTCCGAGCAGGCGCAGACGCTTGAGCGGTTCTATTCGAAAAACTCGGTGTACACCAACGCTCCGGGGCTGAGCGCGGGCAACGAGTTCTACAGTATTACCGCGACCTTGACTGACCAGGCCTTCCTGCTGACCGCCGTGCGTAAAGCCGACGCCAGCATGGCCACTGACAAATGTGGCGATTTCACGCTGACCAACACGGGCGTGATGGGCATGAGTAACGCGGCTGACGGGTTGACCAGCAAAGATTGCTGGGGGCGCTGAGTACCTTCTTCGGGCGCACGCTGCGCCCTCTGTCTTCTTAATGGTTGGATCAGATGATGGCCAAGCAACAGCAAGTGGTGGTTGTCGGCGGCGGGGTAATTGGCCTGCTGACGGCGTTTAATCTGGCGCCCCATGTAGAGCGCGTTGTCCTGCTGGATCGCTCGGACCTTGGCCGGGAATCGTCCTGGGCCGGCGGCGGTATTGTTTCGCCGCTGTACCCGTGGCGCTACAGCCCGGCCGTCACGGCGTTGGCCCACTGGTCCCAAGACTTTTATCCACAACTGGCCGAGCAACTGTTCGCCAGTACCGGCGTCGATCCTGAAGTTCACACCACGGGCCTGTACTGGCTGGACCTGGAAGACGAAGCCGAAGCGCTGGCCTGGGCAAAACGGGAAAATCGTCCACTGAGCCCTGTGGATATCTCGGCCACCCGCGATGCCGTACCGGTGCTGGGCACAGGTTTTTCCCGGGCGATTTACATGGCGGATGTGGCCAACGTCCGTAATCCGCGCTTGGTGAAGTCCCTCAAGGCGGCATTGCTGGCGTTGCCCAACGTGACCGTTCACGAGCAGTGCGAGGTCAGCGGGTTCATTCGTGAGGGCGCTAAAGTCGTAGGCGTCGAGAGTGCGCTGGGCCCAATCCATGGCGATCAGGTGGTGCTGACCGCGGGCGCCTGGAGCGGGGACCTGCTCAAGACCCTAGGCCTGGTGCTGCCGGTCGAGCCGGTCAAGGGGCAGATGATTCTCTACAAGTGCGCGTCGGACTTCCTGTCGAGCATGGTTCTGGCCAAGGGCCGTTACGCCATTCCCCGTCGCGACGGGCATATTCTGATCGGCAGCACCCTGGAGCACGAGGGGTACGACAAGACCCCGACGCAAGACGCACTGGAAAGTCTTAAGGCCTCGGCGATCGAGCTGATCCCGGCGTTGGCGCAGGCCGAGGTGGTCGGTCATTGGGCCGGGTTGCGGCCAGGCTCTCCAGAAGGGATACCCTATATCGGCGCAGTGCCGGGGTTTTACGGGCTGTGGCTCAACTGCGGGCATTATCGCAATGGTCTGGTGCTCGCGCCGGCGTCCTGCCAGTTGTTCGCCGATGTGCTGTTGGGACGCGAACCGGTTATCGACCCAGCGCCTTATGCGCCGGCCGGTCGCCTCTAGAGGCTGCGTGGCGAGGGTGCCTGCACTTGCGGGCACCTTTCGCGACCCAAGAATCAATCTGCGGTTCTTCCAGATATACCTCGGATGCCTGCTTTGCGGCGGCTGTGCAGCCGAGCGGGAGCACGCTCCCTCGCCACGATGTGCGTGGTTTCAATCCAGGCCCAGCTTTTTGAGCCGGTAACGCAGCGAACGAAACGACAAGCTCAGCCGTTGGGCTGCCGCTGTGCGGTTCCAGCGGGTTTCCTCCAGGGTGTGCAGAATCACCTGGCGCTCGATGCGCTCCAGGTAGTGGGGGAGGTTGTCTATGTTCGTCAGGTCTGGCAAGGCGCTTTCGCGCCTGCCGTTGCCTTCTGCCAGGCGCAGGTCATCCGCCCCGATCTGTCTGTTTTCGCAGAGCGTATGCGCGCGTTCCAGCATGTTTTCCAGTTCGCGGACATTGCCCGGAAAACGGTAGCGCTTGAGTGCCTCCAGTGCTTGCGGCTGCAAGTGAGCGACCGGCAGGCTGCTCTGCGACGCGAGGCGTTCGAGCACGTGAGTGGCCAATAGCTCGATATCATCACGGCGCTCCCGCAGCGGTGGAACGCGCAGCTCAATCACGTTCAATCGATAGTACAAGTCCTGACGGAAGCGCCCGGCGGCCACCTCCGCGTCCAGATCCTTGTGTGTGGCGCAGAGTACCCGCACATCAATCGGCATTTCCTGCTGCCCGCCGATGCTGCGCACGGCCTTTTCCTGAATGGCTCGCAGCAGCTTGACCTGCATGGCCAGAGGCAGGTCGGCGACCTCATCGAGAAACAGAGTGCCTGCGTTCGCCACCTGGAACAGTCCGGGCTTGTCCTCGAGGGCGCCGCTGAAACTGCCTTTGCGATGGCCGAAGAACTCGCTTTCCATCAGCTCCGCGGGAATGGCCCCGCAATTGATGGCTACAAACGGCTGGCCGGCGCGTGAGCCTTGATCGTGAATCAATCGGGCGACCAGCTCCTTGCCGCTGCCGGACTCACCGCTGATGTACACCGGGGCCTGACTGTGGGCCAGTTTGTCGATCTGTTTGCGCAAGCTGCGCATGGGCAGCGAGTCCCCGAGCAAGCGCCGCTCGAGGGGTTGAGCAATGCCGGCCGGCTGGCGCACTGCGCGGACCACAAGCTCTCGCAGCCGTACAAGGTCCACGGGCTTGGTCAGAAAGTCGAAAGCCCCGGCTTTCAGGGCGTTGATGGCGATTTCCAGGCTACCGTTGGCGCTGATCATCGCCACCGGCAGTTGTGGATGGCGCTGTTGGATGTGTTGCACCAGTTCCAGGCCCGTACCGTCGGGCAGCGGCATGTCGGTCAGGCACAGGTCGAATCGCTGGTGGCTGAGCAGGCTTCGGGCTTCACTGACATTGCGGGCGGTCGAGGTGTCGAGTTTCATTCGACCCAGGGCTATTTCGAGGAATTGGCGAATGTCCGGTTCGTCATCAACGATCAGGACTCTTGGCGCTGGGGGCATCTTCAACGTTGTGTCCATCCATGGGCTAACGTTTGCCGGCGACGGGAAGGCCGCGAGGGGTGTTCTATCGCCCGATTCATTCGATGACTGTGACCGTGAGTAATCTGTCTCAGACGCCGATCCGATTCCTTCAGTTCCTCAGCCTGTTCACTCTCTGTGCCGGGCGGTCGACGCCAGCAGGTCGATTGCGGTGTTCATTGGGGTGCCTGCCGTCGGTCGGGGCAGGCGGCAGGGGCGAGCAATCGTGCAGGTTCAGCGATCACCGGGGCCAGGGCCTTGCTCAAGATGAGCCTGGCTGCAATACCACTGCTGGTGCAGGCTCAGCGCGCGGTCGCGAGGCAGATGCACGCCACAATGGGCACAGCGGACCATGGGCGGTGCGTTTTGCTCGCTCGGCGGCTGGGTGGTATTGGTGGGGCGCTTGAGCTTGCGCCAGAGCCATACTGCAGCAGTAATCAATGCAATCCAGAACAGTAAACGAAGCATGGTGAACCGCTATTCGACGAATGTTTTGCCAGTTTAGCCAAGGACTCATCCAGCGCACAGCGCTATAAAACCCGGAAATAAAAAAGGGAGACTCGAAAGTCTCCCTCTGGTGCCTCGGGCGGGTATCAGTCGAATACGCCGAAGGTCATGTAGCTGAACCACGAGCGGTCGTCGTTGTTGCCTTCCGCTTCGTGCTGCTCTTCTTCGGCAGCATCGCCGTCTTGAGGTTTGAGCTCGGGCGGAATGGCGTCCTTGGCGTTCTGATACTGGCGCATGATGTCCTGGTTGGCGCGGGTTTCACCCGGCGGCAGCGGCGGACGGGACTCGATCAGGCCCAGGGTGACCTTGCTGGCCCACGAACGGTTGTCGGCTTCGGCAACCCGGGGTACGAACTGACCATCCACCAGGCTTGGGTGGTTCGGGTAGTTCAGCTTCAGGGTTTCGAGGCTGGTGCTGGCCAGTTCGTCCAGGTGCAGGCGCTGGTAGGACTCGACCATCACGGCCAGGCCGTCACCGACCGACGGGGTTTCCTGGAAGTTCTCCACCACATAGCGGCCACGGTTGGCGGCGGCGACATAGGCCTGGCGGGTCAGGTAGTAGTCGGCTACGTGGATTTCGTAGGCCGCCAGCAGGTTACGCAGATAAATCATGCGTTGCTTGGCGTCCGGCGCATAGCGGCTGTTCGGGTAACGGCTGGTGAGCTGGGCGAACTCGTTGTACGAGTCACGTGCGGCGCCCGGGTCACGCTTGGTCATGTCCAGCGGCAGGAAGCGCGCCAGCAGGCCGACATCCTGGTCAAACGAAGTCAGGCCCTTGAGGTAGTAGGCATAATCGACGTTCGGGTGCTGCGGGTGCAGACGGATGAAACGCTCGGCGGCAGACTTGGCAGCCTCGGGTTCGGCGTTCTTGTAGTTGGCATAAATCAGTTCAAGCTGGGCCTGATCCGCATAGCGACCGAACGGATAGCGCGACTCCAGAGCCTTGAGCTTGGCGGTGGCGCTGGTGTAGCTGTTGTTGTCCAGATCGGTCTGAGCCTGCTGGTACAGCTCGACTTCGCTGAGGTTTTCGTCTACGACTTCCTTCGACGAGCAAGCAGCGGTCAATGCGAGGATGGCGATCAGCAGCAGGTGTTTCACTTGCATGGCGGCTTGCGTCCCTATGACGGCCGCTGTCTTGGGCGGGGCCGTCCTGTTATGATGAGTGCCCCGTTGAATAGCCTCGGGGCAAAAGACGCCGTATTTAACCACAAGCGCGCAGCCGAAACCAAAGGCTGTGCCGACGCCTAGTCTGAGCATGTCCGATAAAATTGAACTCCGCGCAGAGGTGCCGTCCGAATTGGGCGGCCAACGCCTCGACCAAGTCGCTGCACAACTATTCGCTGAGCACTCGCGCTCGCGCCTTTCCGCCTGGATCAAAGACGGCCGCCTGACTGTGGATGGAGCGGTTATCCGCCCGCGAGACATCGTCCACGGCGGTGCCATCCTCGAGCTGACTGCCGAGCAGGAAGCTCAGGGCGAATGGGTCGCTCAAGACATCGCTCTGGACATCGTCTATGAAGATGACGACATCCTGGTGATCAACAAGCCTGCCGGGCTGGTGGTGCATCCTGCCGCCGGTCACGCCGATGGCACGTTGCTCAATGCCTTGCTGCACCACGTGCCGGACATCATCAATGTGCCGCGCGCCGGTATCGTGCACCGTCTGGACAAGGACACCACCGGCTTGATGGTGGTGGCCAAGACCATTCAGGCGCAGACGCAACTGGTTACACAGTTGCAGAGCCGCAGCGTCAGCCGGATCTACGAGTGCATCGTGATCGGCGTGGTCACCGCGGGCGGCAAGATCAACGCGCCCATCGGTCGTCACGGCCAGCAACGCCAGCGCATGGCGGTGATGGAAGGCGGCAAGCAGGCGGTGAGTCATTACCGCGTGCTCGAACGCTTCCGCTCCCACACTCATGTGCGGGTCAAGCTGGAAACCGGTCGTACGCACCAGATTCGCGTGCACATGGCCCACATCAACTTCCCGTTGGTCGGAGACCCTGCCTACGGCGGCCGTTTCCGTATTCCACCGGCAGCCAATCCAACCATGGTCGAGTCCCTGAAAAACTTCCCGCGTCAGGCGCTGCATGCGCGTTTCCTGGAACTGGATCACCCGACCACGGGCAAGCGCATGAGCTGGGAGTCGCCATTGCCGGAAGATTTCGTCTGGTTGCTGACGCTGCTCAAGCAGGACCGTGAGGCGTTCATCGGATGATGGACTGGCTGATTCCTGACTGGCCCGCGCCGGCCGGGGTCAAAGCCTGTGTCACCACCCGTGCGGGCGGCGTCAGCCTGGCGCCGTTCGATAGCCTCAACCTGGGCGATCACGTCGACGACAACCCCGTGGCGGTGGCCGAGAATCGCCGTCGCCTGACCGAGCACTTCGCTATTCAACCGGCCTGGTTGCAGCAGGTTCACGGGATTGTCGTGGCGCACGCCGACCCGGCGGTGGTCGCCACGGCGGACGCCAGCTGGACGGCCACGCCCGGGATCGCCTGTACGGCGATGACGGCGGATTGCCTGCCGGTGTTGTTCTGCGACCGTGCCGGTACTCGCGTCGCCGCGGCCCATGCCGGTTGGCGCGGGCTGGCGGCGGGTGTGCTGGAAGCCACGCTCGACAGCCTGGCGGTGGAGCCGGCGCAGGTCATGGTCTGGCTCGGCCCGGCCATTGGCCCGAAAGCCTTTGAGGTCGGCCCGGAAGTTCGCGACGTTTTCATTGCGCAGCTGCCGCAAGCGAGCGGGGCTTTTGTGCCCAGCCACAATGCGGGCAAATTCATGGCTGACATTTACCTGCTGGCGCGCCTGCGTCTGGCGGCGTGCGGTGTCACGGCCGTCTACGGTGGCGGTTTGTGTACCGTGACCGATCCTCGCTTCTTCTCTTACCGCCGCGCGCCTCGCACGGGTCGGTTTGCCTCCCTGATCTGGCTGGAACGCTAGACTCTTCTGATCTGTATCAACTGTACGACGCTTGAATCCCCCAGAATCGACCGCATCTAGTGAGGTATCTGGCAGGTTTCTCTATTTAGGTGTGTCCATCGCTCCGGCCTGCTCAAAGGAAGGTGACCAATGCGTATAGACCGTTTAACCAGCAAATTACAGTTAGCGTTATCCGATGCCCAATCCCTGGCCGTAGGCCTCGATCATCCAGGCATCGAACCTGCGCACCTGATGCAAGCGCTGCTTGAGCAGCAAGGCGGCTCAATCAAGCCGTTGCTGATGCAAGTGGGCTTCGACGTCAACAGCCTGCGCAAAGCGTTGAGCAAAGAGCTCGACCAGTTGCCAAAAATCCAGAACCCCACCGGCGACGTGAACATGTCGCAGGACCTGGCGCGCCTGCTCAACCAAGCCGATCGCCTGGCCCAGCAGAAGGGTGACCAGTTCATCTCCAGCGAACTGGTGTTGCTCGCGGCCATGGACGAGAACAGTAAGCTCGGCAAGTTGCTGCTCGGCCAGGGTGTCAGCAAGAAAGCCCTGGAGAATGCGATCAATAACCTGCGCGGCGGCGAGGCGGTGAATGACCCCAATGCCGAGGAGTCGCGCCAGGCACTGGACAAATACACGGTCGACCTGACCAAGCGCGCCGAAGACGGCAAGCTCGATCCGGTGATTGGCCGTGACGACGAGATTCGCCGGACTATTCAGGTCCTGCAGCGCCGTACCAAGAACAACCCGGTGCTGATCGGTGAGCCAGGCGTGGGTAAAACCGCGATTGCCGAAGGCCTGGCCCAGCGCATCATTAATGGTGAGGTGCCGGACGGCCTCAAAGGCAAGCGTCTGCTCTCGCTGGATATGGGCGCGCTGATTGCCGGTGCCAAGTACCGTGGCGAGTTCGAGGAGCGCCTCAAAGGCTTGCTCAATGAACTGTCGAAGCAGGAAGGGCAGATCATTCTGTTCATCGACGAGCTGCACACCATGGTCGGCGCTGGCAAGGGCGAAGGCTCGATGGACGCCGGCAACATGCTCAAGCCGGCCCTGGCCCGTGGTGAGTTGCATTGCGTGGGTGCGACCACGCTCAACGAGTACCGCCAATATATAGAGAAGGACGCGGCCCTCGAGCGGCGCTTCCAGAAAGTACTGGTGGATGAGCCGAGTGAAGAAGACACCATTGCGATCCTGCGTGGCCTGAAAGAGCGCTACGAGGTTCACCACAAGGTGGCGATCACCGACGGTGCGATCATCGCGGCGGCCAAGTTGAGCCATCGCTACATTACCGATCGCCAGTTGCCGGATAAGGCCATCGACCTGGTCGATGAGGCCGCCAGCCGCATTCGGATGGAGATCGACTCCAAGCCGGAAGTGCTGGATCGCCTGGAGCGTCGGCTGATTCAGCTCAAGGTCGAATCCCAGGCCTTGAAGAAAGAGGACGACGAAGCAGCGATCAAGCGCCTGGAGAAATTGCAGGAAGAGATTGTTCGACTGGAGCGTGAGTATTCCGACCTGGAAGAAATCTGGACCTCGGAAAAAGCCGAAGTGCAGGGCTCCGCGCAGATCCAGCAAAAAATCGAACAGTCCCGCCAGGAACTGGAAACAGCGCGTCGCAAGGGTGACCTGAACCGCATGGCCGAGTTGCAGTACGGGGTGATCCCGGATCTGGAGCGCAGCCTGCAAATGGTCGACCAGCATGGCAAGAGCGAAAACCAGTTGCTGCGTAGCAAGGTGACTGAAGAAGAGATCGCCGAGGTCGTGTCGAAATGGACCGGCATCCCGGTGTCGAAGATGCTCGAAGGCGAGCGCGACAAACTGCTGAAGATGGAAAGCCTGTTGCACCAGCGTGTGATTGGCCAGAACGAGGCGGTCGTGGCAGTGGCCAACGCCGTGCGGCGTTCCCGCGCCGGGTTGTCCGACCCGAATCGCCCAAGCGGCTCATTCATGTTCCTGGGCCCTACCGGGGTGGGCAAGACGGAGCTGTGCAAGGCCCTGGCCGAGTTCCTCTTCGATACCGAAGAGGCGATGGTACGAATCGACATGTCCGAGTTCATGGAGAAACACTCGGTGGCCCGCTTGATCGGCGCACCACCAGGCTATGTGGGCTATGAAGAGGGCGGTTACCTGACCGAGGCGGTGCGTCGCAAGCCTTACTCGGTGATCCTCCTGGACGAGGTCGAGAAGGCCCACCCGGACGTGTTCAACGTGTTGCTGCAAGTGCTGGAAGACGGCCGCCTGACGGACAGCCATGGGCGCACCGTGGACTTCCGCAATACGGTGATCGTCATGACCTCCAACCTGGGGTCGGTACAGATCCAGGAACTGGTGGGTGATCGTGAAGCGCAACGTGCGGCGGTGATGGATGCGGTATCGACGCACTTCCGTCCGGAGTTCATCAACCGTATCGATGAAGTAGTGATCTTCGAGCCTCTGGCCCGTGATCAGATTGCCGGCATCACCGAAATCCAGTTGGGCCGCCTGCGCAGCCGTCTGGCCGAGCGCGAACTGAGTCTGGCGCTGAGCAGTGAGGCGCTGGATAAGTTGATTGCGGTGGGTTACGACCCGGTTTATGGCGCACGGCCGCTCAAACGAGCGATCCAGCGCTGGATCGAGAACCCGTTGGCACAGCTGATCCTGTCCGGCAGTTTCCTGCCAGGCAGCAGCGTGACGGCCACTGTTGCGAACGACGAGATCGTTTTCAACTGACCGTTTGCCCAGCGTTAATGGAGGAGGCCCCGCATTGCGGGGCCTTTTTTATAGGAGCGAGCACGCTCGCGATGGACTCAAGAGCAACGCGTTGAGTCAGAAAGTACGCATTATCGTTAACGCCCATCGCGAGCGCTCGAGCGTCGACCGGCTGCTCCTATAAGGGTTGACCTTCGTTTAGCAGACCTTTTTTTTCTTAGGGTGTTGAACTGTAAGGAAAAGGCTTGTAAAGTGCGCCCCGCAGTAAGTCGCTCCAAGGGTTTCTTCTCCCCAAGAAGAAATCTGAAATAAGTTGCAAATCAGTGTCTTGAAAGCAATTTAGGGGGTTGACAGAGGTGTTTAAGGTTGTAGAATAGCGCGCCTCAGACACACGAACGCAGCGATGCGAACAGGTCGAAGAGAGTGCAGTAAAGCGTCAAATGTTGTAATTGAAATATGTAGTTCCGTGATAGCTCAGTCGGTAGAGCAAATGACTGTTAATCATTGGGTCCCAGGTTCGAGTCCTGGTCACGGAGCCAATTTCAAACCGGGGTATAGCGCAGTCCGGTAGCGCGCCTGCTTTGGGAGCAGGATGTCAGGAGTTCGAATCCCCTTACCCCGACCATTTTTGGGTCGTTAGCTCAGTTGGTAGAGCAGTTGGCTTTTAACCAATTGGTCGTAGGTTCGAATCCCACACGACCCACCATTTTTGAAACCAGTTAACGCTGGAATCGAATCTTAAGATCAGAGGCCAAAAGCACTGATCGAAGAAGGCGCCTTTTAAAAGGTGCCTTTTTTTTACCGGGGTATAGCGCAGTCCGGTAGCGCGCCTGCTTTGGGAGCAGGATGTCAGGAGTTCGAATCCCCTTACCCCGACCATATTAAAAATCCTCGTATCGAAAGATACGGGGATTTTTTTTGTCTGCTGAAAAGCGATCCTCCCGGCGATGAAAATAAAATGTGGGAGCGAACAAGCTCGCTCCCACGCAGGATTGAGTCAGTGCAGCTTCAGCCGCGGCTCGGTCCCGCGTCCGATCTTGCTGCCCAGCATCAGCATTGCCGTGCGGAACGGTCCGTACAGCGCCATCTGGTGCATGCGGTACAGCGACACGTAGAACATCCGCGCCAACCAGCCCTCGAGCATCACGCTGCCGGTGAGGTTGCCCATCAAGTTACCCACAGCCGAAAAACGCGACAACGAGATCAGCGAACCGTAATCGGTGTATTTGTAGCTCGGCAGGGGCTTGCCCTCGATCCGCAGTTTCAGCGACTTTGCCAGCAGCGAGGCTTGCTGGTGGGCGGCCTGGGCCCGTGGCGGCACATTGCGATCGGTGCCGGGTTGCGGGCACGCGGCGCAATCACCGAAGGCGAAAATATTCTCGTCGCGGGTGGTTTGCAGGGTTGGCAACACGTGCAGTTGGTTGATGCGGTTGGTTTCCAGGCCGTCGATGTCCTTGAGGAAGCCCGGTGCGCGTATGCCTGCTGCCCAGACTTTCAGGCTGGCATTGATTGTTTTGCCATCAGCCGTGATCAGGCTGTCAGCCGTCACTTCGCTGACCGCCGCATTGGTCATGACATTGACCCCGAGTTTCTCCAGGGTTTTATGCACAGGCCCACCGATACGCTCGGGCAGGGCGGGCAATACCCGTGGCCCGGCCTCGATCAGGGTGATGTGCATGTTTTCCGGCTTGATCCGGTCCAGGCCATAGGCTGCCAGCTCATGGGCCGCGTTGTGCAGTTCGGCGGCCAGTTCGACCCCTGTGGCGCCCGCGCCGACGATGGCCACGCTGA
The DNA here is from genome assembly GCF_900187535.1 of Pseudomonas sp. Irchel s3a18. NCBI lineage: Bacteria > Pseudomonadati > Pseudomonadota > Gammaproteobacteria > Pseudomonadales > Pseudomonadaceae > Pseudomonas > Pseudomonas sp. Irchel s3a18. The sequence continues at coordinate 54,569 of NZ_FYDV01000013.1, read as the reverse complement.
TTTGCTCGACCTGGTCGGTCTGTCCGGCGTGGGCGCGCAGGTAGTGGTTGAGCAGCTGTTGATGGAAGCGTTCGGCCTGCTTGCGGGTGTCGAGGAACAGGCAGTGTTGCGCCGCGCCCAGGGTGCCGAAGTCGTTGGTGGTGCTGCCGACTGAAATCACCAGCGAGTCGTAGGCCACTTCACGGGCCGGAACCAGTTCCAGGCCGTGTTCGTCGTAGGTCGCGGCCAGCTGGATTTTTTTCTGTGCCCGATCGAGCCCGCTCATGCGCCCGAGCTGGAACTCGAAGTGGTTCCATTTGGCCTGGGCAACATAGTTGAGTTCATCTTCGGAGGAGTTCAGGGAACCGGCGGCCACTTCATGCAGCAGGGGTTTCCAGATGTGGGTCAGGTTCGCGTCGACCAGCATTACGCTGGCCGTGCCGCGTTTACCCAGAGTCTTACCCAGACGGGTAGCCAACTCCAGGCCGCCGGCGCCGCCGCCAACGATGACAATACGATGAGTCATGGGGATATCTCGCAAGGCTAAAAGAAATCGGTGCAATTACCCGAGCGAGCGCTACGCGGCTCATAGCGTCAGGTAACTGATAAGACGGCTCAACAGGCCCAGGCCAATGGTCACTGCCAGCACCACCACCAGGAGCATCCACGGCCGGAAAGGCCGGCGCTCGACTCGGTGCTGGGACAGTTGCAGGTACTCTTCGACATGCTGTTGGTCGTCGGGGTTCAGGCGGCTGGTCATATAAGGCCTCGTCAGGTAGACGTTGCTAAATGTATGGAAGCTACAGCGCGCAGCCAGGTTATACGCTGGTCGGCATTGGACGGAGCATAGCCGCTCGCGGGCAGGGGGCCGATGCACAGGGTGTCACCCAGGCGAATGTTGCCACTTTGTAACATTGCAGCGCTGATTGCACCATGTCCGCCCCCTGAACGTGTCGACAATCTGTCGGCACTCAGTCCGGCATAGGGCTCACAGACTGATTCCGACGTCGAAGACAATGCTGCGGCCCAGGTTGCCGCGCAGAAAGTCCGGGGCGTCGGGGTGGGCAAACAACACGCGGGCGAAGGTCGGACCGACCAGTGACAACGAGCGCCAGCCCTGGCGCAGGTATTCGGTGGGGGGCGGGAAGTGGCTGTTGAGGTCCAGTACTTCGCGCTTGAGGCTGGCGAAGGCGATGATGTCCAGTTCGCCCAGGTCCATGCCGCGTTCTTTGTAGTTGTGCGCTTTTTTGCGCAAGGTTGGCGCCAATCGCAACAAGAACTCGTTGGCCGGAATGCGCCTGGGCTTGGCTTCGCGGCGCACCAGTTGGCTCAGGGAGAAGGCGCTGCGCCGACGTTGCAGTTCGTCGCGCCACTCGTCATTGAGCCGTCGGCCTTCGTCGAGCACGAAGAAGACTTCGAAATTGGCCTCGCGAAACAGCACGTCTGGCGGCTCGCCCGCCGGGCTGAACTCGTCGGCGCGGTAGGGGATGTTCAAGCCTTGCAGCAGGCGTTGGCAGACCCAACGCTCACGCTCCCATTTGCGGGCATTGGAAAGGAAGGCGTTGGCTTGCTCGGCCGCGATGGTCAGCAGGCGTAAGTAGTCTGAGTCATCCATAGGCCAAGCTTAGCGCCCAAATGCAATCGCAAAGAAGACATTTGTCGTATCCGCCCGGCCAGATGGGTCCGTCGGCGTGCCGCCGCTTGAGGCGCTACCAACTCATACGCAGTCCCAGAGTGCCGGAGACACCGTCCATATCGTTGCTGTCCAGATGGGTGTTGTAGTCGACGCTCGTGTAGACGCTGACGCTTGACGATAGTTTGGCCACCAGTCCCAGGCCAAGGTTGGCGGTGGATGATTCATGCTCGCTCTTGATCCGGTCTGCACCGTCGTAGGTCACCGTGTCGTAACCACCAAACGTTTTCCAGGCATTGGCTCTCAGGTAAGGCTCCAGCGGGATATTCTGCACCCGGTAGTGGCCCTTGAGACGAGCACCGAGACGGCCCGTCCAGTAGTCCTGGGAATCGAACGAGACTTTGGAAATACCGTCATTCTGGTTATCCAGATCAATCTGCTGGTGGATCACCTGGACCTGGGGTTCGACGGCCCAGTTTTCCGATACGGCCATCGGATAACCGGCCTCCAGTGACAGCGCCAGCGCATCGCCTTCTGTGTCCATTTTCACCCCGCGCTCGGAGCGGTTGTCGCCATCCAGGCGTGACCACATGGCGACGGCGTCGACATAGCCATTGCTTGAATCAATCAGGGTCCAGTAGGCGCCGACATGATCGCCGTCGAGTTTCACCCGGCCCGAACGTCGATCCTGGAAGCCTTCGGCAAAGCCGTCGACATTGCCCTGCAGGTGGCTGTGACCCACGAAGAAGCCGAAGCGCTGGAGTTGCCCGCCACCGTTCTGTGACGCATACAGGTCATGACCGATCTGGAAACCCTGGAGCGAGCCGTCGAAACGGGGAGACACGGTGCCGGACCAGCTCTTTTGCAAATCACTGCCATAAGCCCGGCCCCAGCCTGCGGGGACCGCGCCGGTTTCAGTCAACAAGCTTTGCTCGCCCTGGCGTTCATGGAACGTGCCGAGTGCCTGCAGGGTCATCAGTTGGGCGGCAGGGATCACCACGGAGTACACCGGTACTTCCAGGCGATACAACGGAATCGGATCCGCGCCGGCTACTGCTGTCGGTACGGGTGGGGTGGTGGCGGCAGGCACTGGCGAGCTTTCAGCGACAAGCTGGGTAGGGGCGGGCGTGGCTGGCTCTTCGGGTGCGACAGGTCGCGCGGTCGGTGGCTCGATTGGCGGCTCATCTGGATCAACAATCAGAACAGGCGGCGCCACGGGTGGCGGGGCGGGAGGCACTGCGGGGGGAGGGTTCACCACCGGCGGGACGGTGGGGGGCGGGACGGCCACCACTGATGAGCGCAGGTACCAGCTGTTTTCCGAGCCGGCTGTGACCCCGCCTTTGAACAGGTAGTACTGATACGCCCCGGCCGACAGTGAGCCCTTCAGGGCGAAGGCATCGTTGCTGCTGATGGCGCCATTTTGCGCCTGCACTACCTGGATGCCGTTCTGCCGGGTCAACCCGCCCAGACCGCCCAGATTGCTGATGCCCAGCTGGGTATTGCCGCTGAGGGTGCCTTGGGAGACCACGAGTTTGTCGCTGGCCGCGTTGTCGTCGCCGAGTACCGTTTGCAGCAGCAACTGTCCGTTCTGGCCGACGTAGTTGCCGTGCACCGTCAGCGAGTCGGTTGTGCTGTTGCTGCCGGTGGTCATGTCGATGCTGCCGGCGTTGTTCAGTGTCGCCAGCCCGCCTGCGGTATAGGGCCGGACACTGCCCCGGGTGACCGCCATGACGCTGCTGTCATCGATGGCGAAGGTACCGGTTGCGGTTGCACTGTCACCGATAAAAAAGTCCCCGGCCAGAGCAAAGTGCGAGTGGTTGTTCAGCGCGACGTTCTCCCAGCCAAGGTAGCGCGAGGCCCCCGCCGAGGTGGTGTTGTCGAAGGTCAGGCGGTCATTGCCCATCCCGCCATCCAGTGACGGGCTCAAGGCCAGCGTGCTTTCGCTCAGTTGGCTGAGCAAGGCTATGTCGTCGCCATCGCCCATCAGTATGTCCGAGGTGATCTGGCCGCCGGTCCAGGTGAGGCTGTCGTTGCCGACGCTGGCGCGTATTTGCCCGGAAATCACTCCACCCGTGATGGTAATGCTGTCGTCGCCACCGCTGACACTGACATTGCCACCGATGCTGCCGCCAGAAACGATGATGGTGTCCTGGCCGAATGCGGTGACAAGATTACCCAGAATGCTGCCGCCAGACAGCTCGAAGATGTTGTTGTCCAGCTTCATGTCCACCCGGCCGATGGTACCGCCAGTCATCTTCGCCACATCGCCATCTTCGAAGGCCTTGACTATAGTGCCAGCGGTCATGAGAAATGTATCTCGGCTGTCGCCTTGAGCCAGGGACTGAACCTGCCCCCCATTCATCACGAAGTCATCAATGCCATTGCCCTGTAGCACTGCGCCGCCGATCTGGCCGGCGTTGATGTACAGGCTGTCCTGGCCATCGCCTTGATCGAGCGAGCCAGTGAGGACGCCGGAGCTCATCAACACCCGGTCGGCACCGGCCCCGAAGCGGACGTTGCCGTTGATGACGCCGCTGCCATTGGCCGGGAAGGTCAGGCTGTTGTTGCCTGAGAGGTCGCTCAGCGAACTGCCGGTGCCGATGTCACAGACATAGCTGCTGTCACCGGTCCCGGGCGTCAGCGTACAGGCCGCATGAGCCGGGAAGCTGGTGAGTATCAGTAGTGAAGTGGGCAGAGCAAAGACAGATGGCAGGTTCCTGATATGTCTGAAGTGAGAACGCATGGCCTATCCCTGTTGGATTAATGACAGATCGTCCTGATCCTGAACAGGGCCCAAGCGGTGCCACTGAAACCACCCAAACCTGTGACCTGACAACGTGCAACGGCTGCTCCGTCAGCCACGTGAAGGTCTAGTCGGATTTTTCCCGTCCGCCAGTCTGTTCCGACAAATGGACTGTCAAAAGTGACAGTTGCGTAATGTGTTTTTTTCTGAGCGCCGGGGGCTGCCGTGCAGTGTTCCCCTGGCATCCATGCCTGCACAAAGCGGATAACGATCTGCGCTGAGCGGATATTGCAGCGCCCCTGACATCCCTACCCTCGGTTCTACGCACGTTTACCGCGTTACCGACGCTCTTAAAAAAACAACAACAAGAGACAGATGCCATGCGCAAGATCGACGTACATGAGGTTATCGACAACGCTCGTTTCAACCGCTTTCACTGGATGGTGCTGTTCTGGTGTGCCCTGATCATCATCTTCGACGGCTACGATCTGGTGATCTACGGCGTGGTGCTGCCGATGCTGATGAAAGAGTGGGGGCTCAGCCCTCTGCAGGCCGGCGCGCTGGGCAGTTATGCCCTGTTCGGGATGATGTTCGGGGCGCTGTTTTTCGGCCCGCTGTCGGACAAGATCGGGCGTAAGAAAGCCATCACCCTGTGCGTGATCCTGTTCAGCGGCTTTACCGTGCTCAACGGTTTTGCCCGCAACCCCACCGAGTTCGGTCTCTGCCGGTTCATTGCCGGGTTGGGTATTGGGGGTGTGATGCCCAATGTGGTGGCGCTGATGAACGAGTACGCGCCGAAAAAAATCCGCAGCACCCTGGTGGCGATCATGTTCAGCGGCTACTCGGTGGGCGGCATGCTCTCGGCCGGGCTGGGCATCGTGCTGATCCCCAGCTTTGGCTGGCAGTCGGTATTTTACGTGGCGCTGCTGCCATTGCTGTTGTTGCCGCTGATCATGTACTTCCTGCCCGAGTCAGTGGGTTTCATGCTGCGTCAGGGACGCCATGCAGAAGCACGCAAGGTGCTGGAGCGAATCGATCCGGGTTATGTCGCGCAGACCGACGATCAACTGCACATGAGCGAAGTGAAGGGCACCGGCACACCGGTGTTGCAGCTGTTTCGCGAAGGGCGGGCACTGCGCACGCTGATGCTGTGGTTGGCATTTTTCTGCTGCCTGCTGATGGTCTACGCCCTGAGCTCCTGGTTGCCGAAACTGATGGCCAACGCCGGTTACAGCCTTGGCTCGAGCCTGTCGTTCCTGCTGGTGCTGAACTTCGGTGCCATCTTCGGTGCGGTGGGTGGGGGGGTACTGGGTGACAGGCTCAACCTGCCACGGGTGCTGGCGGTGTTCTTCGCCATGGCGGCGGTGTCGATCACCTTGCTCGGTTTCAACAGCCCGATGCCGGTGTTGTACCTGCTGATCGCCATTGCCGGCGCCACCACCATCGGCTCGCAAATTCTGCTGTATGCCTGCGCCGCGCAGTTTTACTCCATGGCCATTCGTTCCACCGGCCTGGGCTGGGCCTCGGGCATTGGCCGTAACGGTGCCATCGTCGGTCCGCTGTTGGGCGGTGCCTTGCTGGGGATCAGCCTGCCGCTGCAACTGAATTTCATGGCGTTCGCGTTGCCCGGGGCCGTGGCGGCCATCGCCATGACGGTGTTCGCCATCAGCAGTCAGCGCAGCGCCAAAGGCGTTGCCCAGGCAATGACACCGACCAACGCCTGACCCGGGCTGTCCGTTGATGTTCTCCAAACAAGAGCGACCGGGCCAGCGCCACGGATCGCCTGATGAGTCTTGCGCCGAGGTGCCATGAAAGCGTTACTCCACGACTTTTCCCTGTCTGCCGCGGTCGCAGGATTTATCGCCACGGTGATTTCCTACGCCGGTCCCCTGGTGATTATTTTTCAGGCGGCCGAGGCGGCACACCTCTCGCGGGAAGTGCTGTCGTCCTGGATCTGGGCGATTTCCATTGGCAGCGCGCTGCTGGGCATCGGCTTGAGCCTGCGCTACCGCGTGCCGGTGATCATCGCGTGGTCGGCACCGGGCTCGGCGTTGCTGGTGGCGTTGCTGCCGGACATTGCCATGCCTGAAGCGGTGGGCGCCTACCTGGTCAGTAGCCTGATCATTTTTCTGGTCGGGGTGTCGGGTGCCTTTGACCGGATCATCGGCAAGCTGCCTGCCGCGATTGCGGCGGCGATGCTGGCGGGGATTCTGTTCAGCTTCGGCACCGGGTTGTTTGTGTCCCTGCAGGGCAAGCCGCTACTGGTGCTGGCGATGTTTGCCACGTACCTGGTGTGCAAGCGTGTCATGCCACGCTACGCGGTGTTGATGGTGCTGCTGGTCGGTTGCTCGATCGCCTTTGTTTCAGGGGAGCTGCAGCGTGATGCACTGGTGATCGGTCTGGCGACGCCGGTCTGGATCATCCCCGAATTCAGCCTCGGTGCAACGCTCAACATTGCCTTGCCGCTGGTGATGGTGGCCCTGACCGGGCAGTTCGTCCCGGGCATGGCGGTGCTGCGTGCCAGCGGATACACCACGCCGGCCAGCCCGATCATCGCCAGCAGCGCGCTGGGGACCGCGTTGTTGGCACCGTTTGGCTGCCATGGGCTGAATCTGGCGGCCATTACCGCCGCGATCTGCACCGGGCGCGAGGCCCACGAAAATCCGCGCAAGCGTTATGTGGCCGGGGTCGTGGGCGGGCTGTGCTACCTGATGCTGGGGATCTTCGGCGCCACCCTGGTCTCGCTGTTCTCGGCCTTTCCCAAGGAGCTGATCGCGGCCCTCGCCGGGCTCGCTCTGTTTGCCGCCATTGCCGGTGCCCTGGCCGGCGCGATGGCCGTGCCGAATGACCGCGAAGCGGCGCTGGTGACCTTTCTCGCCACCGCCTCGGGCATGTCGCTGTTCGGCTTGTCCGCTGCGTTCTGGGGGCTGATTTTCGGCATGGTCACGCACCTGTTGTTGAGTGTGCGGCGTCCCGCTTCTGCCGCCCAGGCGGCGGATTCCCGAGAGGTCGCGCGCTGACGCCCGTCAGCGTTCGCGCGATCGGCTTCAACCTGCTTCAGCGTCCCCCGCCGCAAGTGCGCAGGGGGTGGCGCCCTTCAACCTGTCGATCCAAAACAATAAGAGAACAACGATGAAACAGAGTCTCCCAACAACCGGTTCCGTGTTGTCCCTGGCGCTCGCCTCGGGTTTTTCCACTGGCGCACTGGCTGCCGAGAGTGGCTTCATCGAAGACACCAGCGCCACCTTGCAGGCCCGCAATTACTACTTCAGCCGGGACTTCTCCGACATCGTCGGGGCTAACCCGCAATCGAAGGCCGAGGAGTGGGCGCAGGGCTTCATCCTCAACGTCAAGTCCGGGTACACCCAGGGCACCGTCGGGTTCGGCATGGATGTCATCGGCCTGCTGGGCCTCAAGCTCGACAGCAGCCCGGACCGGGTCAATACCGGCTTGCTGCCGGTGCAGGGTGACGGGCGTGCCGCCGATGACTACAGCCGCCTGGCCGGTGCGTTGAAAGTGCGTTACTCCAGGACCGAGTTGAAGGTTGGAGAGTTGCAGCCGAACCTGCCGGTACTGGTCTTCAGCGATATTCGCTTGCTGCCGCCCAGCTACCAGGGCGCCAGTATCAGCTCCAGCGAGATCAATGGCCTGACTGTGCAGGGTGGCCACTTGCGGTCGACCAGCCTGCGTAACGAAGCCGGCGACGAGAAGATGCAGGCCATGCTCGGCCATGTACCGCAGCGCCAGGTCAGCAGCGACGGCTTCAACTTTGCCGGTGCCGATTACGCCTTCAATGACAAGCGCAGTTCGCTCAGTGCCTGGTACGGGCAACTGGAGGACATCTACAACCAGCGCTTCCTCGGCCTCAAACACAGTGAGCCAGCGGGCGACTGGGTCCTGGGCGCGAACCTGGGCTATTTCGATTCGCGGGAAGACGGCCAGCAGTTGTTGGGCAACATCGACAACCAGGCGTTCTTCTCCCTGCTGTCGGCCAAGCGCGGCGGTCACACCTTTTATGTCGGCTACCAGGGCATGTTCGGCGACAGCGCCTTCCCCCGAGTGTTTGCCAATATCTCACCGCTGGGCAACGAGGTGCCGACCTATGAGTTTGCCTACACCGATGAGCGCTCCTGGCAGGCCCGTTACGACTACGACTTTGCCGCCCTCGGCATGCCGGGGTTGACCAGTACCGTGCGGTACATCAGCGGCAATAACGTCGATACTGGCAAGGGGTATGAGGGCAAGGACCGCGAGCGGGACCTGGATATTGGCTATGTGCTGCAGAGTGGCAGCCTCAAAGGCTTGGGGATACGCGTACGCAATGCCATGGCGCGTTCCAACTACCGCAGCGACATCGATGAAAACCGTCTGATCTTCAGTTACACCTGGACACTGCGCTGAGCCGGTGACTACAGGCCACTGGTGCAGTTGCCCATGACCTGATACGTCACGCGGTGAGTCTGGCCTTGGTGATCGACATAGACCATGGTGGCCGGTTCAACGTCGCAGGCCGTAGCGGTGGGCGTGATCGACACCACCCTGGCAATGTCCAGCGGCTGCGCCGGAGGGTAGGGCGTGGCGGCGGACTCAGTGCCGGCGGCCATCGCAGAGGTGGCGACAATCGTCAGCAACAGGCTGATCAGGGTTTTCATGGTGGGGTACTCCGTGTTGATTCCGATACCTGAAGTCTAATCTTCGCCCGTCATCGAAAAAGGGCTGAACACCTGATGCAGCCTTACATGAAACGTAACAGTCACGGCCCCCTGGAGGCTTATGGATTTGCTCAATAACTTGCGGGTGTTTGTTCGTGTCGTGGATTGCGGCAGCTTTACCGCCGCCGCCGATGTGCTCGACCTTTCTACCGCGCAAGTGTCCCGCCTGGTCGCGGATCTGGAGCAGCATGTACAGGCGCGCTTGCTGCAACGCACCACCCGGCGGTTGAGCCTGACGGAGGCCGGTGAGCGTTTCTTGCTACGCAGCCGGCAAATACTTGAGGAAATGGAGGAGGCCACGGCAGAGGCCCGTGGCGCTCACCTGAAACCCAGTGGCCGGCTGCGGGTGCACAGCATGAATGGCCTGGGCGTGTTGATCACGCCGTTGATCGCTCGATACTGTGAGCTGTACCCGGACGTGGTGTTCGAACTGACCCTGTCACAACGCAATCCCGACCCCCTGGAGGAAGGCTTTGACGTGGTGATTTCGATTGCCCTTGAACTGGCCGATTCGCAGTCGGTCGCCCAGCCTCTCGGGCAGATCTACAGCGTGCCCTGTGCCGCCCCGGCGTACCTGCAACGCCAAGGGGTGCCGCAGCATCCGCTGGCGTTGAACGATCACTGTTGCCTGCGCATGCTCGACCCCCTGTACAGCGATCAATGGCTGTTTCATGACGCGTCCGGCGAGCATGCCGCCAGCCCGGCCAAGACGTTCCAGTGCAACGTGGCCGAGTCGATGGTCAAGGTCTCCGAGTCGGGCATGGGGATCAGCCTGATTCCGTTTTATGCGGCGACGCGGCCGTTGAGCGACGGCAGCTTGTTGCGCCTGCTCCCGACCTATCGTCCCCGTGAGCGCAAGGTGTACGCGCTGTACCCGTCGCGGCGCTTTCTCGATGCCAAGGTCCGCACCTGGGTCGACTTCCTCAAGGTCGAGTTACCAAAGGTGTTCGCCGAGCACGACGGGGTGATCAATGACCCAAGGCACTGGGCCTGAGGTCGAAGGCAGCGCGAAGGGCGGTGTAGACTGACGGCCTGTTCCCGTTCCAAGGAGTCTGACGTGAAGGTCTGCACAGTGGGGTTGCCAGGTGTTGGGTGCGAGAGTGTCCAGCCATGATCGGTGCCGAGTTGCTGTCACCCGAAAGCCTCACGGTGGGCTGGTTGATCTACGTGCCCGTGCTGGTCTGGGCCGCGTTGCGAGCGCCCTGGGTCGAACTGTTCAGTGACAGTCGCCGCCAGCATTTGCTGTTCGGCACGGTGTTTGCGCTGTTCATGCTGTGGCTGGTGCGACGGGACTTCGAGACGGGCGTGTCCTATCACTTTATCGGCATGACCGCCGTGACCCTGCTACTCGATTGGCCGCTGGCGATAGTCGGTGGCCTGGTCGCCCAGTTGGGGCTGGTGCTGCTGGGGCGCCAGGATCTCGCGGCGCTCGGGGTCAATGGTGCCTTGCTGATTCTATTGCCGGTGCTGGTCACCGAAGGCTGCGCGATCCTGGTGGAGCGTGCCCAGCCGCGTAACCCCTTTGTGTACATCTTCTGCTCGGGTTTTTTTGCCGCCGCGCTCTCGGCCTTGCTCTGCCTGCTGGCAGCCCTGGGGCTGTTGTGGTTCGACGGGCGCTTTGCGATGCCGGAGTGGCTGGAGGATTTTGTCGGCTACCTGTGGCTGATCATCTTCCCCGAGGCCTTCATCAACGGCATGGTCGTCAGCGCGCTGGTGGTGTTCTGCCCCGAATGGCTGGAGACGTTCAACCGTACGCGTTACTTGTCGGCGCCGTGGAAGGACGACGACAAGCCTTGATCCTTATCAAGGGACTGGCGCGCAGGCGAACTTATGCTCCGGGAAATTCTCAGGAGTATCGGTATGAGTGTTTACGAGTGGGCGAGGCAAGAGCTGCGCAACAGTCTGGTATCGGCGCAGGAAGCCGGCTTTGAACCGGGTTTGAGCCTGCGCGCCTTGCTCAGTGCGGTGGTGCAGCAGAGCAAGGCGGTACGCAATGCCGAGGATCTGGCCGATGAGCTGCAGTTTCTCGCCGAGAACCTCGATGACGGTGAGGACTACAGCTTCATGCGGCCCTGATCCGCGGGATCAGTGGCGGGGTTCGAAGTCTTCGCTGAACAGATCGTCCTCGGCATCCGGGCTCACCGGGATCTTGTGTTCCTCCGAGGCCCAGGCACCCAGGTCGATCAGTTTGCAGCGGTCCGAACAAAATGGCCGGAAGGTGCTGGACGGGCTCCATTCAACCGGGGCACCGCAGGTTGGACAAACAACGACAGGGGGTTGGCTCATGACTGGCCTCCACGCAAAGTAAGGTAAAAGTTGTGCAGGCGTTCGACTTCGCTGTGCAGCCAGGCGAGGTCGCGGTCGTTGACCACCACATCGTCGGCGCGGCTGAGACGATCCCGGCGGCTGGACTGGGCCTTGAGGATTGCCTGGACCTGTTGTTCGCTGGTCTGGTCGCGCTGCAGGGTGCGTTCGATCTGCAACTGCTCCGGGGCATCGATCACCAGCACGCGCTGGGTCATGGCCGATTGCCCGGACTCGATCAGCAAGGGCGAGACCAGAATCGCATAAGGCGATTGGGCGCGGGCCAGGTGAGCGGCGATTTCCTGGGCAATCAGCGGGTGCAGCAGTTTCTCGAGCCAGCGGCGCTCATCCGGGATTTCGAAGATCAATTGACGCAGGGCGGCGCGATCCAGCTGGCCGTCGGCTTGCAGCACGCCAGCACCGAAGTGCTCGGCAATCTGCGCCAGCGCCGGGCGACCGGGTTCTACCACCCAGCGGGCGGCATGGTCGGCATCGACCGTGTGTATGCCCAGATCGATGAAGTGCCGGGCCGCGGCGCTTTTGCCGCTGCCGATGCCACCGGTCAGGCCGAGAATCCAGGGTTTTTCCACAGGGGTATTCATTTCAAACCGACAGACTGCCAATAGAAGTTAGTTATTTGACCACCCCAGAGCAAGGCAATCCAGCCGGCAATGACCAGATAAGGACCGAAGGGGATCGGCGTCGAGGTCTCGACCTGTTTCAAGCGCAACCAGATCACCCCCGCGACCGCGCCCACCAGCGACGACAACAGGATCGTCAGGGGCAGGATCTGCCAGCCACCCCAGGCGCCGAGCAGCGCCAGCAGCTTGAAGTCACCGTAGCCGATGCCTTCCTTGCCGGTGATCAGCTTGAACAGCCAATACACCGACCACAACGCCAGATAGCCCGCGACCGCGCCCCACAGGGCATCGTGCAGCGGCACGAACAGTCCGAACGCGTTGACGATCAACCCTAGCCACAACAAGGGCAGTACCAGCACGTCCGGCAGCAACTGATGATCGGCGTCGATCAGGCACAGCGCCAGCAACCCCCAGCTCAAGACCAGCACCATGACCGCCTGCCAGCCGAAGTCGAAGTGCCAGGCGATAAATCCCGACAGCACGCCACAGGCCAGTTCGGTCAAGGGATAACGGGCACTGATCGGGGCCTTGCAGCTTGAGCAGCGGCCGCGCAGGAGCAGATAGCTGAGCAGCGGAATGTTTTCCCAGGCGCGCAGTGGATGCTGGCAATGCGGGCAGTGCGAGTGCGGCAGCATCAGGTTGTAGGCGGGGCCCGGTGTTTCGCTGGGCAACTCCAGCACTTGTCGAGCCTGTTCCCGCCATTCGCGCTCGAGCATTTGCGGCAGGCGCCAGACCAGCACATTGAGAAAACTGCCGATCACCAGCCCGAGCAAGCAGGCGGTGGCGGCAAAGGCTGTAGGGTAATCGGCGAATAAGTCACTCAAGGGCATGTTCAAATCGCTGAGCCAAGTTGGAAGATGGGCAGGTACATGGCAACCACCAGCCCGCCGACGATAACGCCGAGCACCACCATGATGAAGGGTTCCATCAGGCTGGTCAGATTATCGACCAGCGAGTCGACTTCCGCTTCATAGTAGCTCGCGACGTTGTCGAGCATCTCCTCCAATGCTCCCGACTCTTCGCCAACAGCCGTCATCTGCACCGCCATGCCGGGAAACACGCCGCTGGTACGCATCGAGAAGTTCAACTGCATGCCGCTGGCGACATCCTGCCTGATGCGCAGCACCGCCCGTTTGAACACGCTGTTGCCGGTCGCGCCGGCCACGGCGTTCAGCGCCTCCACCAGTGGCACACCGGCGGCGAAGGTGGTCGACAGGGTACGGGCATAACGGGCTACCGAGGACTTGCGCACGAGCGTACCGACCAGGGGCAGCTTCAGCCATAGGCCGTCCAGCCAGTCGCGAAAACCGGGTGAGCGTCGATGGGCATGGCGCAGCCCCAGTACGCCGGCAATCAACCCTGACAGCAGCAGCCACCACCAGCGCTGCAGGAGTTCGGACAGGCCGATCACCATCAGGGTGAACCCCGGCAGTTGCGCGCCGAAACCGGCAAACACCGACTGGAATTGCGGTACCACGTTGATCAGCAGGATGGCACTGACGATCACCGCGACGAGGACCACGGCCAGCGGATAGGTCATGGCGTTCCTGATCCTGGCCTTGAGGCTCTCGCTCTTTTCCTTGTAGGTCGCGACCCGTTCCAGCAGCGTGTCGAGGGCGCCGGCCTGTTCGCCGGCGTCGACCAGGTTGCAATAGAGTTCGTCGAAACAGGCCGGCTGTTTGCGCAGTGCATTGGCGAAGCTGCTGCCGGCCGCGACGTCCTTTTTAAGTTCGCCCACCAGGGTGCGCATACCCGGGTGGTCGAAACCTTCGCCAATGATGTCGAACGACTGCAACACCGGCACCCCGGCCTTGATCATGGTCGCCATCTGCCGGGTGAAGACGGCAAGATCCTGCGCCTTGGGCCGCTGTGTGACGCTGAACAGCGAGATGGACTTCTTGCGTACCTTCCCCGGGACAATTCCCTGTTTACGCAACCGGGCCTTGATCAGGGCCGGGCTATGGCCGCTCAACTCGCCGGTGATGGTATGGCCTTTGCTGTCACGGCCTTCCCAGGTGTACACGCTGATCTTTGCTGCTTTGACCGCCATTGCTCAATCCTTGGTGACCGGGTTGATTGCTTCAAGGCGGGTGCCGCCTCCGGCTGTGCAGGCCTTGGGTTCGTAGATCCTGAAACGACGGATGCGTTCCCGTGGCGGCCTTCCTTGAGTTGGTCATTGATTCGCAAGCCTAGCCAACGGACGGCGAGGCGTGGGTGCTCTGAGGTGACAAATAGTGTCAGTTAGTGCGGTTTTTCAGAGCCGTTGAGCGGCAGCGGACGAGCGGGACCCCATCAAACACAGGGCGTAGGGGTTGGCATGTGCTGTGCTTCGACCAGCCCGGATCATGAGATTTCAGCTCATGCAGGGGGGCTAGATGTATGAAGCAACAAAACGGTTTTACCCTTATCGAATTGCTCGTCGTGGTAGCGATCATTGGCATCCTGGCGACCGTCGCCTTGCCGATGTACTCCAAGTATCAGGCGCGTACCAAGGTCACTGCCGGGCTGGCCGAGATTTCGGCACTGAAGGTGCCCTTTGAGGACGTGATCAACCAGGGCGATGACCCGACACTGGAGCGGCTCGGTGGTCGGGCCAGCACCAGTAACTGCGCCATCACCGCTTCAGGTACCGCATCCACTGGCGCTGGCAGTATCGGCTGCACGATTGTCAGTGCGCCGGGGGCGGTGCTGAGTAAAACCATCACCCTGTCGCGTACGCAAGACGGTGGCTGGACCTGCGTGACCACGGTTGGGTCGGACTATTCACCTAAAGGCTGTACCGCCAGCGACACCTGAGTGCCTGAGCGTTTTTCGAGATGCCTTGCCTGAAATGACGAGGCATTTTTGAAGGGGCGATGGGAACATGAGACTTCGACGGGTTCATGGTCTTGGTCCTGCGATAAAACCGGCAACTTGCATGTCGAGAATACCCGGGTCATGCAAATTGCATGATTTCGGGGGTGTTGGATTTTTTGTAACTAATTGATTTATAAGGTTTTAACTGTTGATCAGGCGTTGGCACAACCTTCGCACTATCCTTGTTAACCCTGCTGGGAATGCACACAGCAGACTTTCTGGTTAACAGGAGTTACTCGTATGAAGAAGTTCGCTATCGCTGCTGCAACGGCTACCGCTCTGACCCTGACCATGGCCAACGCTGCTTTTGCGCAGACCACTCAAACCACCCAGTCACCCATGACGCTGGCGGCCGGAGAGATGGATAAAGCTGCCGAAGCTACTTCCGATACCTGGATCACGACCAAAGTCAAAAGCGATCTGATCACCGAGAAAGGCATTCCGGGCACCGACATCAAAGTCGAAACCAACAAGGGGGTCGTGTCATTGTCCTCGACTGTCGCACTCACCGCCGCCCAGAAAACCACCGCGGTGAACATCACCAAGAGCATCAAGGGCGTCATGGCCGTATCGGCTGACGGCCTGAAAACCCAGTAACAGGCAAGGCTTCTCGCCTGGACCGGGAGAAGACGCGACAAGCGGGCCGAGCCATACGCTTGTCGCAACTCTCAGCCCACAGGCTGTGCTCATTACAGGCCCCGGCATGCATGTCGGGGCCTGTTCTTTTGGGGAGGGGCACTGAGCCGGTGCCCTTACTCGGCGTCCAGATGCATCGGTGTGATGACCCGGCCATCGCTCTGGGCCTGACCCAGGTTGGCATCAATGAAGTACACCCGGTCATCGGCCAGTTGGCCTTTGTCCACCAGGTAGTCCTTGATGCTGCTGGCGCGGTCCTGGCCCAGTTGGCGCAAGAGCACGTCGCTGGAAGCCCAGAAGTTGATCACCCCTTCACGCATTTTCGCCGCACGCTCTTCCTTGCCCAGATCCTTCCATTCGGCCGGTGGCTGGGTTTTCAGACGGATGCGGTAAATGCCTTCCAGCAGTGGCGTTTTTTCACTCTCGGGGACTTCCAGCAATGAGGCCTGGGCGGGCACTTTGTCGCCGCGACGCTGGAGTATTTTGTAGTAAGTGTACTGGTACTCGCGCTCCAGTCGTTGCTCGGCAATCAATGGGCCGTCGCTGCTTTGTGCGGCGGTGCCTTCGATTTCCAAGCGCAGGGCCGGGCGTTCCTTGAGTGCGCTGGCCAGTTTGACCAGTGCGCCTTCGGCGTCTTTGCTCAGCTCGCTGGAACCTGGTGCGAACGAAACGGTGCCCAGGTCCTCGGAACCGCCACCGGCAACCAGCCCGCCGATGAGCTTGAAGGGGGCTGCGGCGGCCTTCACGATCAGGTTGCGCAGGGTTTGCCAGACAATCGGCATCACGCTGAATTGTGGGTTGTTCAGGTCGCCGGTGACTGGAAGTTCGATGGAGATCTTGCCGTCGACATCCTTGAGCAGGGCGACCGCCAGTTTCAGCGGCAGGCTCACGGCGTCCGGGCTGTCGACTTTCTCACCCAGTTCCAGCTGTTCGACCACCACTTTGTTCTCTGCCTTGAGCTGGCCCTTGGTGATCAGGTAATGCAGGTCGAGGTTGAGCCGGCCCTTGCGGATCCGGTAGCCGGCGAATTTGCCGGAGTAGGGCGTCAGGGTGGTCAGTTCGACCCGTTTGAAACTGGTGGCAATATCCAGTGCCGCCATCGGGTCGAACGGGTTGACGCTACCCTTGATGGTCACCGGGGCGTAGCGGTCCACCTTGCCTTTGACGTCAACGCTGGCAGGTTTGGCCTGGCGACTGTCGATGGTGCCGATCTGGCCGTTGAGTTGCTGGATGGCGGTGGCGAAGTTGGGCGTCAGGCTGAAGTCGGCGAAGTTGGCCGAGCCGTCGTTGATCGCAATGCCGCCGATGTGGATGCCCAGCGGCTTGTCCTTGCTCGCGGCGGGTTTCGCCGCGCCGGTCTTGGCGCCGCTGTCGGCCGGTTGCGGGATCAGCAGGTCATCGATGTTGGTGGTGCGGTCTTCGTTGATCATGAAGCGCGCATAGGGTTGCTGCAGGTTGATCCGGTCGATCGACAGGCTGTCGCCATGCTGGTAGTTCAGACCTTCGACCATGACTTTCTGCCATTTGAGAAAGTCGCGGGACTTCAAGGTGTCGAGGGTGTGCAACTGATCGACCTGGGCCTTGCCGGTGACGTTGAACGCCAGGGGCTCAGTGCTTTTCAGGTTGACGGCCAGGTCGCTGCCGAGCATCCCGGAACGCAGTTCCAGGAGAATGAACGGGTTGATGTAGGACTGGGCGACACGCAGGTCGATGTCCTGGGTCTTGACCTTGAGCTGAGCGCTGATGGGCGCCAGGTTGACCTCGCCCTCAGCCATCAGCTTGCCTTGCTTGCCCAGGCCGGTGTCGAGCTTGAGGGTAAAGGGCGAGCCATTGAGGCTATCGAAGTTCTTCAGGTCCAGGTTCAGCGGGCCCAGTTCCAGCGCGACCGCAGGTGTTGCCTGGCGATCGGCCAGATGCACCTGATAGTTGCGCAACTCAACATCCTTGAGCAGCACCTGCCAGGGTTTGCTCGGCGCGACAGGCTCCGGTGTTGCTGCGGGTGCCGGTGCGTCGACGGTCGCCGGAGCGCTGCTGGCCTGGGCTTTTACCGCAGGCTTGGCCGGTTGACTGGCAAAGAGTTTCTGCCAGTCGAGTTGGCCATCGGCTTCGCGGGCGGCCCAGGTTTCGAGTTTCTGGCTGCGGATCTTGCCAACGACCACTTGCTGTTTGGCCAGGTCGACGGTGGTTTCACTGACGTCCAGGCGCTCCAGGCGCACCAGCGGTCGACCATCCGGAGTCTTCATGGCAAAGGGGGCGACATTGACCGAGGCATTGCTCAGCAGCAACTCGGTTTCCTTGGCCAGGTTGAGCGTGTAGTCGGTGCTCAGGCTGAGGACGCCGTCTTCAAGGACCAGCGGCAGCGCATCTCGGACATAGGGCCAGAAGGACTTCATCTTGCCGTCGGTGATTTTCAGGTTGCCTTGCGAGGCGATGGGCACCAGGCTGATGTTGCCGGTCCACTCCACCTTGCCCCCCGCCGGGCCGATGGCAACCAGATTCATGTCGGCGTTGTCGTCGGGCAGGGTACTGAGGTGTTTGAGCTCGAAATCAAGTTTGTCGTAGATGAACTCGATCGGCTCGCTGGGGCGCAGATCCTGGAAGTGCACATAGCCGCGGTTCAGGTCGATGCGGTCGATGCGCAGCGGAAAAGGCTGGGCATCCGGGTCGGCGGGTGTCGGCTCACTGACCGGCAACTTGAACAGTTGGGTGAGGTTCAGGCCGCCGTCCTTGCTGAACAGGAGCGCGGTCTTCGGCTTGTCCAGTTGCACGTCAGCCAGGTGCACAGCGCGGGTCCAGAGGCTGTCGAGTTGCAGGTCGGCGTACAAACGCTCGAACCCGACTTGCTCGTTGCCGGGTTCCCCGATGTTCAAGCCCCACACGGTCAGCTCAAGGCTGAAGGGGTTGAGTTCGATCCGCTGGATGCTCGCGGGCACCGTTGCGTAGTGGGCCAATTGCTGATTGGCGACCCGCAGGGCGATGCCCGGCAAAATCAGAAAACCCAGCAAGCTGTAGAGGGCCAGAGCAGTCAACAAGGCGCCGATGGCGCGAATCAATCCTTTGGGCATGTGTGGCTTCATCTGTCTGAATCGGAAGTGCCTTGGAGTATGGCATGCGACTCTGGTTCCAAAGCAATGACCTTGATCAGCAATGTTCAGATTTTGCCGGGGATTTCACAGCTGCAAAATCAGGGTCTTGAGCGGTGGTTGCTGGTCCATTGATGGAAAGTCGCTACCCGGTGTCAGCACCTTCCAGTCGCGCACGGGGCGCCCGGCTTTTTCCGCGCAGCGCAGCACCTGCTCGCGCCAATCGTCCATGCTGACTTTTGCCAGGTTGTTGCAGCAGATCAGCACACCATCTTCGGCCGTGGCCAGCAAGGCCGGTTTGAGCAGGCTCTGATAGTCGCGCAGCAGGTCAACCGTGCCGAATGCGCTTTTGGCCCATGCCGGCGGGTCGAGCAGCACCAGGTCATATTGGCGTTGCTCCAGGCGCGGGTAGCTGGGCAGCTTTTGCCCGCGCCGCTGGCTGATGGGCAAGCCGGCGAGCTGGCGGATGGCTGGAAAGTAGTCGGACTGCACGAACTGCATGGTGGGCAGTTGCGGATTGAGCAGGCCGTTCTCACGGCCGACCGCCAGATTACCCTCGGCGAAATCCAGGTTGCACACTTCACGCGCACCGCCGGCCGCGGCGCTCAGGCCAACGCCGCAGGTGTAGGCAAACAGGTTCAGTACGCTTTTGCCGGCACTGTGTTCCTTGACCCAGCCACGGGCGTTGCGCAGGTCGAGAAACAACAGAGGGTCCTGCCCGGCATGGCGGCCGCGAACTCGGTAGTTCAGACCCCATTCGTGGCCGATCTGGTCGGCAAGGGCGGCTTCGTCGGCACGATAAACCGTGTCTTCACGGTCGATCCGCGAGTTGCCCCGGGAACGGTCGTTATAGACCAGCAGCAAGTCGAGGCCCAGGTGTTGATTGATGGCTTCGTGCAGTTGCAACAGCGTTTCGCGCTCCAGCGACTGGTGAAAACTTTGCACCAGCAGTTGCGGGCCGTAACGGTCGATGGTCAGGCCGCCAGCGCCTTCCTGGCTGCCATGGAACAGGCGGTAGCAGTCCGTGCCTTGCGCGTGCAGTTCGGCGAGCAAGTCTTGGCGATGATCGAGGGCGGCGCGCAGCGCCTGATTCAAGGAAGACATGCGAAGCGCCTTGCTGGGGAATTTGGCGCGAGAGTTTAACAGCTTGGACGCTGAAGCACTTGTCGCTGATCGTTCCCCTGTGGCGAGGGAGCTTGCTCCCGTTCGGGCGAGCAGCGCCCGTAAAATCTACGGCCGGGATCGATCTGAAAGTACCCCGGCTGATGGGTCAAGGGCTCAGCCTGACAGGCCCATTCTCCGCCTGGCCCGTTGTATCGAACCGTTGCGCACGGCCCAGCGCAGCATCGGCGCGCTGCGGTTGACGCTGGCGCGTATCAGCTTGCGCTGGATGGGGCTCTGACTGACACCCAGCATGGTACTGGCCCAATCAGGCAGCAGGTCGATCCCGGCCTGCATCATCAGCCCGCCAAAGGGCTTGGCCAGACGGCTGGGGGACGGGGCGTTCAACAGCAGGCGCAACACCTCGCGGCTGCGTTCATCGCACAATAACTGCGGGCGGATTCGTTCAAGGTAGTCGGCGACTTCGCGGCGCGAGCGCGGTACATCGCGGGCGCCCAGGCGCTCGGCGATCAAGGCGATTTCAGCGTAGTAGCGGTCCTGGTCAGCGGCTGAAAGCTGTGGGTTGCGATAACGCAAATGGGCGGCGAGGAAGTTGCTGACCTCGGCCACATGCACCCAGGTCAGCAGGTCGGGATCGCTGGCGGCGTAGGGTCGGCCATCGGGCGCGGTGCCGGTCACTTGCAGGTGAATGGTACGGACTTTCTCGATCAGCCAGTCGGCGTCCTGTCGCGAGCCGAAGGTGGTGCCGGAGATGAATTGCCCGGTGCGGCGCAGGCGGCCGAGCATGTCCTCGCGAAAGTTCGAGTGATCCCAGACGCCGGCCAGGGCCAGTGGGTGCAGGGCCTGCAGCATCAAGGCACTGATGCCGCCGATGAGCATGCTGCTGAAATCACCGTGTACCTGCCAGCTGACCGAGTCGGGACCGAAGAGGCCGGGGTCGCCCTTGGGGTTCTCCAGGTCGAGTTTGCCCAGGGAAAGACCGCTCAGGCTCATGATCTGGGTTTCGATGCGGGTACGAATGAATTCCATGGCGACTCAGTGATAGAAAGAAGGCGCGACCATTGCTGGCCGCGCGTGGATTACTGGTTCAGGCGCTTGTCGATCAACCCCTCGACCACGCTTGGATCGGCCAGGGTCGAGGTGTCGCCGAGGCTGTCGAGCTCATTGCAGGCGATCTTGCGCAGGATACGCCGCATGATCTTGCCCGAGCGGGTTTTCGGCAAGGCTGGCGCCCACTGGATCAGGTCCGGTTTGGCGAAACTGCCGATTTCCTTGCTGACGTAGGCCAGCAGTTCTTTTTTCAGGGCCTCGTCCGGTTCGGTGCCGTTCATCGGGGTGACGAAGGCATAGATGCCCTGGCCTTTGACATCGTGGGGGTAACCGACCACCGCGGCTTCGGCGATGCTGTCGTGCAGCACCAGCGCGCTTTCGACCTCGGCCGTGCCGATGCGGTGGCCGGAAACGTTGATCACGTCATCGATGCGTCCGGTGATCCAGTAATCGCCATCCTCGTCGCGGCGGGCACCGTCGCCGGTGAAATAGTAGCCGGGGTAAGGTTTGAAATAGGTATCGACCATCCGTTGCGGGTCGCCATAGACGCTACGGATCTGCGCCGGCCAGCTGGATTTCAACGCCAGCACGCCGCTGCCGGGGCCGCTGATTTCCTTGCCTTGCTCGTCGAGCAGCACCGGTTGCACGCCGAACATCGGCTGGGTCGCGCAGCCGGGTTTGATCCGCTGTGTGCTGACCAAGGGGCTGAGCATGATGCCGCCGGTTTCGGTCTGCCACCAGGTATCGACGATCGGACAACGCTGCTCGCCCACCGCATTGAAGTACCACTCCCAGGCTTCCGGGTTGATCGGCTCACCGACGGTGCCGAGCAGTCTGAGGCTGGCGCGGGAAGTTTCTTTCAACGGCTCAGGGCCTTCACGCATCAATGCGCGCAGGGCGGTCGGGGCGGTGTAGAAGATGTTCACTTTGTGCTTGTCGATGACTTGCCAGAAGCGCGAGGTACTCGGGTAGCTCGGCACGCCTTCGAAGATCAACGTGGTGGCACCGTTGGCCAGCGGGCCGTAGACGATGTAGCTGTGCCCCGTGACCCAGCCAACGTCGGCGGTGCACCAGAACACTTCACCGTCGCGGTAGTCGAGCACGTACTTGAACGTCATCGCCGCTTGCAGCAGGTAACCACCGGTGGTGTGCAGCACTCCCTTGGGTTTGCCGGTGCTGCCGGAGGTGTAGAGGATGAACAGCGGGTCTTCGGCGTCCATCGGCTCGGGCGGGCAATGGCCGCTGACATCGCGCAGCGCCTGGTGATACCAGAGGTCGCGCCCCTCGACCCAATTGACCTCGCGCTGGGTGCGTTCAACCACGATGACGGTGCTGACCGCCGGGCAACTGAGCAGGGCGTTATCGACGTTCTGTTTGAGCGGTACATATTTACCGCCACGCACCCCTTCGTCAGCGGTAATCACGGTGCGGCAATCGGCATCAAGGATCCGGTCGCGCAGGGAGTCGGGAGAAAACCCGCCGAAGACGACTGAATGTACCGCGCCAATGCGCGCGCAGGCGAGCATGGCATAGGCGGCCTCCGGGATCATCGGCATGTAGATGCACACCCGGTCGCCTTTCTTCACGCCACGGCTTTTCAGCACGTTGGCCAGGCGGCAAACGCAGTGATGCAGTTTCTGGTAGGTGATATGCACCGATTCGGCCGGATCGTCGCCTTCCCAGATGATCGCGGTCTGTTCGCTGCGTTTGGCCAGGTGGCGGTCAATGCAGTTGTAGCTGACGTTAAGCTGGCCGCCGGCGAACCACTGGGCCTTGCCGGTCCTGATGTCTGATTGCTGAACGGTTTGCCAGGGGCTGGTCCAGTCGAGGAAGCGCCTGGCCTGTTCGGCCCAGAAGGTGTCGGGTTGCTCGATGGATTGGCGGTACAGGCGCTGATAGTCGTCCTGACTCAGCTGTGCAGCCCGGCGGACGGCATCGGCGATGGGGAAGGTGCTGATATCGAACATGACGGCTCCTTATTCTTGTTTTGCGACAAGGAATAAAGATGCGCCGAGTGACTATCGGGTTCAAGTTGTACATGGATCCAGTGTGGGAGCGAGCAGGCGGAACGCCGCCCGGCTCTCTCCCACAGGGTTCGGCGCTGGATCAGCCGCGGTGACGACCACGGAAGTAGTTGATCAGGCCTTGGGTGGACGCATCATCGGCAGGCGCTTCGTCGCTGCCCACCAGACGGTTGTAGACGCCTTTACCCAGTTCTTTGCCCAATTCCACGCCCCACTGGTCAAAGGCATTGATGCCCCAGACCACGCTTTGCACAAACACCTTGTGCTCATACAGGGCCACCAGCGCACCCAGGCGGCGCGGGCTGATGCGCTCAAGCACCAGGGTGTTGCTCGGACGGTTGCCCGGGATCACCTTGTGTGCGGCCAGTTTCTGCACGTCGGCGTCGCTCATGCCCTTGTCACGCAGTTCTGCTTCGGCCTCGCTGCGGGTTTTGCCCAGCATCAGGGCCTGGCTTTGCGACAGGCAGTTGGCATACAGCCACTGGTGGTGGTCGGACACCGGGTTGAAGCTGACGATAGGCACAATGAAGTCAGCCGGGATCAACTGGGTGCCCTGGTGCAGCAACTGGTGATAGGCGTGCTGGCCGTTGCAGCCCACGCCACCCCAGATCACCGGACCGGTATCGGTGGAGACCGGTGTGCCGTCCTGGCGCACGCTCTTGCCGTTGGATTCCATGTCCAGTTGCTGCAAGTGCTTGGTGATGTTGCGCAGGTAGTGGTCGTACGGCAGGATCGCGTGACTTTGCGCGCCCCAGAAATTGCCGTACCACACACCCAGCAAGGCCATCAGCACCGGCATGTTCTGTTCGAACGGAGCCGTCTGGAAGTGCTGGTCCATGGTGTAGGCGCCGGACAGCAGTTCCTTGAAGTTGGACATGCCAATGGCCAGGGCAATCGGCAGGCCGATGGCCGACCACAGCGAGTAACGCCCGCCGACCCAGTCCCACATCGGGAAGATGTTCTCTTCGCGGATACCGAAGGCCACGGCGGCGGCGTTGTTGCTCGATACGGCGATGAAGTGGCGATACAGCTCGGCTTCCGAGCCACCCTGAGCCAGGTACCAGGCACGTGCGGCCTGGGCGTTTTTCAGGGTTTCGAGGGTATTGAAAGACTTTGAGGAAACAATGAACAGCGTGGTCTCGGCCCGCAGCTTCAGGGTCAGCTCGTGGAATTCACTGCCGTCGATGTTCGCCAGGTAGTGGCAGCGCACGCCTTTCTGGGCGTAGGACAGCAGCGCTTCGGAGACCAGTTCGGGGCCGAGGAACGAGCCACCGATGCCGATGTTCACCACGTCGGTGATCGGCTTCTCGGTGTAGCCACGCCACAGACCGTCATGAATGCGGCCGACCAGATCGGTGATCTGGTTCAGTACCTTGTGCACGTCCGGCATCACGTTGACGCCGTTGACCGACAACTTGTCGCCCACCGGGCGACGCAGGGCGGTGTGCAGGGCCGGACGGCCTTCGGAGGCGTTGACGATCTCGCCGCTGAACAATGCCTTGATCGCGTCCTGCAGGCCTACTTCGTTCGCCAGGCCCACCAGCAGGTTGCGCGTTTCGGCGGTGATCAGGTTTTTCGAATAATCCAGAAACAATCCACAGCTGCTGAGGGTGAATTGCGTGAAACGCTGCGGATCGGCATTGAACGCTTCGCGCATGCTGAAATCCTGCATGGCCTGGCGGTGATCATTCAGCGCCTGCCAGGCTGGCAGAGCGGTAACGTCTTGAGGAGTGCGGTAATACGCCATCGCTGCGGGTTTCCTTTTACTTGAACTGCCTTTAGGACACTGAAAAACCCGGAATGTGCTGTCCGAAGGCAGGCATTGTCCGGTCAAACTGCGAATAAACGATTAAATAGTGCAGGGCGCTAACAGTAAACCTTGGCGCAAGATCTGTCTTGGCGTTGTCCGACCCGCGACCGGTACCATTTTGTACCGGCGTATCGGAGTGTCGGACGGATTTTCTGTGTGCAGAGTACGGGGGAGGGTTCAGGCGACCTGGACCGGGATGGCGTTGCTGGTGTGGCTCAGTTCATTGCCTGGCGCCATGTAGAGCATGCGTGGCTTGAAATCCAGCAGCTCGGCTTCGCTGTAATGCGCGTAGGCGCAGATGATCACCCGGTCGCCGACCTTGGCCTTGTGCGCCGCGGCACCGTTGACCGAGATCATGCGCGAGCCTTCTTCGCCACGAATGGCGTAGGTGGTGAAGCGCTCGCCGTTGTCGACGTTGTAGATCTGGATCTGTTCGTATTCACGGATCCCGGACAAGTCCAGCCACTCGCCGTCGATGGCGCAAGAGCCTTCGTAGTCGAGCACAGCGTGGGTAACTTCGGCGCGATGGAGCTTGGCCTTGAGCATGATGGCGTGCATGAGTGATTCCTTGGGCTGATCCGAACGGCGGGCAGTTTGCCCGAAGCCTTTGCGGCCGGCAATACAGCGGGTGCGTTGTGCCAGGAGGGCGCGCGGCCCCCTTGGCACGGGTACATCCCACCGTTGTCTTGCCGTGTTCAGGCAGGTAAGTCGAGGTTCAGGTGCAGGTTGTCGATCAGTCGGGTGGTGCCCAGGAAGGCGGCCACCAGAATGACCAGGTCGCGATCCTGCGCCGTGGCCGGACGCAGGGTCAGCCCATGGCGGATTTCCAGGTAGTCAGGGCGCAAACCGGCGGCCTGCAACTGCTCGACTTTCCCGGCCAGCAGTGCCGGGTAATCCCGTTCACCGTGCTTGATGGCCTCGGCGATTTCACTCAGCGTGCGATACACCACGGGCGCGACGGTACGTTGCTCTTGGCTGAGGAAGCCATTGCGCGAAGACAGCGCCAAGCCATCGGCGGCCCGTACGGTCGGTTCGCCGATGATCTGGATCGGCATGTTCAGGTCATGAACCAGGGCACGAATCACCGCCAGCTGCTGGTAGTCTTTCTGACCGAAGACCGCCAGGTCCGGCTGGACCATGTTGAACAGTTTGCTGACCACGGTCGCCACGCCTTCGAAATGCCCGGGACGGCTGGCGCCGCACAGGCCTTCAGCCAGCTGTGGAACGCTGACGCGGGTCTGGCCGGCCATGCCGTCTGGGTACATTTCTTCGACGCTTGGCGCGAACAGCAGGTGGCAGCCAGCCTGGAGCAGTTGCTCCTGGTCGGCGGCGAGGGTTCGCGGGTACTTGTCGAGGTCTTCGCCAGCGCCGAACTGCAGCGGGTTGACGAAAATGCTCGCCACCACGAAATCCACCCGCTGGGCGGCCTTGGTCACCAGTGCAACGTGACCGCTGTGCAGGTTGCCCATGGTTGGCACGAAGCCGATGCGTTTGCCTTCGCTGCGGGCGCGGGCTACGGCGGCACGCAGTTCGCGTACGGTCTTGACGGTGTTCATGCCGAGAATCCGTGTTCAGCGCCCGGGAAGGTCGCGGCTTTGACTTCGCTGACGTAGGCGCTCAGGGCCGCCTGGATGCTGTTCTGGCCTGCCATGAAGTTTTTCACGAACTTGGGCGCGCGACCGGTGAGCGACAAGCCCAGCATGTCGTGCAGGACCAGGACCTGGCCGTCGGTGGCGTTGCCGGCACCGATGCCGATCACGGGGATCTTCACGGCCTGGGTGATTTCTGCGGCCAGCTCGCTCGGTACGCATTCGAGCAGCAGCATCGCCGCGCCGGCCTGTTCCAGCGCGATGGCGTCGGCACGCATCTGCCGTGCCTGGTTTTCATTGCGGCCCTGGACTTTATAGCCGCCCAGAATGTTCACCGACTGTGGGGTCAGCCCCATGTGGGCACAGACTGGAATACCGCGTTCGGCCAGCAGGCGAATCGAGTCGGCCAGCCACAACGCGCCTTCGACTTTGACCATGTGCGCGCCGGCCTGCATCAACAGGGCGCTGTTGACCATGGCTTGCTCATTGGTGGCATAGGCCATGAACGGCAGGTCCGCGAGGATCAAGGCATCGGTGTTACCGCGCTTGACTGCCGCGACGTGGTACGCCATTTCGGCGGTGGTCACGGGCAGGGTGCTGTCATGTCCCTGCAATACCATGCCGAGGGAGTCGCCCACCAGTAACACGTCAACGCCGGCTTCATTGCAGGCGTGAGCGAAGGTAGCGTCATAGCAGGTCAGCATGCTGATCTTTTCACCTTTCTGCTTGAGGCTCTGCAGGGTGGTGAGGGTAATAGCTGGCATGTAAAGGATCCTCATTCAGGCGCTTGGAAAACTACTGCGAGTAACGCGCGTGATTCTTCATTTACTCAGGCGCACGGTCTTTTGTCGTGCTTGAAAAGCCTGGATGGCGCCCTTTAGTGCCGTGTTGGCGGCAGCGGGACGCCTATAGTCGTGAGGAGAACTCGGGAAGTCAATTGGATGTGTTACCGCAAGGTTACTGCCTGGGTGTTACCGGCGTTACTGATGCGATTCAGCAGAAACCGTCGCAGTACCCTCGGCCTGTAGGGGCAGTGCTCCTACAGACTGGAGGTGCGCTCCAGCCCGACGAACGGGCAGGCCGCCAGCAGGTCGCGTAACAGACGGCCATCTGCCAGTTGCAGATCGGCGGGCGCCAGTTCGGCCAGCGGGTAGAGGACAAAGGCCCGTTCCTGCAGGTGGTAATGGGGCACCTTGAGGCGTGGTTCGTCGATCAGGCGATCGCCGAACAGCAGAATATCCAGGTCCAGCGTGCGCGGCCCCCAGCGTTCGAGGCGCTCGCGGCCCTGATCGTTTTCGATGGCTTGCAGCGCGTCGAGCAGTTCAAGCGGCGCCAGCAGGCTGTCCAGCGCGGCTACCGCGTTGGTATAGCGCGGTTGGCCAGGCAGCAAGGAGTCACTCTGATAGAAGGTCGAGACCCCGGCCAGCGTTGTCCGGGGCAATTGCGCCAGCGCTTCAACAGCGCTGCGCAACTGTTCAGCGGGGGCTGCGAGGTTGCTGCCCATGCCTATGTAGATGCGTTCCATCGACTTACTCGCCTGACGAGTTAGTGCTACCTGCGGCACGTTTGCGCTTGGCGCCACCGCTGCGGCGACGTTTGCGCGGTGCACCGCTGGCGCCCTCGTCCTTGCCGCTGAGGTCGCGAATCATGTCGCGACGCTCACTCTCGTTGGCGTCCTGATAGTCCGTCCACCACTCGCCCAGGCCGTCGGTCGGCTCGCCGGCGCTTTCGCGCAGCAGCAGGAAGTCGTAGCCGGCGCGGAAGCGCGGATTGTCCAGCAGCAGATCGGCGCGTTTGCCGCTGCGACGTGGCAAGCGTTCCTGCATGTCCCAGATCTCGCGGATCGGCAGGGTGAAGCGCTTGGGAATCGCAATACGCTGGCACTGCTCGCTGATCAGTTCGTGGGCGGCTTCCTGCATCGCCGGAATCGGCGGCATGCCACGGTCCTGCAGGCGCAGTACGCGGGCTGGCAGGGCTGGCCACAGGAGGGCGGCGAACAGGAAGGCAGGGGTCACCGGCTTGTTCTGCTTGATCCGCAGGTCGGTGTTGATCAGCGCTTCACTGATCAGGGTGTGGGTATAGGTCGGATTGTGTTCCAGTGCTTCGGCGCTGGCCGGGAACAAGGGATCGAACAATTGCAGGTCGACCAGCATCTCGAAGGTATCGGCCGCATGCCCCGAGAGGAACAACTTCAATACTTCTTCGAACAAGCGGGCCGACGGGATCTCGCGCAACATTGGTGCCAGGCCGCGGATCGGCAGGGCGCTGTGCTTCTCGATGCCGAAGTCGAGCTTGGCGGCAAAGCGCACGGCTCGCAGCATGCGCACCGGGTCTTCCTGGTAGCGCTGGGTCGGGTCGCCGATCAGGCGGATCAGGCGGTTGCGGATGTCGTGTACGCCGTTGGCGTAATCGAGAATGCGCTCGCTGACCGGGTCGTAATACAGGGCATTGATGGTGAAGTCGCGGCGTTGCGCGTCTTCTTCCAGGGTGCCGTATACGTTGTCGCGCAGAATGCGCCCGCTTTCGTTACGCGAGGACTGGTTGCTGTCTTCCTCTTCGTCGTTTTGCGGGTGATTGGCGCGGAAGGTCGCGACCTCGATGATTTCGCGGCCAAAGTGGATGTGCACCAGCTTGAAGCGGCGGCCAATGATCCGTGCGTTGCGAAACTCGGCGCGGACCTGTTCCGGCGTGGCGCTGGTGGCGACGTCGAAATCCTTGGGGGTGATGTTGAGCAGCATGTCGCGCACGCAGCCGCCGACCAGATAAGCCTGGTACCCGGCGTTCTGCAAGCGTTCGACGATGTTCACCGCATAACGGCTGAACTGGGCCTTTTGCAGCGAATGTTGGCCGCTGTTGAGGACTTCAGGCGTGCTACGAATGTGTTGCGTACGACGCAAGGGAGAACGGAATGACTGGAACAGCTTCTTCAGCATGGGATGCACTGTTTGAAGGAATGTTCGGCCATAACGAAGAATGACCGCATGATGGGCGGGGATTCTAGCATTTAGTCGAGGGATGGTGTAGGACACAGCAGATATGAGCTGCAGGCTATGGCGACAAAGGTAAAACGCAGGGGGGGAAGGGGGGTGAATCGCGGACGCTACAGAAACCACAGAAACCACAAGGGGAGCCGAAGCTCCCCAAGAAGTAGTTGCGTGCTCTATTTTTATTATTGGTTTCGGGCTTCTTGTTTTTGTGTCGCGCCCTTGTCATGAGGTTTTCCCTTCATGACCCTCCCAATCGGGAGCCAAGAGCAAACGGATTGCTTTGATCGCTGTGTTGCAATGATCGATGTGATCCAACCAGTTCAGGCTCTGCCTTAGGGCAGTTTTTGTTGTTCTCGGCCTGGTTGTGGGGCAAGCCCCAAATACAACGCCTCTCCAAAAGAATCAGTTAGCTACGCCTCTCGCCGTCTTGTTTTTATTGTGCGTGAGTCGATTCGTCTTATTTTTATTGTCTTGTGCATTGCTTGTTATTGTTCTTGTACCAGACATATAGCAGGAGCCGTGCCAACTTTTGTGATCCCCAGCAAAACAAGGGGTTAGGAGGGTTTTGCGCATTGTTTCAGGCAAAAAAAACCGGGGCTTCGTTACCGTAAGCCCCGGCTTCTGTTACGAAAAAAGCTGCGGTAACAGTTTTTTCACATGTTCAGGTGTTACTTGCACATTCGACAGGTGACATTCAGCTCTCGCTGGCTACACCGGTCTTGCGCCGTGGGATACCCAGGCGCTGGCGACGTTCCCACAGGCATTTACGGCTGACCCCGAGTTTGCGAGCCAGCTCGGTTTCGGTCATGTGGTCCTGGTGTTCGAGCACGAAGTGCTGGAAGTAGTCTTCCAGCGACAGGTCTTCGGTGGGTTCGTGACTGGTGTTGGTGGCACTGCCCTGTTGCGGTGCCAATCCGATGAATTCGTCTTCTTCCAGGTCACCGAGCTCGATGTCGATGCCCAGCAGCTCGGCAGAAATCTCCGGGCTTTCACACAGAATCACCGCACGCTCGACAGCGTTCTCCAGTTCGCGCACGTTACCTGGCCAGCTGTAGTGACGAATCGCCTGCTCGGCGTCGGGTGCGAACTTCAGGTCGCTGCGATTGACCCGTGCGCTTTGGCGCGCGAGGAAGGCATTGGCGATTTCGTTGACGTCGGCGCCGCGCTCACGCAAGGCCGGCAGTTTCAGGGCGATTACGTGGAGACGGTAATACAGGTCTTCACGGAACTGGCCGATCTTGGCCAGGCTCTTGAGGTCGCGGTGCGTCGCCGCGATCAGGCGGACGTCGACCTTCTGCGATTGAACCGAACCGACGCGGCGGATCTCGCCTTCCTGCAGTACGCGCAGCAAGCGAGCCTGGGCTTCCAGTGGCAATTCGCCGATCTCGTCGAGGAACAGGGTGCCACCGTCCGCGGCTTCCACCAGGCCTGCGCGACCGGCGCTGGCACCGGTAAAGGCGCCTTTCTCGTGGCCGAACAGTTCGGACTCGATCAGGCTTTCCGGAATGGCCGCGCAGTTCACCGAAATCATCGGTGCCTTGGCGCGCCTGGACAAGTTGTGCAGGGCGCGGGCGACCAGCTCCTTGCCGGTACCGGATTCACCCTGGATCAGCACATTGGAGTCCGTCGGCGCCACTTTGCGGATTTTGCCGTACAGGTCCTGCATGGGCGGGCAGGAACCGATGATGCCGATCTCGCCGTTGCTGGCGTCGACCCCGGGCTTGTCGCTGCCATTGACCGCTTTGCCAGCCGGGCGT
The DNA here is from genome assembly GCF_900187535.1 of Pseudomonas sp. Irchel s3a18. Classification (NCBI taxonomy): domain Bacteria; kingdom Pseudomonadati; phylum Pseudomonadota; class Gammaproteobacteria; order Pseudomonadales; family Pseudomonadaceae; genus Pseudomonas; species Pseudomonas sp. Irchel s3a18. The sequence continues at coordinate 23,643 of NZ_FYDV01000013.1, read as the reverse complement.
TCACCGGTCGTGATCTGGGCGGTTTGTCGGTCACGCAGAATGCGTGCGACGGCCTGGAGCATTTCGTCGTGGTCGAAAGGCTTGGCGATGTAGTCCACCGCGCCCATCTTCATCGAGTCGACCGCCGAGCGCAGGCTGGCGTAGCTGGTCATGATCAGCACCGGCGTGCCCTGGCCCAGCTTGATCAGCTCGGTGCCCGGTGCGCCCGGCAGGCGCAGGTCACTGACAATCAGGTCGAACGTGGGAATGCTGAAGCGTTCTTGTGCTTCCTGCACTGAACCGGCTTCGCTGACCTGGTACTGGTTACGTTCCAGCAGGCGGCGCAAGGCGGAGCGGATAATGGTTTCGTCTTCGACGATCAAAATGTGCGGCATTGATTCGATTCTCTCGACGGTCTCAGTTCACAGCGGACGTCGCTTCGACATGACGCGGTAAGGTCACCCGGATACGGGTGCCGCGTTGGCTTTGTGTGTCAGCCGGGCTGTCGATGGTGATTTGTCCATAATGCTCTTCAACGATGGAATAGACCAGTGCAAGGCCCAGACCGGTGCCTTCGCCAGGATCCTTGGTGGTGAAGAAGGGTTCGAACAATCGGTCCATGATGCTCGAGGGTATGCCGCTGCCTTCGTCTTCGACGATCAGATCGACCGTGTGTTCGCTGGCTTCGCTCTTGACCCGTACCGCACTGCCGGCTGGCGAGGCGTCACGGGCGTTGGACAGCAGGTTGATCAGGACCTGGGCGAGCCGTTGCGGGTCGCCATCGACCCAGTGTTCAGGGTCGCACAGGTTAAAGAACTGGACTTCGAAGTTGCGTCGGTTCAAGGCCAGCAGGCCAATGGCGTCCTGGGCCACTTCGGCCAGGCAGACCGGTTCGTCATTGTGCTGGTGGCTGCCGGCGTGGGCGAAGCTCATCAAGGATTGCACGATGCGTGACACGCGCTTGGTCTGCTCGATGATTTGCCCACTGATTTCCGTGATTTCGCCGTCTTCTTCACGCTCTTCGCGCAGGTTCTGCGCCAGGCAGGCGATACCGGTGATCGGGTTGCCGATCTCGTGGGCCACGCCGGCGGCCAGGCGACCGATGCTCGCCAGGCGTTCGGAATGCACCAGTTTGTCTTCGAGCATCTGGGTTTCGGTCAAATCCTCGACCAGCAACACCAGGCCGCTGTTGCCGGGCGCGAGGGGCTCATCGATCGCCGCTTTGTGCAGGTTCAGCCAGCGGGTCTGGCCATCGAGGGCCAGGTGCTGTTTGTGCAAGTGTTCGTCCGGCACGTTGATGAAGCCTTGCAGCAGTTCTTTCCAGGGCTCGCCCAGGGTGCTCAGGCGTGAACCGACCACGCGCTGCGCGGCAATCCCGGTCAGCTCCTCCATGGCTTTGTTCCACATGAGGATTTCCTGGTCCTTGGCCAACGAACACACACCCATCGGCAGTTCTTGCAAGGTCTGGCGGTGATAACGGCGCAGGGCATCGAGCTCGGCGGCAAGGCCGGTAAGCCGCGAGTGGTAATCCTCGAGGCGGCTTTCGATGAAGTGAATGTCCTCGGTGACGTAGTTTTCGCCGCCGGCCTTGTACGGCAGGAAGGTTTCCACCATGTCCTGGGCAACACTGGGACCCATCAGGCCGGACAGGTTGGCTTCGATCCGGTCGCGCAAGCGGCGCAGTGCGTAGGGGCGACGCTCATCGAACGGCAGGTACAGGTCGCGCAAGGCTTGCTCGACTTCTTTTTGCGCGGCCTTGGCGCCCAAGGGCTTGGCCAGTTGGGTGGCGAACTCCTGGGGTGAGGCAGCGTGCAGTTCGCGGCGCTGCGGACGGCGCACGTTGTCCACCGCGCACGCTTCCGCGGCACTGGCTTCTTCGGTGCTGGCGTTGGTGAACAGCGAGACCAGCGTGAATATCAGTACGTTGGCGGCCAGCGAGGCAATCGCCGCCATGTGCCAGCTGGTGTCGTCGAGCACATAGATCATGTTCAGCAGCGGTATGTAGAACCCCTGCAGATTGCCCACCAGCGGCAACAGCATGGTCACCAGCCAGACCAGGACCCCCGCCATCAATCCGGCGATAAAGCCGCGACGGTTGGCGGTCGGCCAGTAAAGAACGGACAGCACGCCCGGCAGGAACTGAAGGGTGGCGACGAACGCGACGATGCCCAGATTGGCCAGGTCTTGCTCGGCACCCAGCATCAGGTAGAAGCCATAACCGGCCATGATGATCGCGACGATCAGCGCCCGGCGGGTCCACTTCAGCCAGCGGTAGATGTTGCCTTCGGCAGGTGGCTGGTACAGCGGTAGCACCAGGTGGTTCAGGGCCATCCCGGACAGCGCCAGGGTGGTGACGATGATCAGGCCGCTGGCGGCCGACAACCCGCCGACATAGGCCAGCAGGGCCAGCGCCTTGTTGTTGGCGGCGATGCCGATACCGAGGGTGAAGTACTCCGGGTTGGTGGTGGCGCCCAGTTTCAGGCCGGCCCAGAGAATCAACGGCACGGCCAGGCTCATCAGCAACAGGAACAGCGGCAGGCCCCAGCTCGCACTGACCAGCGAGCGCGGGTTGAGGTTTTCGGTGAAGGTCATGTGGTACATGTGCGGCATCACGATGGCCGAGGCGAAGAACACCAGCAGCAGGGTGCGCCAAGGACCTTCTTGCAGCGGTGTGTGCAGGGCGGCGAGGGCGGTCTGGTTTTGCAGCAGCCACAGCTCCAGCTGTTGCGGGCCGTCGAACACGCCGTACAAGGCATACAGGCCGACGCCGCCAATGGCGATCAGCTTGATGACCGACTCAAAGGCAATCGCGAACACCAGGCCTTCGTGTTTCTCCCGGGTCGCGATGTGCCGCGAGCCGAAGAAAATCGTGAACAGGGTGATCAGGGCGCAAAAACTCAAGGCGACCCGGTGCTGTACGGGCTCGCGGGTGAGGATGCCGATGGAGTCGGCGACCGCCTGGATCTGCAGGGCAAGCAGGGGCAGCACCGCAATCAGCATGAAGATCGTGGTCAGCGCGCCAGCCCAGGTGCTGCGAAAGCGAAACGCAAACAGGTCGGCCAGCGACGACAGCTGATAGGTGCGGGTGATTTTCAGGATCGGGTACAGCAGCACCGGTGCCAGCAGAAACGCCCCGGAAACCCCGAGGTAGCTGGAGAGAAAACCATAGCCGTACTGGTAGGCCAGGCCTACCGTGCCGTAGAACGCCCAGGCGCTGGCATACACACCCAGTGACAGGGTGTAGGTCAGCGGGTGGCGAATGATCGCTCGCGGGATCATTCCGCGCTCACTGACCCAGGCAACGCCGAACAGCACCGCCAGGTACGCGGCGCTGATCAGGATCATCTGGGTCAGGCTAAAGCTCATCGGCATCTTTTTGGCTCTGCAGGATGAAGGTCACGACGATCAGGATCAGCCACAGCAAGTACGGCCGATACCAGGCGCCAGTAGCGTCGATCCACCAGTCCATGATGGCGGGGGAGAACAGATAGATCCCCACTACCAGGAGCAGGACCAAGCGATAGATGTACATCCCGGCCTCTCTTTATTGTGTGCGTGCCCGAAAACGTGCGGCGATGGTAACGGATGGGCGCCAACCTGCAAGCTTAGTCAGCGTAATTGCGCTTCGGGCAGTGTCAGTGTGCGGGGAATCAGCAGCGCATCCCAGTGCCTGACTCCCCACTTGAGCACCTCGGCGGGCGTTGCGCTATCGAGTGCCGGGTCCGGCTGTTGTCCCAATGCGCGCAGGGCGCGCAACAACAGCGGGGTGGCCTGGTCTTCGGTCAGCGGCGGCGAACGGTAGGATTTGCCGAGTTTGTTACCGTCCGGCTGGGTAATCAATGGCAGGTGCAGGTAACGCGGTTGCGCCAGGCCCAGCAGTTCCTGCAGGTACAGCTGGCGCGGGGTGGAGTCGAGCAGGTCGGCGCCGCGCACGATGTCGGTGACGCCTTGCCAGGCATCGTCCAGTACCACCGCCAGTTGATAGGCGTACAGCCCGTCGCGGCGGCGAATCACGAAATCGCCGACGTCGCGGCCCAGGTGCTGGCGGTACTCGCCTTGCACCCGGTCGGTGAAGTGATACTCAAGCTCTGGAACCCGCAGGCGGATCGCCGCGTCTTCGCGGGCGTGGCCGGCGTTGCGGCACAGCCCCGGGTAAATCCCGTGGTAGGGCGCCAGTTGTTTGCGCGAGCAGGTGCAGGCGTAGGCCAGGCCGTGGTTGAACAGTTGGTTCACGACCTGCAGGTAGGCGTCGTGGCGTTCGCTCTGGCGGACCATCTCGCCGTCCCATTCAAAGCCGTAGCTTTCCAGGGCCTTGAGGATCGCGGTCTGGGCACCGGGTTCTTCCCGGGGTGGGTCGAGGTCTTCCATGCGCAGCAGCCAGCGGCCGCCGGCGGCGCGTGCGTCGAGGTAGGACGCCAGTGCCGCGACCAGCGAACCAAAATGCAGGTGCCCGCTGGGGGTGGGGGCGAAGCGCCCGATGTAGGCGGGTGTCTTGATAGCGGTCATGGGCGTGTTGATCATTGAGGGAGCAAAACCGTCAGAAACAAAAAACGGAGCGTTCGCACGCTCCGTTCTTGAGTCAAATCGACGCTTATTTGCCGACTTGTTTTTCCTTGATTTCTGCAAGGGTCTTGCAATCGACGCACATGTCGGCGGTAGGGCGGGCTTCAAGACGACGAATGCCGATCTCGACGCCGCACGACTCGCACCAACCGTACTCTTCGTCTTCGATCAGTTGCAGGGTCTTGTCGATCTTCTTGATCAACTTGCGCTCACGGTCGCGGGCGCGCAGTTCGAGGCTGAATTCTTCTTCCTGGCTGGCACGGTCGGCCGGGTCGGGGAAGTTGGCCGCTTCGTCTTTCATGTGATCAACAGTGCGGTCGACTTCCTGCATCAAGTCCTGTTTCCACTTGTTCAGGATCTTGGTGAAGTGATCGCGCATGGGCTTGCCCATGTATTCCTCACCCTTTACTTCTTTGTAGGGTTCGAAGCCGCTGATCGACTGGTTTGGCTGCTGCTTTGCTTGGGTGGGCATGAAATGGACCGCCTCTACTCTTGTAATCCATTGCGCAGGATTGCTCCATCACCGACACCTGCCGGCCCTGCGGCTGCAAGCGGGCGAACTTACCAGATCAAATCAGACCGCGCTACTCCCTGATGCCGAGGCCACGGTCCGTAAGGTTTGCAAATGGTTGCAAAGCCTTGTCTGGCGGCTCTGGAGACCTGATCAATTATTGATTTTAGTCAATCCTGACACTTGTGCAGGCACTCACTTGCCAGTGAGCCCGGGCTTTGTGACCGTATTAGGTTCTCGCTTGTTCCCGCGCTTGGGTAGAATCAGGTTTTTACCCCCGTTGAAGGAAGGCTAATGGCCCAGCCCTACAGTGCGCGCAGCCGCGCTATCGAACCTTTCCACGTCATGGCATTGCTGGCGCGCGCCAATGAGTTGCAAGCGGCCGGCCATGACGTCATTCACCTGGAAATCGGCGAACCGGACTTCACCACGGCCGAGCCGATCATCAAGGCCGGCCAGGCGGCACTGACGGCGGGGAAAACCCGTTACACCGCGGCGCGGGGCATTCCCGAGCTGCGCGAGGCCATTTCCGGCTTCTATCAGCAACGTTACGGGCTGGACATCGACCCGCAGCGCATCATGATCACCCCGGGAGGCTCTGGCGCGTTGCTGCTGGCCAGCGCCTTGCTGGTGGATCCGGGCAAGCACTGGTTGCTGGCCGATCCGGGTTACCCGTGCAACCGTCATTTTCTACGCCTGGTCGAAGGCGCGGCGCAGCTTGTTCCCGTGGGGCCGGACGTGCGTTATCAGCTGACCCCGGACCTGGTTGAGCGTTACTGGGACCACGACAGTGTCGGGGCCCTGGTGGCCTCGCCCGCCAACCCGACCGGCACGATTCTGACCCGCGACGAACTGGCCGGGTTGTCCACTGCGATCAAGGGGCGCAACGGTCATCTGGTGGTGGATGAGATCTATCACGGCCTGACGTACGGCACCGATGCCGTCAGCGTGCTGGAAGTCGATGACAGTGCCTTTGTGCTCAACAGTTTCTCCAAGTATTTCGGCATGACCGGCTGGCGCCTCGGTTGGCTGGTGGCCCCGCAAGCCGCCATCAGCGAGCTGGAAAAGCTTGCACAAAACCTCTACATCAGTGCGCCGAGCATGGCCCAGCATGCGGCCCTGGCCTGTTTCGAGCCTGCGACCTTGAGCATTCTCGAAGAGCGGCGGGCGGAATTCGGGCGTCGGCGCGATTTCCTGCTGCCGGCCTTGCGTGAGCTGGGCTTCGGTATCGCGGTGGAACCGGAAGGCGCGTTCTATCTGTATGCCGATATCAGTGCCTTTGGCGGTGATGCGTTTGCCTTCTGTCGGCACTTTCTGGAAACCGAGCACATCGCGTTCACGCCGGGCCTGGATTTCGGCCGGCACCAGGCCGGTCATCACGTTCGTTTCGCCTACACCCAAAGCCTGCCGCGTCTGCAGGAAGCGGTGGAGCGGATTGCCCGTGGCCTGCGGAGCTGGCAAGGCTGATGCGCTTCGATCCTCCCCTGGAAAAAGGCCGGCTGATTCGACGTTACAAGCGTTTTCTCGCCGATATCGAAACCGTTGGCGGCGAGATGATCACGATTCACTGTCCGAACACCGGGTCGATGTTCAACTGCATGGTCGAGGGCGGGGAGGTCTGGTTCAGTCGCTCCAACGATCCGAAACGTAAATTGCCCGGCACCTGGGAAATCAGCGAAACCCCGCAAGGGCGACTGGCCTGTGTCAATACGGCGCGGGCCAATGCCTTGGTCGAGGAGGCGCTGAAGGCGGGTGTGATCACCGAGCTCGACGGCTTTACCGCCCTCAAGCGTGAAGTGCCCTACGGCCAGGAGAACAGTCGCATCGATTTTCGTCTCGACTACCCGCAAGGGCAGGCCTTCGTCGAAGTCAAAAGCGTGACCCTGGGCTTCGACGGTTCAGCGGTCGCGGCGTTTCCGGATGCCGTGACCCAGCGAGGAGCCAAGCACTTGCGCGAATTGGCGTGCCTGGCGCGGGACGGCATTCGCGCGGTGCAACTGTATTGCGTGAACCTGACGGGGATCGACGCGGTGCGTCCCGCCGAGGAAATCGACCCGGGGTATGCGGCCGCCCTGCGTGAAGCGAAGGCGGCCGGCGTCGAGGTGTTGGCGTATGGCGTGAGTTTGAGCGCTGAAGAAGTCCGCGTCGAACGCCGGCTGGAGGTGCTGCTCGGCGCTTAAGACTGCACCCAGATGCCCTGAGTATCTTCCCGGCATGCCAGGGCGTTGAGTGACTGGCCGGCGCAAGGGCCAGCCACGCATTCGCCGCTTTCGATCAGGAACAGCGCGCCATGTGTGGCGCACTGGATCAGGCTGGCGCTCGGGTCGAGAAACTGGTCGGGGTGCCATTCCAGTGCGACTCCGCGATGGGGGCAGCGGTTCTCGTAGACATAGACCCGACCTTCGCGGCGCACGGCAAACAGCCGCTGGCCATCAATCTCGAACCCGCGGCTGCTGGCATCGACCAGCTCGGTGCTGGTGCAAAGAAACTTCATGACTGTCCTCTTGTGCCGAAGGCGCGGGCCTCTGGCGGCTATGCTGTGGGCGAGTACACATTAGCAAATGTGTCAGTGCTTGACGTGCAAATGGTAACAATTATCAAATGCCGGTTCCGCCCGTGGTGAGCGCGTTGCTGAACATGCCTCGATTCTGCGGGAAAACTGTGCAAAGGAAACCCTGTTATGCGCCTGAGTACCCGCGCCATTGCGCTCTGTGTCGGACTTTTGGTCAACCATGGGGTCACAGCGGTCGAGTTGCCGCAACGCTGGGTCAGTGCCGGGGGCGCGTTGTCGGAATGGGTGAGCGCACTGGGCAGTGAGTCCAGGCTGGTCGGCGTCGACACTACCAGCCAGCACCCTGAATCGCTCAAGACCTTGCCGAGTATCGGCTATCAGCGCCAGTTGTCGGCCGAGGGCATTCTGAGCCTGCGTCCGCAGATTTTGATCGGCACCGAAGAAATGGGCCCGCCGCCCGTGTTGTCGCAGATTCGCAGTGCCGGGGTGCAGGTCGAGTTGTTTTCGGCACAACCGGACCTGGCCACCCTTGAACGCAACTTGCAGCACCTGGGCCGGTTGCTCGGCAGCGAAGCCCGGGCCACGACGGTGTTCCAGGGTTATCAACAGCAAATCGTGCAGCAGCGGGCCTGGGTCGCGGCGGCGCAGGCCAAACAGAAGGCACCGGGGGTGCTGCTGCTGGGGCATGCGGGTGGCAAGCCGTTGATCGCCGGTAAAGACACGGCGGCCGATTGGCTGTTGCAGCAGGCGGGTGGGCGTAACCTGGCCACCCATACAGGCTACAAGCCGTTTTCCGTCGAATCGCTGGCCGGTCTGACTCCGGATGTGCTGGTGTTCTCCGATCGCGCACTGACTGGCGACACCGCCCGAGCGGCGCTGTTCAAGGAAAACCCGATACTGGCCTCAACGCCGGCGGCCAAGGCCGGGCGCGTCCTGGAGCTGGATCCGACCCTGTTGGTAGGCGGTCTGGGGCCGCGCTTGCCGCAAAGCCTGGCCACGCTGTCGGCCGGGTTCTATCCCGCTGAGTCCTCCAAGGCAACCACGGCCCAATGACCACTCTGGTTAAACCACGTTCGCTGTTCATTGGCCTGAGCCTGCTGTGTGTATTCGCCATTTGGCTGTCATTGGCGCTGGGGCCGGTCAGTTTGCCGTTGCTCGATACCTTGCGCGCGGCGATGCGCCTGATCGGCCTGCCGGTGGCGGCTGAAGGCCTGGAGCAGGCCGAACTGATTCTTGGGCAGATTCGCCTGCCGCGCACCTTGCTGGGTCTCGCGGTGGGCGGTGTGTTGGCCTTGTCCGGCGTGGCGATGCAGGGGCTGTTCCGCAATCCGCTGGCGGACCCGGGGCTGGTGGGCGTCTCCAGTGGTGCCGCCCTGGGTGCGGCGATCGCGATTGTTGGCGGCTCGCTGTCTGGCGGTCTGCCCGAGGTGATCGGTCCTTACGTGCTGTCATTGTCTGCGTTTCTTGGTGGCCTCGGGGTGACGGCACTGGTGTATCGCCTCGGCCGGCGTAACGGGCAGACCAATGTGGCGACCATGTTGCTGGCGGGTATCGCGCTGACCGCACTGGCCGGCTCGGCGGTGGGCTTGTTCACCTATCTGGCGGACGATGCGACCTTGCGCACGCTGACGTTCTGGAACCTGGGCAGTCTCAATGGCGCCAGCTATGCGCGGTTGTGGCCGTTGCTACTGGTGAGCGTGGCGGTGGCGCTCTGGTTGCCACGCCGGGCGGCGGCGTTGAATGCGCTGTTGCTCGGCGAGTCCGAGGCCGGCCATCTGGGGATCAATGTCGAGCGGCTCAAGCGCGAACTGGTGTTTTGTACCGCGCTGGGTGTGGGCGCCGCGGTGGCGGCGGCGGGAATGATCGGCTTTGTCGGGTTGGTGGTGCCGCATCTGGTGCGCTTGCTGGCCGGTCCCGATCACCGTGTACTGCTTCCGGCTTCGGTGCTGGCCGGCGCGAGCCTGTTGCTGTTTGCCGACCTGGTGGCGCGCTTGGCACTGGCTCCGGCCGAGTTGCCGATCGGTATCGTGACCGCGTTCATCGGCGCGCCATTCTTTCTCTATTTGCTGCTGCGAGGTCGCGCCTGATGCTGCGAGTGGAGAATCTGCAGATCCGCCGTGGCCGGAAAATCGTGCTCACGGACATCGATCTTGAGCTCAGGGCGGGTGAAGTGCTCGGTGTGCTGGGGCCGAACGGTGCGGGTAAAAGTACACTGCTCGGCGCCTTGTGCGGTGAGTTGCGCCCCGATCAGGGGCGGGTCTGGCTTGATCAGCGCGAACTGAGTGATTGGCAGGGGGCGCTGCGGGCCCAGCGCCTGGCCGTACTGCCCCAGTCCTCGACCCTGGATTTTGCCTTTCGCGTCGAGGAAGTGGTCGGCATGGGCCGCTTGCCTCATCAAACAGGCCGGATACGCGATGCGCAGATCATTGCCGCCGCGCTGCAGGCCGCCGATGTCGGGCATCTGACCGGGCGCAGTTACACAGCGCTGTCCGGTGGCGAGCGTCAGCGGGTGCACCTGGCGCGGGTACTGGCGCAGCTCTGGCCGGGCGAGGCGGGGCAGACCCTGCTGCTCGACGAGCCGACCTCCATGCTCGACCCGCTGCATCAGCACACCACCTTGCAGTCGATTCGCGAGTTTGCCGATCACGGCGCGGCAGTGTTGGTGATACTGCATGATCTGAATCTGGCTGCGCGCTACTGCGACCGCATTCTGCTGCTCGAAAATGGCCGTCCCCATGCGCTGGATACGCCGCAGCAGGTCTTGCGTCCCGAACCGCTCAAGGCCGTGTTCGGGCTGGATGTGTTGGTGCAGTCGCACCCGGAGCGCGGGCATCCGCTGATTATTGCTCGCTGAAAGAAAGGGTGCCTGATGGTCGTGGGGGGTAATCACTGTTGGGCAGGCAAAAAAAGACCCGGCAAGAGCCGGGTCAAATAACCGTGATTAGCCTGATGAGGAGATAATCTGAGAGTCCGAACCAAGGGCCTTTCAGAAGATCAGCTGGTCTCGCGACCAGATGTGATAATCATAACGATTCTCATTTCCAAGTCAACCAGTGTTTTTCGATTATTTTTGCCTTTTGCCAAACGCTTGTTTGGATTGATCGTCAGATGCGGATTGCCGGGCCAACACGTTGCTCAATTCTTGTGTCGTGACGATATGGCATCCAGTTGTTTGTTGAGGGCGTCCTTGCGTTCGGCGGGGATGTCATTCCAATGCACGTCCATCAGTGCCCCCTCAATGGCATACAGCAACACCTTCGACGCGCGAAAACCGCGGGTGCGCACCGCCCGGTAAGCGTCCACCGCCCCCAGGCGGCGCAAATCCGAGGCGCTGTGAATGCCTACGGCATGCAGCCATTGGGCTGACGTCTTGCCAAGGTTTTTCAGATGCTGCAGTTCATCATTCATCAAGCCTCCTTGCGACGGCCGAAGAGTGCGTGGGGCGAGCTTCAAAAGAGTGTAGCGGTCAGTAGGAAAAGCGTGGTTCTTTGGTCGGTTTGAACGCAAAAGCTTCTAAGGCGATGTGCCAGATGGCTCTGGAGAAGGCTTTAGAGTGCCTGGGTTGAGTCGTAAGGCGATCACGCAGGTCCGGCGCGGGTTGGGACACCGGACGTAGGCGGACACCCCGCGCGTTAACGGGTACGGTAGCGCAGACGCGTGCCGAAATTCATCGACATCAGAATTTCGTCGGCCGAGAGTTCAGGCGGGAAGTAAGTACCGGAGATTTGCGCATGGGCCAGGCTTGCGCCTTCCAGGGAGGCATGGCGAAAGTCGATGCCGCGCAAGTCGGCGGAACGGAAGTACGCATCACTGAAGTCGACACCTTCGGCATTCAGTTCGCGCAGGTCGAGGCCGCGAAAGTCGCCACCCACCATGTCGATGGGGCCGGTTTTCGGCCTTTCGCGATTAAAGCCTGTGATGTCGTCTTTATGCAGCAGGGCGTACAGCGGGGTGTCGAGAAGTCTTGGCTGGCTCATGGGGCGTCACCTGTTGGTTTTATGACGCCAGTATAGTGCCACTATCTTGCAAGCGCGAAGCCGGTCAGGGCTTCGCGCATGAAATAGTGCTTACAGGCCCGGCAGGCGCTGGCGGATTTGCGCCACTACCGTGTCGAGGGTGCCGCTTTCATTGGTCTGTACCCGTTTGCTGCAGAGGATTTCTGCGGGGGTCAGGGCCTCACGATTGGCTTGCTGCGCGGCGATGACCGCCAGGTTGGCGTCGGATGGATCGTTTTTGTCTGCTTGACGCTGGGCCAGCCAGCTCTCGATCACCGCTTGAGGTGCGTTGCAATCGAGGATCAGGAACGGGGCACCGGTGGCCTCGGCAATCTTCGCCGCGCCGTCGCGTTGTTCGCGCTTGAGGTACGTTGCGTCGAGCACGACCGGGAAGCCGGCCCGCAGGATCACATCGGCAATCTCGTGCAGGCGGGCGTAGGTGGCTGCGCTGGCGTCGGTGTTGTAGATGCCGGCTTGCGGATCGTTAGGCACTTGCTGTTCGCCGAACAGGCGCTTGCGCTCGACATCGGAGCGCAGGCGGATAGCGCCCAGGGCTTCGACCAGGCGCATGGCGACGCGGCTTTTGCCGACGGCGGAAACACCGTGGGTGATGGCCAGGAAGCGTGACGGAATGGTGCTGTAGCTTTCTGCCAGGTTGGCGTAGTTGCGGTACTGGCGCAGAGTGGTGGCGCGCTGCACCGGGGTGGCGTCGGCGGGCATGCTGAACAGGCTGACCTTGGCGCGAACCAGTGCACGGTAAGCCTTGTAGAAGTTCAGCAGTTCAAGACCCTGGTAGTCGCCGGTCAGTTCCAGGTACTGGCTCATGAAGCGGCGCGCCAGGCTTTTCAGGCCGCGGTCTTCCAGGTCCATCGCCAGAAACCCGGTGTCGGCATAAACGTCGGTGAAACGGAAGGGCTCGTTGAATTCGATGCAATCGAAAATCACCACGTTGCCATCAATCACGGTGGCATTGCCCAAGTGGATGTCACCGTGGCATTCGCGGATGAAACCTTCGGCCTTGCGCTGGGCAAACAGCGGCTTGAGGCGTTCGAAGCTGCTCTCGGCCCAGGCTTGCAAGGCCTCGAGTTGCAGCAGGTCGGCCTTGTCGCTGAGGAATGGGCGGATTTGCTCGAAGTTCTGGCGCACGGGGGCCATGACGCTGTCCGGGGTGCCGGCTTCATGGTCGGCCGGTACGCGCGGTGCATTGAGGTGGAAGCGGGCAATCTGGCTGGCCATCTGGTCGATGTGCGCAGTGGTCAGTTCGCCGTTGGCCTGCAGGGTGCTGAGCAGCTGGCTCTGCGGGAACTGGCGCATCTTCAGGGCGTAATCGAGCACCGGGCCGGTGCCGCCCAGTTGCGGTGCCTCGATGCTCCCGGTGATCGGCAGCACTTCCAGGTACAGGTCGCTGGTCAAACGCTGGTTCAGGCGCAACTCTTCGCCGCAGAAGTGCTCGCGTGCATCCAGTGCGGTGAAGTCGAGAAAGCCGAAATTGACCGGTTTCTTCACTTTATAGGCATAGGGGCCGGTGAGCAGCACCCAGGAGATGTGCGTCTCGATGACCTGGAATCCATCCACAGGATGCGGATAAAGGGCCGGGTTTTGCAGGGCAGCTATCAGGGATTGGCTCACGGGCGATCCTTCAGAGTCTGGGGAAATTCAAGGCCGCCATTATGGCCGCAAGTGGGGCCAACGCAAACCTCGCGGGGCTCATGTTGATCAGGAATAAAGTGCGTATAATCCGCCGCCATGACTCGTACCCGATCCCCCCGTACTGCTAAAAAACGTCCCTCCAATGGTCCGCGCCCTTGGCTGGCCTGGGCTTTAAAGCTCAGCCTGGTCGGCCTCGTGGTGCTCGCAGGGTTCGCCGTGTATCTCGATGCCGTGGTTCAGGAGAAGTTCTCCGGCAAGCGCTGGACCATTCCGGCCAAGGTTTACGCGCGCCCGCTCGAGCTGTTCGTCGGACAGAAGCTCAGCAAGGAAGATTTCCTCATTGAGCTCGATGCCCTTGGCTATCGTCGTGAAAGCGTGGCCAATGGTCCCGGTGCGGCAGCGGTCAGCGGCAACACCGTCGATTTGAATACCCGTGGCTTCCAGTTCTATGAAGGCATGGAACAGGCCCAGCCGGTGCGTGTGCGCTTCTCGGGTGACTATGTCGCCGAGCTGTCGGCGACCAACGGCGCCAAACTGTCGGTGGTGCGCCTCGAGCCACTGTTGATCGGTGGTCTTTATCCGAAAAATCTCGAAGACCGCATCCTGATCAAGATCGATCAGGTGCCGCCGTACCTGCTCGAGACGCTGGTGGCGGTAGAGGATCGCGATTTCTATAGCCACTTCGGTGTGTCGCCCAAGTCGATCATGCGGGCGGTCTGGGTCAACACCTCGGCCGGGCAGATGCGTCAGGGTGGCAGTACCTTGACCCAGCAACTGGTCAAGAACTTCTACCTGACCAACGAGCGCAGCCTGAGTCGCAAGCTGACTGAAGCCATGATGGCGCTGCTGCTCGAGTTGCACTACGACAAGCCTGAAATTCTCGAGGCCTACCTCAATGAAGTGTTCGTCGGTCAGGATGGCCAGCGCGCGGTGCACGGTTTCGGTCTGGCCAGCCAGTTCTTCTTCAGCCAGCCACTGGCCGAACTGAAGCTGCATCAGGTGGCGTTGCTGGTGGGCATGGTCAAGGGGCCTTCCTACTACAATCCGCGCCGTTATCCGGAGCGTGCGCTGGAGCGCCGTAACCTGGTGCTCGACCTGCTGGAACAGCAGGGTGTGGCCACGGCCGAGCAGGTCGCGGCGGCGAAGAAAATGCCGCTGGGCGTGACCAAGCGCGGCAGTCTGGCGGACAGCTCGTTCCCCGGCTTCCTCGACCTGGTCAAGCGCCAGTTGCGCGAAGACTATCGCGACGAAGACTTGACCGAAGAAGGGCTGCGGATTTTCACCAGTTTCGATCCGATCCTGCAGATGAAAGCCGAAGCTTCGGTCAGCGATACCTTCAAGCGCCTTGCCGGTCGCAAGGGCTCGGATGAAGTCGAAGCCGCGATGGTGGTGACCAACCCGGAAACCGGTGAAGTCCAGGCCATGATCGGCAGTCGCCAAGCGGGTTTCGCCGGTTTCAACCGCGCGTTGGACGCGGTGCGGCCGATCGGCTCGCTGATCAAGCCGGCGGTCTACCTGACCGCGCTGGAGAAGCCGAGTCAGTACACCTTGACCAGTTGGCTGTCCGACGAGGCCTTTTCGGTGAAGGGCGCCGATGGTCAGGTCTGGAAACCGCAGAACTATGATCGTCGCTCCCACGGTACGGTGTTCCTGTACCAGGGCCTGGCGCATTCCTACAACCTGTCGACAGCGCGCCTGGGGCTTGAAGTTGGCGTGCCGAACGTCCTGAAGACCCTCGGACGCCTGGGTGTGACCCGTGAGTTCCCGGCGTTTCCGTCAATGCTGCTGGGGGCCGGCGGCCTGAGTCCGATCGAAGTGGCCACCATGTATCAGACGCTGGCCAACGGCGGTTTCAATACCCCGATGCGCGGGATTCGCAGCGTGCTGACCGCCGAAGGCGAACCGCTCAAGCGTTATCCGTTCCAGATTCAGCAGCGCTTCGATCCGGCGTCCATCTACCTGATCCAGAGCGCCATGCAGCGGGTGATGCGCGAAGGTACCGGTAGCTCGGTCTACAACGTGCTGCCCAAGACATTGACCCTGGCGGGCAAGACCGGCACCAGTAACGACTCGCGAGACAGTTGGTTTGCAGGTTTCAGCCAGGATCTGCTGGCGGTGGTCTGGCTGGGCCGTGATGACAACGGCAAGACGCCGTTCACCGGTGCCACTGGCGCGCTGCAGGTCTGGACCAGTTTCATGCGCAAGGCCGACCCGCTGCCGCTGGATATGCCACAACCAGACAACATCGTTCAGGCCTGGGTCGACTCGCGTACCGGGCAGGGCTCGGACTCCAGCTGCCCTGGCGCCGTCCAGATGCCGTATATTCGTGGCAGTGAACCACCTCCCGGCGCCACCTGTGGTGGCGTAGACCCCGCGGTTGATTCGGTGATGGATTGGGTCAAGGGATGGATGAATTAAGCAAAGAGGGATTCAAGTGAACAAGTGGTTTATTCCAGCGGTGACGGTGACCGCTCTGGCTTTGCTCAGCGGTTGCTCCTCGGTGCAGCGTGGCTCGATTCCGGTGGTCGATTCGGGTACTACCGTTTCCAACAGCGAGCGTATCTCGGCCAATGGCGGCTTCCGTAAAAGCACCGTGACGCGTCCGGCGCAAGCGCAGACCCAGGCCATTCCCCAGGGTGATACTGGCGTGGTGGTGATGGTGCCGGGTGGCGGCGCAACGACATCGACGCCGATCAGTACTCAGCCGATCACGCCTGGCCCGGCCAGCTCGGGTCCGATTACCCCGGGCCCGGTCGATAGTGGGCCGATCAACCAGGGCAGCTACAGCATGCCGTCCTCGCCAAGCGGGATTCCTTCGGCGAGCAACAGCGTCGGAGGCTTGTCTGCCGATGAGCAACTGGACGGCCCGGTGCTGGCCTTGCTGACCACTGCCCAGCAGCAACAGGCCAGCGGTGACCTCAATGGTGCCTCTTCCAGCCTTGAGCGTGCCCAGCGGGTTGCCCCGCGCGAGCCGCAGGTGCTTTATCGCCTGGCGCAGGTGCGTATGGCCCAGGGCGATGCCGCGCAAGCCGAGCAGTTCGCCCGTCGTGGCCTGACCCTTGCCAATGGTCGTCCTGACCTGCAAGCCAGCCTGTGGGCGTTGATCGCTGAGGCCCGCGAGAAGCAGGGTGATGCCGCCGGTGCTGCTCAGGCTCGCCAGAAAGCCAAGGTTGCGCTCTGATGGATGTCCGTTTTTCGAAAATCGCCGACCAATTGTTGCTGATCGAGCGTGAGTTACGGCTTCAAGGCTGGTGGGACGATGTCCCGCCTAGCGCCGCCGCGCTGTCCAGCGTCGAGCCTTTCTCGGTCGATACCCTGGAATTTGAGCAGTGGCTGCAATGGATCTTCCTGCCACGCATGAAGGCGATCCTGGAGCAGGATCTGCCATTACCCAATGCCTCGGGTATTCAGGAGATGGCCGAGATGGTCTTCGGCGCTCGCAGTCTCCAGGGCAAGGACCGGCAGTTGCAGGTCCTGCTCAAGGAATTCGACCAGCTCATCAGCGCTTCTCGCTGACGCGATCACTGCCAGCGCTCGCTGGCAGTTCCTTCATATTCCTCAAGAAAATCCACTCTGCGGGCGTGCGCCTGTGCGTTCGCATGCCATTTCCTTGCCAAAAATGCGCAATTGAAGTTATCCGACCCGGGCTTTAGAGGTTTTTTCTTGCGTTCTCATGCGCTTAGTTCGAATTAAGCACATTGACGGCTTGACTTGCAGAGGGCGAAACAGAAGAATCCAAAGTCCGCTGTAGAGGGACTGCCAGAAGCAGACCCACTCGGCAGATCATGAGGCGCACATCCGCGCCGACCTGTTACACCCGCAACGCGTTACCTCGCGCTGGGTGGGAAAGCCCCGCAACACTTGGGACGATCCCAATACTTGCTCAGTCAGTGCTGACGTAGTCGGCGACCACCGTCGCTCATGCTCTGCTGGGAAGTAAACCTATTAAGACCCGTCCCCTTATGTGGGCGGTATTCTGGCGTTTTAGAGGTGAACAACGTGGAGCTTTTATCTGGCGGTGAGATGCTCGTCCGCTTTTTGCGTGACGAAGGCGTCAAATATATCTACGGGTACCCGGGTGGTGCTCTCCTTCATGTATACGATGCCCTGTTCAAAGAACCGGAAGTGACTCACATCCTGGTTCGTCACGAACAGGCTGCGACCCATATGGCTGACGGCTATGCCCGTGCCACCGGTAAAGCCGGTGTGGTACTGGTTACCTCCGGTCCGGGCGCAACCAACGCCATCACCGGTATTGCCACGGCCTACATGGACTCCATTCCGATGGTGATCATTTCCGGCCAGGTGCCTAGCACCATGGTAGGTACCGATGCGTTCCAGGAAACCGACATGATCGGTATCTCCCGGCCGATCGTGAAGCACAGCTTCATGATCAAGCACGCGTCGGAAATCCCGGAAGTCATGAAGAAAGCGTTCTACCTGGCGCAATCCGGTCGTCCTGGCCCTGTCGTTGTCGATATCCCGAAAGACATGACCAACCCGGCCGAGAAGTTCGAATACATCTTCCCGAAAAAAGCCAAGCTGCGCTCCTACAGCCCGGCTGTTCGTGGGCACTCCGGGCAAATCCGCAAGGCGGCAGAAATGCTCCTGGCGGCCAAGCGTCCTGTGTTGTACGCGGGCGGCGGCGTGATTCTCGGTGGCGGCTCCGCGCCGTTGACCGAACTTGCGCAAATGCTCAACCTGCCCGTGACCAATACCCTGATGGGCCTGGGTGCCTACCCTGGCACCGACCGTCAGTTCATCGGCATGCTCGGCATGCACGGCAGCTACACCGCCAACCTGGCCATGCACCACGCCGACGTGATCCTGGCAGTCGGTGCGCGTTTCGATGACCGCGTGATCAACGGCCCGGCCAAGTTCTGCCCGAATGCCAAGATCATTCACATCGACATCGACCCGGCTTCGATTTCCAAGACCATCAAGGCCGACGTGCCGATCGTTGGTCCAGTTGAAAGTGTCCTGACCGAAATGGTCGCGATCCTCAAGGAAATCGGCGAGACCCCGAACAAGGAATCCGTTGCCAGCTGGTGGAAACAAGTCGATGAGTGGCGCGGTGACCGCGGCCTGTTCCCTTATGACAAGGGTGACGGCAGCAAGATCAAGCCGCAGACGGTGATCGAGACCCTGTGCGAAGTGACCAAGGGCGATGCCTTTGTGACCTCCGACGTGGGCCAGCACCAGATGTTCGCCGCGCAGTACTACAAGTTCAACAAGCCTAACCGCTGGATCAACTCCGGTGGCCTGGGCACCATGGGCTTCGGTTTCCCGGCGGCCATGGGCATCCAGTTGAGCTTCCCGGATGCAGACGTTGCCTGCGTAACGGGCGAAGGCAGTATCCAGATGAACATTCAGGAACTGTCGACCTGCCTGCAATACGGTTTGCCGGTGAAGATCGTCATCCTGAACAACGGTGTTCTGGGCATGGTTCGCCAGTGGCAGGACATGAGTTACGGCAGCCGTCATTCGCACTCGTACATGGAGTCGCTGCCTGACTTCGTCAAGCTGGCCGAGGCTTATGGGCATGTTGGAGTGCGCATCACCGATTCGAAAGATTTGAAGTCGAAGATGGAGGAAGCGTTCGCCATGAAGGATCGCCTGGTGGTACTCGACATTTCGGTCGATACCAGCGAGCACGTCTACCCGATGCAGATCAAAGACGGCTCCATGCGCGATATGTGGCTGAGCAAGACGGAGCGTACTTAATCATGCGGCACATTATTTCCTTGCTTCTGGAAAACGAACCCGGCGCTTTGTCTCGCGTAGTCGGCCTGTTCTCGCAGCGCAACTACAACATCGAAAGCCTGACCGTGGCCCCAACCGAAGACCCGACCTTGTCGCGCCTGACGCTGACCACTGTGGGCCACGATGAAATCATCGAGCAGATCACCAAGAACCTGAACAAGCTGATCGAAGTGGTCAAGCTGGTCGACCTCTCGGAAAGCGCTCACATCGAGCGTGAGCTGATGCTGGTCAAGGTCAAGGCCACCGGCGCCCAGCGCGCCGAGATCAAACGCACCACCGATATTTACCGTGGACAGATCGTCGATGTCAGTGCCAGCGTGTATACCGTTCAATTGACCGGTACCAGCGACAAGCTCGACAGCTTCATCCAGTCCATTGGCACTGCCTCGATTCTGGAAACCGTACGCAGTGGCGTCACCGGGATTGCCCGCGGCGACAAAGTACTCAGCATCTAAACCCAATTCGCGCATGGCCTGAACGGCCAGATATAAAGGGGAAATTCATGAAAGTTTTCTACGATAAAGACTGCGACCTGTCGATCATCCAGGGCAAGAAAGTTGCCATCATCGGTTACGGCTCCCAGGGCCACGCCCAGGCGTGCAACCTGAAAGACTCCGGCGTTGACGTTACCGTTGGCCTGCGTAAAGGTTCGGCCACTGTTGCCAAGGCTGAAGCTCACGGCCTGAAAGTGACCGACGTTGCTTCCGCTGTTGCTGCCGCCGACCTGGTCATGATCCTGACCCCGGACGAGTTCCAGTCTTCCCTGTACAAGAACGAAATCGAGCCGAACATCAAGAAAGGCGCCACCCTGGCCTTCTCCCACGGCTTCGCGATCCACTACAACCAGGTTGTGCCGCGCGCTGACCTCGACGTGATCATGATCGCGCCGAAGGCCCCGGGCCACACCGTGCGTTCCGAGTTCGTGAAGGGCGGCGGTATTCCTGACCTGATCGCTATCTACCAGGACGCCTCGGGCAACGCCAAGAACGTTGCACTGTCTTACGCAGCTGGCGTGGGTGGCGGTCGTACCGGCATCATCGAGACCACCTTCAAGGACGAGACTGAAACCGACCTGTTCGGCGAACAAGCCGTTCTGTGCGGCGGTACCGTTGAGCTGGTCAAGGCCGGTTTCGAAACCCTGGTTGAAGCGGGCTACGCGCCAGAAATGGCCTACTTCGAATGCTTGCACGAACTGAAGCTGATCGTTGACCTCATGTACGAAGGCGGTATCGCCAACATGAACTACTCGATCTCCAACAACGCCGAGTACGGCGAGTACGTGACCGGCCCTGAAGTCATCAACGCCGAATCCCGTCAGGCCATGCGCAACGCCCTGAAACGCATTCAGGACGGCGAGTACGCCAAGATGTTCATCAGCGAAGGTGCTACCGGCTATCCTTCGATGACCGCCAAGCGTCGTAACAACGCTGCACACGGCATCGAGATCATCGGCGAGCAACTGCGTTCGATGATGCCGTGGATCGGCGCCAACAAGATCGTCGACAAAGCTAAAAACTGAGTCACGAATGAGTACGAAAAACGCGGCTTAGGCCGCGTTTTTTCGTTTGGATGGCTGGTTCTGGTATAAAGCTGCATCGTTTGCGATACGAACCGTTGTCGCAGGCACCTGTCGAAACTTTCCACACCGTTGCAAGGTAATGTCCATGAGCGAACGTCCCGAAGAGCCAAACAAGGCCTCTGACGCCGATAGCCTGCTACCGATCGATGAGCATGTCGAAGAAGGGCATGATGCTGAGGGCCGTAAAGTCCGGCATCGTGGCATCTATCTGCTGCCCAATCTGTTCACCACTGCGAACCTGTTCGCGGGCTTCTATTCCATCATCAACTCCATGAGCGCCCAGAGCGCCTTGAGTGCCGGTGATGCTGCCGGCGCCAGCAAGTACTTTGCTTTCGCGGCAATCGCCATCTTTGTCGCCATGGTGCTGGACGGCCTCGATGGCCGGGTTGCACGCATGACCAATACGCAAAGCGCGTTCGGTGCCGAGTACGACTCACTGTCGGACATGGTGGCCTTTGGTGTCGCGCCGGCCCTGTTGGCATTCGGCTGGGCGTTGGGCGATATGGGCAAGGTCGGCTGGATGGTTGCCTTCATCTATGTCGCGGGGGCGGCGTTGCGTCTGGCGCGCTTCAATACCCAGGTCGGTACGGCGGACAAGCGTTACTTCATTGGCCTGGCCAGCCCGGCGGCTGCCGGTGTGGTTGCCGGGATCGTCTGGGCCTTCAGTGACTACGGCATCCAGGGCTCCAAGATGTCGTTCCTGGTGGCGCTGATGGTGGCGGCGGCTGGCATGCTGATGGTCAGCAATATCAAGTACAACAGCTTCAAGGAGCTGGACTTGAAAGGGCGCGTACCTTTCGTGGCGATTCTGGCGGTGGTGCTGGTGTTTGCGGTGGTCTTCAGTGATCCGCCACGCATTTTGCTGCTGGTATTCCTCGTTTACGCCGCGTCCGGTCCGGTGCAGTACCTGTTGCACCTTCGTCGTCACAAAAACGTCGAGTGATGTAATTTCCCCCATACTCCGCAGTCTATTGGTGCATCTGTCCTCCAATGCTGCGGAGTTGCCATGTTATTCAAGTTCCCCAAGCCGTCTGACTGCCATGAGTCGGACGTCACGCCCGAATCCCTCTACCTCTCTCGTCGTAACGTTCTCGGTGCCGCTGTTGCCGGTTTGGCCGTGAGCAGTCTGCCGCGTTGGGCCAGTGCCGGTGATGTCGCGCGTTATGCGAATGTTGAGCCTGGCAAGGCGCCTTTCTGGTTTGCCGAGAAGCTTCCTTCTACCAAATGGGGGGCGGTCAACGTCAAGGACGAGGCGATCACACCATTCAAGGATGCCACCCACTACAACAACTTCTATGAGTTCGGCACCGATAAAGGTGATCCGGCCGCCAACGCTGGCGCTCTGAAAACCGAGCCGTGGAGTGTGGTGGTGGACGGTGAAGTGGGTAAGCCCGGTCGATATGCGCTGGAAGACTTCATGAAGCCGTATCAGTTGGAGGAGCGCATCTATCGTCTGCGCTGCGTAGAAGCCTGGTCGATGGTAATTCCCTGGATTGGTTTTCCCATCTCGGCATTGCTCAATCAGGTCGAGCCGACCTCCAGGGCCAAATACATTCGTTTTGAAACCTTGCAGGATCCCAAGAGTATGCCGGGGCAGCGCTCTGGATTCGCCCTGATCGACTGGCCTTATGTCGAAGGGCTGCGCCTGGATGAAGCGATGAATCCATTGGCGATTCTGGCGGTCGGGATGTATGGGCGTGAGCTGCCTAATCAGAATGGCGCGCCATTGCGGTTGGTCGTGCCGTGGAAGTATGGGTTCAAGAGCGTCAAATCCATCGTGCGTATCAGCCTGGTCAGCGAGCAACCGAAAACCACTTGGCAGAGTATTGCGGCCAATGAGTATGGTTTTTACGCAAACGTGAATCCGACAGTTGATCATCCGCGCTGGACCCAGGCCCGGGAGCGACGTTTGCCGAGCGGGCTGTTCAAGCCCAACGTGCGTGACACGCAGATGTTCAACGGCTACTCGGATGAAGTCGCTTCTTTATATGCAGGGCTCGATCTGAGGAAGAACTACTGATGCGATATCCGTTCTGGCGTATGGGTGTCTTTATAGCGGCTGCAGTGTGGCCGCTGCTCTGGTTGTACCAAGCCTTGGGGGATGTGCTGGGGCCTGATCCTGGCAAGGTGCTGGTTGACCGGTTGGGGCTGGGCACGCTTGTACTGTTGCTGATTACGTTAAGCATGACGCCTTTGCAGAAAATCACCGGTTGGGCGGGGTGGATTGCTGTCCGGCGGCAGTTAGGGTTGTGGTGTTTCGCTTATGTGGTTCTGCATCTGAGCGGTTATACGGCGTTTATCCTTGGCTTTGATTGGTCGCAGTTGGGTGTTGAGCTGCAAAAGCGCCCGTACATTATTGTCGGCACGTTGGGGTTTCTCTGTTTGTTGGCGTTGGCGGTGACATCCAATCGCTATAGTCAGCGACGTTTGGGGGCTCGCTGGAAGAAACTGCATCGGCTGGTCTATGTGATTCTCGGGCTTGGATTGCTGCATATGCTGTGGATCGTTCGCGCTGATCTGAAGGAGTGGGCTGTTTATGCATCTATAGGTGGTCTGCTGTTAATGCTTCGCTTG
This sequence comes from Pseudomonas sp. Irchel s3a18, assembly GCF_900187535.1. NCBI lineage: Bacteria > Pseudomonadati > Pseudomonadota > Gammaproteobacteria > Pseudomonadales > Pseudomonadaceae > Pseudomonas > Pseudomonas sp. Irchel s3a18. The sequence continues at coordinate 517 of NZ_FYDV01000013.1, read as the reverse complement.
CCACCTGTAGTCCGTCGAATCCCTCGTTTCAAGGCTCGAAAAACACCTTCTGCAACAAAAGCGTAATTAACCCTTGACGGCAGATTCTGGAAGTCTATAATTCGCCCCACTTCCGGCGCAGTCGAAACGGAAAACTCCTTGGTAAACAAAGAGTTACGCAGTTTTCGGCGGCAAGTTGCTTCAGGTCATCGAAGTCGAAAGGAAGTTGAAAAAGAGGTGTTGACAGCAGTGTGTAACGCTGTAGAATCCGCCTCCCGCTGACGAGAGATCGAAAGCGCAAGTGGTTGAAGTTGCAAAGGATTCTTTGAAAACTTCTGAAAATAACCACTTGACAGCAACAGAGGCTGCTGTAGAATGCGCCGCTCGGTTGAGATGAAAGATCTTAACCAACCGCTCTTTAACAACTGAATCAAGCAATTCGTGTGGGTGCTTGTGCAGTCAGACTGATAGTCAACAAGATTATCAGCATCACAAGTTACTCCGCGAGAAATCAAAGATGTAACCAACGATTGCTGAG